>JAQULZ010000098.1 GCA_028718375.1 Victivallaceae bacterium | reverse complement strand
GTTTAAGCAGGCGATAATAGACTGTATTGAAAATCAAACAACGGAGGTTTTGCATGAGCTGGAAACACTATTAACATGTCGTTTTGATATATTTAAAGAAGTTAAATTATTAAACTAAAAGAGTATATATGTTTTTCGGTCGTACTCCCAGGGCTCTTTTCGATTTTGCTTCGGAGGAACCACGGGATTCCATCCCAAGTCAATCGCAAGCGCCCGGGTTTCATCTCCTTCATACGCTCGATCCATAATCAGGTAGCGATGCGCTTTGTTTGCCGGCGTAAAATTCAGCAACTTTCGTCCTTCCGGCGCATCCGCGGCATTTCCCGAAGAGAGTGAGAACGAAACCGCCGAACGGTCAGATGCGGTGACCATATGAATCTTTGTCGTGAGTCCTCCTCGAGAGCGTCCAATACTCTGCTTTCCGCTTTTTTTAAAGCCCCGGTACCATTTTGACACTCGTACTGTCCAGACATATCGCCTCCATCCGGATGCAGATAATATTTTCTTGCTGGAGTCCTTCAAAAAGACGTTGCAAGACACCATCAAGATCGCATTCACCAGTTGGAGATTGCTCATGCTCACATTACCGCGCTAGCGCGGTAAATATTTCGCAATTTTATCGAATTGTGCTTGATTGAGTTCCATGCAGACAATATAGCACGATCTCAAGATATTTCAATAGTGTGAACACATTCTAGCTATTATGCAATTCGGTATAATCTAAGCGATAGTATCAAACCTCAACGGGGGGCATCGTAGCCCGCCGCTCAAAAGAACCAAAATTGCAAATTGGGATAAAAAATCAGGGGAAAGAAGCAACCTTTCCCCTAACATCATTTTCCGTAAATGACCGCTCAGCAACCGTATTTGGCGCTGTCCCCGAGCATTTCCTCAATCCGCAGCAACTGATTGTATTTGCAGATTCGGTCTGTTCTGGACATGGAACCGGTTTTGATTTGCCCGGCATTGACCGCCACTGCGATATCGGCGATGGTGGTGTCCTCGGTTTCACCCGAACGATGGGAAATTACCGCGGTGTAGCCGGCTTTGTGAGCCATTTCGATCGCATCCAGGGTTTCGGTCAGCGTACCGATCTGGTTGACTTTGATCAAAATGGAGTTGGCGGCGCCCAGTTCAATGCCTTTTTTCAGATATTCGACATTGGTCACAAAAACGTCGTCGCCGACCAGCTGGCATTTGCTGCCGATTTTCTCGGTGAGGACTGTCCAGCCGTCCCAGTCGTCTTCAGCCATGCCGTCCTCGATCGAATCGATCGGATATTTGGCGATGAGTTCAGCCAGGTATTCAGCTTGCTCGACCGCAGTGCGTTTCGCCCCGTTGGGCCCTTCGAATTTGGTATAGTTGTAAACGCCGCCGGCAAAAAATTCGGATGCGGCGCAGTCCAGCGCAATAGTTACGTCTTTGCCGGGTTTGTAACCCGCCTTGTCGATCGCGGCGATGATGCTGTCAAGGGCTTCTTCAGTACCGCCGGAGAAATTCGGAGCAAAACCGCCTTCATCGCCGACGGCAGTACTCAGGCCTTTGCCTTTGATGATGCTTTTCAGGCTATGGAAAACTTCAGCGCCCATGCGGATGCCTTCCCGAAAAGACGGCGCGCCAACCGGACGGATCATAAATTCCTGAAAGGCGATGGGGGCGTCGGAATGGGAACCGCCGTTGATGATGTTCATCATGGGAACGGGCAGGATTTTGCCATTGACGCCGCCGATGTAGCGGAAAAGCGGCATTTCAAGGTAATTCGCAGCGGCGTGGGCACAGGCCAGCGAAACCCCGAGAATGGCGTTGGCGCCGAGTTTGCTTTTAGTCGGAGTACCGTCCAGATCCAGCATGATCTGGTCGATGCCGACCTGATCCAGTACATTCATCCCTTCCAGCTCGGGGAAAATTTTTTCGTTGACGTTTTCAACCGCTTTGAGAACACCTTTGCCGCCGAAGCGCTTCGGATCGCCGTCGCGCAGTTCGAGGGCTTCGTTTTCGCCGGTTGAAGCTCCGGACGGCACTGCCGCCGAGCCGATAACGCCGCTGTCCAGTTCGACTTCCACTTCGATGGTGGGATTACCGCGGGAATCGATAATTTCACGGGCATGAATATCATAAATGACTGACATGGTTCAGATTTCCTTCTTTATTACTAGGGTTAATACGGCAAGCAGTAAAATATACCGGAATGTCCTTGATTGCAAATAAGCATCGGATTTTTATTTGAAACCGGCGAGAAGACGGACTGGCGAAATCTGCTTTTGCCAGCGGGGATAAGGCAGCAAATTTTCGGATTATTTTACCGGTTTTCGCGAAAAATCTATTGACAAAATCCGTTGTATGTGCTATTATAAATAACAGGTCTGTAACAAGAATAATCTTATTTTATTATAGGGCGGCTGGTCAAATTTTTTCAGGAAACAGCAGATGCAGGGATTGAAACGGGACGTTACTTATGTGTATTCCGGGGTTGAGGGCGATCTGATCGATCAAATCCGCAGCGGCGTGCTCAAACCCCATGACTGCATTCTGTCCGAAAATGAGATCAGCCGGAAATACAATATCAGCCGGCGTTCTTCCCGGAAAGCCCTCGACAACCTGGTGGAAAAGGGATTGCTTTACCGGATGGCGGGGAAAGGCACTTTTGTTGCCGGCGTTAAAAACCCGCGGGGAACTCTGAGTATCTGTCAATTCACCTTGGCGTTTATTGTTCCGGACATTGACGACATATTCATTGCTGAAATCTGCAAAGGATTGCAGGAAGCGGCCAATCGTTCGAACTGCAACCTCATAATACAGAGTTCCAACGGCAGCGTTGAAAAAGAAAACGTCAATATTGAATATTCCATTCAACATCAGGTTGACGGGGCCATTATTTTTCCGAATTGGGGCAAGGCCAACATCGACGTTATCTACCGGCTGAAAGAAGCTAAAATCCCGTTCGTACTCATCGACCGGTATTTCAAGGATTTTGACACGGATTACGTGGTCGTCGATAATCGGCAAGGCGCGTTTGCAATGACCAGGTATCTGATCGAGCTCGGACACCGGAAAATCGCGCATCTCTACGGCACGGAAGGCAGCGCCAATGATGAACGCCTGGAAGGCTACCGGGATGCGTTGGCTTCCGCCGGGATTGTCTATAGGCCGGAATATGTGAAGCGGATCAACATGGAAATACACCTGAACGACAATGACCGTTTTGAGCCCGACCGGCAGGGCGGCTATGAGAACATGCGGCAACTCCTTGCTTTGCAGGACCCGCCAACGGCGGTTTTTGCCGGAAATGATTACCAGGCGATCGGGACGATGCAGGCAATCAAAGCTGCGGGACTTAAAGTTCCCGATGATATTTCGGTAGCCGGTTTTGATGATCTTAAATTTTCTTCGCTTCTGGAAACGCCGCTTACGACGGTACGGCAACCGAAAAAGGACATCGGTTCAAAGGCGTTTGAAATCCTGCTGGAAAAAGTCCGGGATAAAAGCCATGAAAAAACAGCCAAAGTTGTACTGGATACGGAAATTATTATCCGCGATTCATGCGCTGAAATAAAATAATTTTTTTATCTTGATGATACAAGATAGATACAGGTTACATCAATAACTAAAAACGAGGGTTATATGAAAGCAGTTGTTTTATCGGCTGAATGGTCGCCGAAACCGGAATTCAAACTTGGCGGCAAGGATATTGAAGGGAAATTGACCTACCTTGGCAGCCGGGTGTGGAGGAATCCGCAACTTTCAATTCAGGAGGTAAAAACTCCGCGGATAGGTGATGAGGAGGTATTGATCGAAATCAAAGCCTGCGGCATCTGCGGCAGTGACGTCCATATGGCGCAGCCGGACGCTGACGGTTATATCTATTATCCCGGCCTGACCGCGTTTCCGGTAGTGCTGGGGCATGAGTTTTCCGGGGTGGTCGTGGAAGCCGGAGCCCGGGCGGTTGACAAGCGCACCGGCAGAAGATATCAGGGCGGCGAGGCGGTCTGCGCCGAAGAAATGTTCTGGTGCTCTTACTGCAAGCCTTGCGCTGACGGTTACCCGAACCATTGCGAAGCGCTGCAGGAAATCGGTTTCAGCGTAGACGGAGCGTTTACGAAATACGCAGCGGTAAATGCCAGGTATCTATGGAACCTGGAGTCGCTGAAAAAAGTTTACGGAAGCGACGAAGCGCTGTTTATCGCCGGAAGCCTGGTCGAACCGACTTCAGTGGCTTACAACGCGGTGATCGAACGCGGCGGCGGCATCCGGGTCGGGGATAACGTCGTGATCCTCGGCGGCGGGCCGGTCGGTCTGGCGGCGGCGGCAATCCTGAAACGCGCCGGAGCCGCAAACTTAATTCTTTCCGAAACCCAGCCGGAACGCGCCGAACTCGGGATGAAAATGGGAGCTACCCATATCATCGACCCGCGACGGGAAAACTTTACTCAGCGGGTGCTGGAAATCACCGACGGCATGGGGGCGGACCTTTACCTCGAAGCCACCGGCCTGCCGAACCTGGTTTTCGCCGATATCGAAAATACCGTCTGGGAGGGCAAGACGCTCAACGCCAAAGTTATAGTCGTTGCCCGGGCGGATGCCAAAATCCCGGTCACCGGAGAAGTGCTCCAGGTCAGGCGCGCGTCAATCATCGGAGCTCAGGGACATTCCGGGCACGGGACTTTTCCGCGGGTGATTTCGGCGATGGCGGCGGGAATGGATATGACGCCGCTGTGCACGAAGAAGATTTCCCTGGAACAAGTTCCGGAACATATTGTCATGCTCCGGGATGACCGGAAAGAATGCAAAATAACCGCTTTAATGTGAGGATGGAAAAAATGGCACGGAAAGTAAAAGCCGCGGTGATGGTCAAACCCGGCGAAATCAGAACCCAGGAATTTCCTTATCCGGAACTTAAGGATGCCGGTGCGATGATCCTGAAAATGGAAATGTCCGGAGTTTGCGGCACCGACAAACACACTTTTGAAGGGCGGAGCAAACAATACGCCGGTACCGCCGCTGAAACGGATACGCCGTTCCCGATCATTCCCGGCCATGAAAACGTCGGCATCGTCGCCGAAATCGGTTCCAAAGCCACGCAGGAAATGGAATTTTACGGGAAGAAGCTGAAAGCCGGCGACCGGGTAACGATGTCGCCCGACATGGTCTGCGGCAAGTGCTGGTACTGCCGGAACACTTTCGGCTATCCCTGGTGTGAGCACATGAAAGCTTACGGCAATGCTTTTCCGTCGACGCAGCCGCCGTATTTATTCGGGGGATGGGCCGAATACATGTACATTATGCCGAATACCTTTGTCTACAAAATACCGGACGACATGCCGCCGGAAGTCGGAGTGCTTTCCGAACTGTTCACCGTGAGTTTCGCGGTTGACCGGGCCAAAGAAGCGTATTCGCTGGCCCATGAAGGGTTCGGCGTCGCCGACACGGTCGTTATCCAGGGCGTAGGGCCGATGGGACTGGCCAGTCTGGTCAAAAGCAGAATTCTCGGGGCCGGAGAGATCATTGCGATCGATAAGTCGGACTTCCGGCTGAACATGGCGCGGGAATTTACCGCCGACCAGGCGTTGAATATCGCTAAAACCAGCCGTGAGGAACGGATCGCGAAAGTCCGGGAACTTACTCACGGCCGCGGCGCCGACCTGGTGGTGGAATGCACGGGTTCGCCGCATGCAGTGATCGAGGGGCTGGACATGCTGCGCAAGGGCGGAACTTATATCGAAGCGGGCAATTTCGTGGATACCGGAACTACTGAAATCAATATCAACCGCCATCTCTGCGCCAAGAACGTGAGGCTGTTCGGGGTGACCAACCACCCGTTTACCCATTACGGACAGAGTATTAAACTCATGGAAAAATATGCCGGGATTTTCCCGTTCGGGAAATTCGTGACGCACCGTTATAAAATCGAAGACGCCGAGGCCGGACTCAGACGTTCGTTTGAACCGGATACAATGAAAGTCGTAATCGAGCCTTGACAACGGATCGAAAATGAAACTTGGAATAGTCATATCCACGCAGCCGACAAAGTTTTCCGCCCTGCGCTATGACGAGAACCTCGAAGCGGGTATGCGGCAGGCCGCAGCCCTCGGCTATGATGGAGTCGAACTCGCGGTAAGAGAGCCGGAACTGCTCGACGTTTCAAAAATAAAAGAACTGCTGGATAAATATGGCCTTGAAGTTCCGGCAATCGGCACCGGGCAGGCTTTGGTCGAGGAGGGATTGAGTTTTACCGCAGACTCAAGCAAAATCCGGCGCGCGGCGCTTGACCGAATAAAATCCCATATTGACCTGGCGGAAAAATTTAAAACCAATGTCATTATCGGTTTGATCCGCGGCCGGGGCAGTCCGGACGCGGAGCTTAACCGGGCCAAAGAGGAACTGATGAAAAAGGCCTTGCGTGAATGCGGGAAATACGCCCGGGCGAAAAACGTAAAGCTCTTTCTGGAACCGTTGAACCGGTATGAAAGTTCACTCGTAAACAATGTCGCCGAAGGCATTGCGCTGATAAAAGAGCTGAGTTATGAAAATTTGGAACTGCTGATAGACACTTTCCATATGAACATTGAAGAACAATCGTTTTTCGGCAGCATCGTCAAAGCTTTGCCACATATCGGGCATGTGCATTTTGCCGACAGCAACCGGCACGCGCCGGGCTCCGGTCATATCGGCTTTCCGGATATTGTCCGCCTTTTGTTCCAAGCCGGTTACAATGGTTATATTTCAATGGAAATGCTGCCGCTGCCGAGCGCGGACAAGGCGGCAGAAATAAGTATAGGTCATTTAAAGGAAATAATCGCGAACATCGCATAAAACAAACCGGAGATCAAATAATGAGCAAATTGTATGACCAAGGCGAAAAACTGGTGAAAGAACTTCTGGCGAAAGCGGAAACGGAATTTAAAAAAGAAAACTGCATCAGCCCTTATGAATATATTTTGAATCATGGTTACGACGAATTTTCGGATGAAGATATAAAAGCCGTAAATGAATATTACGGCTATCCGCAGCCGAACCGTTTACACAATCCGAAATATTTCTTCTGCCATGCACCGTTCGGCGACGTTTATCCGGAAATCCTCAAAACCCGGAGCGTGATCTTCGTTACCGGTTCGATGGAACTGCACGGGGCGGTCAGTAATCTTTTCCAAGACGGGCATCAATGCCTGTCGATTGCTTACGCTATGCGCGAAAAAACCGGGGTCATGCTGGCCTTTCCGACCGGCGCCGGGTCGCATCCGGCCCATCACTGTTATATGCCCGGAACCACGATCATCCCGGAGAAAACCCATATCAACACTTTATTCTGGAATATGATCGGTCTTTACAATATGGGTTTTAGGAGTATAATAAACTTACAGAACCATGGACAGGAGTATGTGAACCAGCACGCCATCCATAAATTCGGCAAAACGACGGGGTGTCCGGCTTTAATTATGGAAACGGAATGGTACACCTGGCAGATGAAAGGTTTCGACCCGCGGCACAGGAACTGTAAATTCAAAACGCCGTTCATTCATGCCGACGAGGCGGAACTTTCGTATCAGATGGCCACCGGGCCAGGCAATACTTTCAAGATGGAATATGCCGTAAAAACCGAACCGGCGGGATCATTGCAATACAGTCCATGTACCAAGGCGGGAGCGTTGACGCCGGGAATTTCCGTATGGCATCAGTTCTATCCGCAGGGGATGGAATGGAAGAAAACGCCGGCGGGCGTCGTCGGCGATCCGACCGAAGCCGCAGCGGAAAAAGCGTTGCGGCCGTTATGCGTTTACTCGATGCAGTTGCAGTTTTATATTGAGATGACGATGAAAATAGTCACCGATGACGCTCAG
This sequence comes from Victivallaceae bacterium, assembly GCA_028718375.1. Taxonomy (GTDB): domain Bacteria; phylum Verrucomicrobiota; class Lentisphaeria; order Victivallales; family Victivallaceae; genus JAHOYW01. The sequence goes on along the minus strand of JAQULZ010000098.1, from coordinate 3,604 downwards.
TTCCTGACCGACGATTTCTGCCTGGCGCCGATCGGTGAAGTCCGGGATTACGCGCTGATGCCGCCCTATGAATCAATGCTCAGGAATAATGAAATACCGTCGGACTGCCGCTGGAAATCCATTTACCGGCATCCGTCAATAATGGCCCTGATGGGAGTGGATTGAGGACAAAGAATTATGATCACAGATTTCAAGAACATCAGAAGTGTTTTCTTCGATATTGACAATACCATTGCCGTCAATCGCCTGGGGTATAGTGACGTTGGCTATTTTGAGTATGTTCTGGCCGGAATCGTTTGCCGGAGCGAAAAAACCAGCTATGCAAAAGCCTTGAAAACGGTATTGGAAACCGAGAAAAAATATGCCTTTTTCAATCCGTTTCTGACCGCGTCCGAACTGAAGGTGGCAGTGGAACTTTACCGGCGCGAACTCTCCGGATTCCAGGCGGAATTCCTGCATATTTTTGAAGACGCGGTGGAGCTTATCAAGACCTTGAAAGCGAAAGGATACGATCTTTATATAACCAGCAGCAATAACCGCAGCCGCGCCTATGCCGTGCTTTGTGCTGGCGGGGTTTCCGATTGGGAGCGCTCGGAATACTTTCGCGAAGTTTTCGGTCCGGATACCATCGGATACCCAAAAAACAGTGTGGATTTCTATAAGAAATTGATTGCCGTAGGCAAATTCAGACCGGAAGAAATGCTGATTATCGGAGACGATATCGAATCCGACTGCGAAATGCCTCGCAAAGCCGGAATCGAACATACCGTGATAATCGACAGAAACAAACGGCTGGAAAGAAACGATATATTTGTGGTTCATGACTTGAGAAATGTTTTAAACAAGCGGGAGCGGTAATAACAATTATGTTGAAATCGGTAATTTTTTCAGAACTTCCATCTCACGAAACGTTATGGTCGATAACAACCGGCAGGGACGGCAATATTTACGCCGGTCTGTGCGGGGAACTGACCGGCGGCTTAAGTGTATTTATAGTACGCTACAACCCGGTTGCAAAGCAAAAGGAATACCTCCTGGAGGTTGGACCCGCCTTGAACGAGCCTCCGGACAACGGGCGCGCGCCAATCTGTAAAATACACTACTGTATGATACCGGGTTCGGACGGCAAACTTTACTGTGCCACGCATTTTTCAGGACCGCCGGAGGGAGACCCCATATGGAGACCGTGGCATACGTGGGACGATCCGCGGAAAATGGCTTCCGGATTCCATATTTTCAGCTATGATCCGGAAACCGGAACGGTTGATGATTTCGGGATCATGGCTCCCAATGAGGGAAGCAGGGCAATGGCAATGGCCGAAACCAGGAAGCTGCTTTATGGTGTAACCTGGCCGCGGAATCATTTTTATGTTTATGATATTGGAAAAAGAAAATATCTGGACCAGGGGCGGATCGGGGATATAAATCCGCAGGCGGTGTGGGTTGATAATGCCGGGAACGGCTATACGGTCGATGATTTGGGTTTCATTGTCAAGTACGACGCCGAAGCCGGAAAATTATTCACCCCCGGCTCCCGCCTGCCGAAGGCCCCCGGATGCGATACGGAAGCCAGATCAGTTTACGATGCCGTGCCGTCTGCTAACGGAGAAAGCATTTACGGTTCCTTATGGAATCTGGAATGCATTCCCTTTTCCGAAAGGCTTTTCAGGTTCGATTTCAAAACCGGGGAAATCCACGATCTCGGACGGGGTTTTGATGATGAAACGGGGCATAAACTCGACCATATAGGCGGATTGGTTTTCGGTGATGACGGTTATCTTTACTATACCGTATCCAGACCGGACGAGAACCGGAGGATTCCTTTTCGGATGTATCTTTTCCGGATGCATCCCGACACTCTGGAAAAAGAAGAAATTTGTGCGGTTGACGATGGGCAATGGCATTCCGAATATATTGCCAAAGCGACCAAGGATTTTGCCGGAAATCTGTATTTCGCCGACACTAACAACCGTCCGCAGCGGATTTATATTTATACGCCGGAAGGCGCCGGTAAAAATTTTGTTAAGAAATGGCCTTTTTTAAGAAGTTGGGGATAAAAACATGACTATTGACATGAATAAACTGAAGCAGCGGAAATGGCCATTGCCGGCGTTTCCGATCGGGCATGAGGTAGCCGGCAGAATAAAAACGAATGAAAATACCGCCATCACCCTTTATGACGACAATGGTATTATGGTGAAACCGCGTGACGGCTACGTCTATAATCCGATACCTTATCCCATGGACTATCACCCCAGCTGTTATATCGGAACAGGAATCGTACGGGCTTTTCCATTTCCCGCCAGTGTGCAACCCGGAAGCTCGGGGATTACCGGAATGCTTTATCGGGACGGCATCCTGTATGGAGTTACCGGCGGCGATAACGCCCATCTTTTCAGATTTTCTGCAAAAGACAATGAAATCCGGGATACAGGAATTTTCTGCCGCAACTCAGTCAGGAGTTCACTTGCAGCTCTACCTGATGGAAGTATTTACGCCGCATCTGATGCCCCGGACTCAAATTGCCTTTATCTCTGGAAAGGGAAAACAGGCGATTTTGAACAGATACCGATAAACATCGAAGCCGGAATCCGGATACTCATCGGGGTTCAGAACAAGGCGAATCTTTACGGCATAAGCGGGAAAGGCGAATTTTTCGTATTCAGTCCTGCCGCCGGCAAACTTATCGCCAAACATTTTATAGATAAAGACGGATTGTTTTCTTCCGTTCTCAGTTGCGGGCCGGACGGCAGGATTTACGGGGCCGGACGCTGGGGAAGCTTGTATTGTTATAATCCCGCCGCCGACCGAATTGACGACCTTGGGTTAAAAGCCCCCGCCTTGAAAGGCCGGGAATTTTATAACGGCGTGGCCGGTCTGTTGCCGGACCCGGAAAACAAAACTATTTACGGAGGAACTGCGGGAGACGGAATCCTTTTCCGGCTTGATCTTAACACCATGAGGATAATATCCCTGGGCAAGCCGCTTGATCAGCCGTATATCCGCTGCCTGGCGTTCGGAAATGATAAGCGCCTTTACGGCATTGCCGGTAAAAATTGCTGTCATTTGTTCAGCTATGACCCTCAATGCGGCGACTTATCGGATTTGGGCGTATTCCAGGTAAAAATTCCGCGTTTCTGGCATGGATATGAGTTTGATGCGGCAGTAAAAAGTGAAAACGGAACCATTTATTTCGGCGAAAACGACCGGATAAGTCATTTGTTTTTGTATCAACCGTAATAACTATAAAAACAGGAGTAACTTACAGATAAACAGACAACTAAAGAAACAAACCGGTAAAAATACAAGTGCTTAATATAAGTCCAATAGTTAAAAGAAGGAGATGGAAAAAATGAAAGCTGGAAAAAGAATTTTCACCATTATCGAGCTCCTCATTGTGATCGCCATCCTGGCAATACTTGCGTCAATGCTGCTTCCAGCCTTGAACAAAGCCAGGGATAAAGCCAAGGAAGCTAACGGGTGCTACGATAAAACTCTGTAATAAAAATTAGCTATTTTTCGAGTGCTGTTTAGTTTTTCATCTTCTTTTCCTGTTCTTTTTACAGAGCCTACAAGCTTGCTCCAAATTTATCAATGTTCTTCC
>JAQULZ010000097.1 GCA_028718375.1 Victivallaceae bacterium | reverse complement strand
CGAATACCTGGGCGGAGAAATCGGACTGATCGCCACCTTGCAGACCTGGAGCCGCAGTAAAGATCAACACGTGCATATTCATTATCTGGTTCCGGGCGGGGGAATTTCCCCGGACGGCAAATACTGGTTGTTCCCGAAGAACCGCGACTTCCTGATCCCGGCTCCGGCATTGTCGAACCTGGTGCGCGGGAAAATGCGGGATACCCTGAAAACACTGAAATTATACCGGGAAACACCGTTGAGCGCGTGGGACAAACACTGGGCAAGCGACTGCCGGGACGTCGGCAACGGCATGTCGACTTTCAAATATCTCGCGTTTTACATGCACCGGGGAGCTTAACGGGCTATAACACATTAATCAGCGGGATCGGCAACCTTCTGGAGCAATCCCGTCGCTATGTCGTTCGTACAATTAACAGTGTTTTGCCGGCAACGTACTGGGAAATCGGGCATCGTATCGTAGAGTTTGAACAGAATGGCGAGGCACGGGCTGAATATGGCGAGGAACTTATGATTCGTTTGGCCAGGGACTTGACAACAAAGTACGGGCGCGGTTTTGCAAAGTCTAATTTATTTCAAATGAGAGCATTTTACCTGGGATGGGAGATATTCCAGACAGCGTCTGGAATATTCGAGATTCACTCAAGAACTCTTTCGCCAACCGGGAAACCACAGAAAACAATTGTCCAGACAACGTCTGGAAAATCGGAATTTCCGATGCCGGCATCGGCAGAATGGAATGTACGGATGCTGTCGGCATTCCCGCTTTCCTGGTCTCATTACGTCCGACTACTGTCGGTGGATAACCCGCAAGCACGAACATTTTATGAAACCGAAGCCATAAGAGGCGGCTGGTCGGTGCGGCAGCTTGATCGGCAAATAGGTACTCAGTTCTACGAGCGAACCATCAAGTCGCGAAACCGGGAGTCCATGCTTGTGCATGGAGGATTGGCAAAACCGGAAGACGCCGTAAGTCTTCAAGAGGAAATCCGTGATCCCTACCTGCTCGAGTTTCTGAATTTGAAAGATGAGTACAGTGAAAGTGACCTTGAAGACGCTATCATTCGCCACCTGGAGTGGTTTCTTCTGGAATTGGGTTCGGGTTTCACATTTATGGCCAGGCAGAAGCGCATTCGCATTGGTGATGAGTGGTATAGGATCGATCTCCTGCTCTTTCACCGCCGCCTCAGGTGTCTGGTTGTTATTGACCTTAAAATCGGCAAATTTACTCACGCGGATGCCGGACAAATGAATCTTTATCTGAACTATGCGCGTGAAAATCTGATGGAAGCTGGGGAGAATGAACCTGTCGGACTTATCCTTTGCAGCGAAAAAAATGACGCCGTAGTACATTACGCCATGGGCGGCATTAAAGCTAAAGTATTTGCGTCCCGCTACATGACAGCCTTGCCGGATGAAGAAACTTTACGAAAGGAGATATTGATCACACAAAGAGCCGTGAAAGCTCGTTTGACGGATGACAAAACCGGAATTGAGAGCTTGAATCCTGAAAGTCTGAAATGAAATCAAACACGGACATTATTGTTAATCAAAATTTGGATGAGAAAATATAGATGAATAAACAGAAGAGATGGATTTGCAGTCCTCCCAAGCCTCCCAAAGCTAAAGTGCCGGGTACGGTAAAACGCGAAGTAGAGGACAGGGCAACTAAAATCATTGAAGGGATATTAAAGCCGAAACATATAAAACCGCCATCCGATAATAATACTTTCAACTATATCGTCGATATCTACTCAAAATGGCATCAAAACTATTTTTATTTCATAGCGAAATACAGTTGTCCCGGCCCCAATGCTGTTTCACCATTCTTTGAATCGAAATTCGCGCGTATGCGATATATAGGCAATGAACGTTTCAATCTTTCATACATGAGGCATACGGAACAGTGGTTTGAAATATATTCCAACCTGTCTGTTGACGAATGTTTGAAGGCTATTACGGAGGACCCTCATTTTTTGCCTTAAATGAAAAAATACACGGAAAAACAGGGACAGTATTTAGCCTTCATATACTATTTTAGGAAAATAAACGGAATGGCTCCGTCTGAAATGGATATGCGGAAATATTTTCGCGTTAGTCCTCCCACGGTTCATCAGATGATAATAAAACTGGAAGAAAAACAATTGATAAAGAGAACCCCCGGAACGGCAAGATCAATAGAATTGTTGTTGAATGTAAATGAACTGCCGGAGTTAAAATAATTCAGTTAAAAACTATATGGAGTTGTGGAAAATGCTGGAATCCCAGTGGCAAAAGCCGAATGGAACGTTAAGCCATCAAAATGCCTGCAAGGAATTTGGCCTTACGGAAAAAGCAATATTTGACGCAATAAGAAGCGGCAAATTGCAGTACCGGGAAAATTACGCTCATGGCAATCCGTATTTCAGGGTGCTTCGCATCGAAGTTGAGGCATTAGCCAGGAAATTGCACGGGGACAAAATTGCGCAAGAACACAAAGTCAAGCATAAATTGCGGGAAATAAACCGGGAAATAAACAGCCTTAAGAGAAAACTCGCGTCTCTGGAAAAGCAAAAAGCTGAATTGCTTGAGTAATTAACCGGCGGACTCCAACGTTTCCCTGAACTGTTCCATTTCAGCTATATCCTCTTCCGGCGCGTGCTTCATCCATTTTTCAAAGATATCGTCGGCTGATTCCCGCGGGGCATCGGGAATCCAGTCGGAAAATTCATTACCGTGCTTTTCATATTCCCACAGCCCCTTGAGAATTCCCATGCAATAAAGCTTTGCCTGGTTGGACATTTCCAGTTTTACGAGACGCTTGAGTTCCCCCTCAAACGGCCTGACGGCATCATCGAACATTTCCCATGCAAGGCTATTTACATCTACGTATCCGTTGCGGGTTTTTCCTGAATTATCCCAAAGTTCATGAACATCAAGGGAGTCGAGGGAACGATACAAGTCATCCGCAACCGCCTCGGTGCTGACTTCGGAAACGAGTCCAAGTGCAATCGCCTCGGCTTTCCTGCGAATAGCCGGTTCTTTAAGCAATTGTTCGAACACTGTAAATTTCTCATGCGAATCAAGGTCGCTGATCTTTATTTTTTTGTTTTTCATGATGTTCATTGTTTTGTCAGGGACGGAATCGGCCCATGCTAGGCTATCGCGAAACTCAAACCGCCATTGGTTCCACGCTGTATTTCCGCGTTATCAATATATTCCCCGACATCACGGCAATACGTCCATTTCAGTTTCATCAATTGGCTAATCATCCCGAAAACGGCTTCCTGTTCCGCCGGCGACAAATCCTTTTTTGTTTGCGAGCCTCTTCTTGTTCATTCACAGAACCCGGGATATTGTTCCGGATTAGAACCGATGGATTGAATGACGCGAGGATAAGATGCACATCTTGAGGCGTCTTTTTCTCCCCGGGCTTTACGGATTTCAAAAGTCCATTGGTCTCCGAAGTCAAAAAGATAATAAAGCTTTTTACGCCCCAGCGGCCAGATATCCTCAAGCGTGATGGTATGCCAATCGTCTTCTTTGTCCTCCCAGGCTTTCTGCTCAGTCAGCCAGTGTTTTTGCGCGAATGGGGAATCGCTGTTTGCGGTGTAGAATTCAAATGGATGGTCTCTGCCAAATTCAACAGCATCCTGAATTGCCGCATGCAACGCATAGAGGGAAGCATCCTGTTTAATTTCAATCACACGAATGCATTCGTTTTTGAGATATGGCCCCCAAACACATTTAACTGTTAATGTAAAAATCATAGCGCACCTTATTGGTCAGTCAACAAAAAGCTCATATTGCCTTATCTCCATATTTTGCAAACCATATGAATATCGAATCGGAAAACAATGGAATTTCTATAATGTACGGTCTGCATATAGCAAAAGCAAAGTCTCTTTGCAAATTACAAGTTTTATCCTTGACTTTAGGATTATTCAATTTTCTTATTATGGATATTTATTACAATTTTTGGGGGAGCAGAAAGAGGTGCTTGCAAAAAACAAGTTGTGCATTACGCTTTCAAACCGCTTAAATCGATCTTTTCGTAAAAGCACTTTAATTCCTCGGGAGTAAAAATATCCTTTGCCGCCCGGATTACACTTTCCTCATCAGATGGGAGGGAAAACTTTATCCGCAAGGCTTTAGTAAGTAAAAATTTTGTACCCATTCGCTCGGTTAAGTTCATTTCATCCAAAGGCAATGAGTCGATTTCTATGATTGACTTTTCATATGTTCCGCCTGCCTGAGAAATATCCCAGGCTAATGAACATATATTAAAACTTTTCCCAACTAATTCGAAAATCTTAGATTCGTCCTCATCTCCAAAATTGCTGTCTTCGCTATCCAAATCCAAAAATTTCTCGATTAATTTATCCACATCCATCATTTTTTTCTTTGAAAAGTTGCCAAACGGTTCTACAATATTCCGCCCGCATTCAGTTTTCTTTTGTGCTTCAGTCTTTATCTTTTTCTTTTTGTTCTTTAACATAAAACTATCCTTTAAATTTTACAGTTCATCCTCGTCATAATCCGGATACTGAGGCGGAGAATCGCCGTTAACCTTGATTATTCGCGGATACTTTGCATTGACTTCGAACGGGACAACACCTCTAACTTCAATTTCATGCCACCATGCGTCCCCGAAGTCGAACAAGTATTCAAATTTCTGTTTGGCTTTCAGTTTGAACTTTTTAAGCCTGGTCGTTGACGCATCATAATGATTCTCATCATACAGATCACATTGCGGACTGGAAATCCGTATGGACGGCGTTTGCCTTTTAGGAGTACGGAATCCCAAACTGTTCATCAGCGCCGTAAATTCTTTCTCGTCCGAATTGACCGGTAGGTGAGGCGCTTTTATAGAGAAATAGTAAAGATGTTCGTCGTAACGGTCAAAAGCGGAATAAATAATGTCGTGCAATTTTTCAAAAGTCTGGTCGTCCCTGATCAAAATATCCCTGTAAGTACGTTTGTCAAATTTCAGTTTCACTCTGAGGTGATATGCCGCCGGGGGCTGTTTCGTGCTCATTTTTATTCCCTTTATCGTTTTGTGTTATTCTTCAAAAACTTGTGCAGCTTGCGGCAGACACCGTCAAACTCATTCTGCCATGTTTCATTGTCCATGAAAATCAGCGGGCCTTCATAGTCGTCAACATATTCATCAAGCAACTCTTCCGCCGTCATTGAAAGTTCAGGCTCATCCTCCTCGCTCAATACCGCCTTTTCAATCAAATAGCCGCCGAGAGCGTTCAATCCGCCCAAATACCGGTTCCGGGTTTTTGCCGACTTTTCTTCAATTCCGCAGCTTCGCCAGAATTCGGTAAAAATCTCCTGGAATCGTGCGGCAAGTTCTTTTTCCCGTTGCGGGTTTTCCCCCAACGACCAGTTGTCGAATTTCAGGTTTTTCATAGTATTCATTTCCCCATCTTTTTCGAACAAGTGTTTTTCCGGGGGCGTTTGCAACTACACGGCTTGTATCCACCAGCCGTAAGCTTGCCGAGTTTCAGGTCCAGATGTCCAGCCATGGTTTTGGGGCATGACATTTCAGCCTCAGCCAGCATGGTCAATAAAACCCTCCCGGCGGCTTCGGCGTCCGCTTCGGCGTTATGATGCTTGAACTTATGTCCGATGTAATCGCATAATGTATTGAGTTTATGGTTTCCCAGATGCCGCCAGCATTGCGCCGCGGCTTTATAAGTGCAAAAATATTCGAATTCCGGGTAAGGCAAGCGGTACAGATCGCAAACCGCCCGCAGTACCGACATATCAAAGGCGGCGTTATGGGCAACGACCAGATCCGCATTAAGCAGTTCGAAAAGCCATGGAGACAGCGCTTTAAAATCAGGTGACGATGCCACGTCACGTGGCCGGATGCCATGGATATCAATATTGAACGGGTCGAAATAACTACATCTCGGATGCGGTTTGATCAGGCGTTCCGCAGTGGCGGTGATTTCTCCGTCAACGATCACGGCCACTCCGACCGAGCAAGCACTCCCGCGTGAAGAATTAGCAGTTTCAAAGTCAATGCAGGTGATTTTCATTTTTTGTTATAATCCCATAGATAAACCATCTTTCAAAACGGAATTTCAGATTCAAACAAGTCCGGCTGGAGATCAGGATCGAATTTTCGTTTTTTCTTTCTGGACCGGAAAGAATTCCGTATCCGGTTGATTTCAGTTTCCCATTGCCGCAGTTCACGCTCGGCCATATCCACATCACGGCAGAATACTTCAGCCAATTCACGTTCGGCTTTTTGCCGCTGTTTTTCCGTCCATGCGGCAAAACCCCAATACGGCGCGCGTTTTTTCATACGGAGTTGGCTCCGCGCCATGTGAACACTCCATTCGATATCGCCAAGTATCGCATCAATCTCGGAACAAAACAGTTCGGTATTGCCGGATTCGATCTCAATCCCGGCATGAATCGCGCGCAACCGGGACAGGTCGCCGACTTGATAAGCCTCCTGGATTGAAAACCACAAACGCCGGGTTTTCGCATCGTGTTCACCGATTTTATCCGGATGATAACGAAGGCATAATTCGCGGTATAGCTTCTTCAAACCTTTCTCATCATTTTCGGAACGACTTTCCTGCGCAGGAAGAATATCACCGAACAAGTTGTCGAAAATCGACCTGGCTCCTTTGCCGAACATGTCTTCAATGTCATCGGCAAAACCGGCAAAGTCATCTTCATCTTCAAATTCCTCCTCCTCAAAAAATATTTCGTCGTCGTCATCGTAATCATCGTCATCTTCCGCAATTCCATCGGCTTCATCGCCCTCCCGGCAATATTGTTCGAATTCTTCGTCCAGGCGGCGCTGTTCCTCATGAAATTCCAGAATTTCGTTTTCCAATACCGCCCAGAAATCCGTTTCCGGGGTGACTTTGCTTTCCAGGTAAGCGCAATAATTTCCTTGCGACATGCCTTCTTCTCGTGCCATATAACGCAGTTTTTCGCGACGCGACTGCGCCAGGCCGATTTGTTCCGCCAATTCCCGCAGCCGGGTTTGTTCCGCTCCGAAACGCCGGGCTATAAACTTCTGGAATTCCGGTTCATCCTTTTCATTATACTGTTCCAACTGAGTTTCGATTTTCTCAAGGACTTTTTTACGACGTTTATATACCTTGAGCAAATCCTTGCGGATTTTCGCGGTATCCAGCGGAATCAATGCCCGACAAGTCGTTTTCGATATCCGGCGGGAGTTTTTCCCGGGAGATTTTCTTATTTCCTTTTTAACCTTTGTGTTTGGGTGTTTGTGTTTTTTCTTTCTGCTCATTTCAACTGTATATATGTTTTAACGGGTTGGCAGCTTGCTCATAAATTCTTTTTATAAATCATCTGTTTATTCATTTATCATATAGTTCTATTGCAAAAACACATATAACTTGCAGGCGATTTCTCATAATTCAACTAATTTGCGGACGATTTGTTGCAATTCAATCCGCTATCATAAAATCAAAAGAAGCACTCCGATTCTTCTCAAAACCTGTAACGGAACGTAATTTAATCAGCGGAAGTTTTCTCTGAAAGGAAATCATTTTAAAAAGGCTATCGGGAAAAAACGTTAAAACAACTTCCAGAAAAAAACACAACCTCTCGCAGTAACTCCTGGACAAAGTTCGAAAAACACACGTTTTTGCCGTTTTTCGCACCAGTCCACTTTGCCGTTTTACAAACTATGGAAGGTGATTTAATCGCATTTCCAGGGGTTAAGTTGCTGGTAATCAGGGGATAAAAAGTTTAAATAAATTTCCCGAAATTAACTGGTCGCGACCAGTTGATTTAGAGAGAATCCTCTCAAATAGAGAGAAAATAGCCGTTTCATGGCTTTCTCAGAGAAGCATAGGCGTAAGCCCATGATTCGTATATCCTTTTGGTACAACGGGATATGCGACAAAGGTAAAATCTACTGGAACGCGGTTAGAAAAAGGTGAATGGTACCCGGGGAGGGGCTCGAACCCTCACGACCTTGCGGTCAACGGATTTTAAGAGCGTAAGGCTTGCCTCAAAAAATATTAAAATGTGCCTGAATATGTCTTGTATTTCGGGAAAAGCATGTTATTTTCTTATCAAAACACATCTCCTGATAACATAAAATAACAGGTTTATTATGGCACGAAAAACTCAGGGCAGAATTTTCAAGCGCGGCAAAGCAAAAGTATTCTGGGCTGATTACAGCGTCGAGGGAAAACGCTTTCGTCATGCCTTAAGAGATGTAAACGGCGGCAAAGTTACCGACCGAGAAACCGCGCAAAAACTTCTTGACGATCTGGTAAACCCTTTCCGGCTGCGCGATAAAACAGAATTAGCCAGGCAATTAGCGGATACCGTTAAAGCCCTTGAAGTAAAGACTGCCGAAGCCGTCGAGATCGCCAACCCGCCTTTGAGAATATCTGATGCCTGGGAAGTGTTTATCAAAGCGCCTAACCGTCCAGACAGCGGGGAACGTACTATTTTTGATTACAGGGGCTATTGCAATGCGTTTATAGAATGGCTGGACAAAGAACATGCGGAATTGATCTATTTGCGCGATATAAGCCGCGATCTGGCCGGAAAGTATGCCGCTTATATGACCAGCTCCGGCAAAGCCCCGAATACTTTTAATAAACACATTGGCTTTCTGAAAATGCTTTATCGCGTTCTGGCGGACCAGATACGGGCAAAGACAAATCCATTTGACGGGATAACCCGCAAGAAACTGAAAACCGAATCGCGACGGGAACTGACGATCGAGGAACTGTACCGCGTCCTGAATGAAGCTGAGGGCAATCTGGCCTTGTTGCTTAATCTGGGAACGTTTACCGGGTTGCGCCTGGGAGATTGTTGTACTCTCCAATGGGGCGAAATAGACCTGGTAAAGCGCGTTATCCGGAGAATCCCGAATAAAACCGCCAGCAAGAACCCTAAGCCGGTACTGGTTGGTATTCCCGGGCCGCTGTATGAGCTTTTAAACGCGGTACCGGTAAGCCGGCGCAAAGGCCTTTTGCTGCCGGAAATAGCCGCCGTATACGTGGATATAAACCGACGCCCGATAATAACCCGGCATATTCAGGCGCACTTTGAAAAATGCGGCATTAAGACACAAAAAACGGGAACCGGCAAATATAAAGACCCGAAAACCGGAGAACTCAAGAGTACCGGCAAACGCGCGGTTGTAGAGGTCGGATTTCACAGCTTGAGACATACATACGTTTCTTTGCATGCTGAACGCGGTACCCCGCAAGCCGTCATACAAAGCAACGTAGGACACGGAAGCCCGGCCATGACCCGGCATTACACCCACATAGGCGAAGCCGCCGCGAGAAACACCGCCGCCGTGCTGGACATGCCGCTTGCCGGCAGTCCCGGGCCAGCGGATCCGGAACGTGAGCAATTAAAGCAGCTTGCCGATACTTTACAGCTGGAAAAAGTCAAAGAGGTTTTAAAATCATTGGAGCAATCATGACAACGAAAAAGAAATTTGTACCTCGTTTTGATGTTATAAAAATAGCCAAATCTAAAGAACAAATTTTAGAGAAGGGAACTGTCTTTGTTATTTCAGAAAAAGATACCAATGAGACAATAGAATATGAGTTAAATTTTAAAAATATAGCGGACGAGGTAATACACGCTATTGAGACTAATAGCAACTTTAAATTCATAAAACTTGAAAAGCCAATAAATGGGTGTTCTGATGCTTTTAAATTAGATGATGATGCGCCAGATAATGAACCGCGAGACCTATTTTGCACGGATATTATTATGGATATAAGCAGCTTAAATCATAGTCTTGAGTGTTTTGATGGCCTAAAAAATATCACAAAAGTACAAAATGAGGCCATAAAATACGCGATTTGTAACGCCTTTCACATGGGAAAACGTTGCGGCCAATTAGAGATTTCTACATATGAAAAAGACCTTGTGCAAAAACTTAAAATGGAAGCGGGTAAAAACAAAAACAATCCCAAATATTGGGCTAATTTTCTTGAAAAAGAATATAAAAAACAGCCCACAAATATGTCAGATAAACAAAAAAAATCAAACTGTTACTATGCTGCCGATAGTGAATATGAAAAGCTGGAGAATAGAGAATCTAGATATCCTCATTGTTATTGGCGTCGATGGTGGAAAAAATATTATCCTCAGAGATTCAAAGGTAAAAAAATAATAGAGACATAACGTTTTGTTTCTATATGCGAGCAAAACGTTTTGTGTTCGTAAAGTTATAATTTAAAACATGTTATGACTTGACGTTCAGAGATATTTCATTTATCCTATTAGTAGATAATCAAACTAATAGGAGCATTAAAATGAAAATCAAAAGCAGTATTCCATCGGGGGTTTTAGCAGCTGCCACAGGTTGTTTGCAACCCTACTGTAACGAATTGACCCCGGCCACGTTAAGCAAAGCACTTTCCACTTTTCAATCCCAAAACTGCCGGGCTGAAAAACTTTGTACTTACGCGCAAGTTGCCGAACTTCTTTCAATTTCCCTCATGAGCGTAGTCCGCATGGTCAAGCGCGGCCAGCTCCCCCGGATCAAAATCGGACAGCGTTCCGTCCGTATTCCACTTTCGGCAGTAGAAAATATTCTCAAGGAGGCTTAAAGGTGAACGAGAAAAAAGAAGCCGGGAGCGGCACCCCCCGGCAAATATCGGATATTCAAATTAAAATGAATATATCACATCCCCGCTTCAAAAGCAAACCAGCTTCCCGGAAAATTAAAATATTTCCGGGTTTTATTCCATTGGTGCATAATAAAAAGCGGCTCCGAATTCATGCTATAAAACTTTAGTGAGGCAACAAATGATAGAACGATTTTACACTTTCAGCATTTTAGAGCAGAGCTCCAACTGCCTTAAAATTGCGCAGGATATCGGCATGCAGCCGGCAAAGGGACATAAAGACCGGTTCAATATACCGTGGCGTTCCGGCTCGGATTCAGGAGCGCTATCTATCAATGAAAATGGTTGGCATGATTTCGTATCAAGCGAATCGGGTGGAACGCTGGAGCTGGTCAGGCGGGTAAAATTTCAAGGCGCTCCGGAAAACGAAAAAGATCGCATTCAGGAAGCACAGCAGTGGCTTGGCGACCATCTGGGCCTTGAACCAAACATGACAACTCAGAAAGACCGCAAAACCCGCTGTGATTATCTGAAAGAAGCCGGGTACGAAATGACAAAGTTATATCCGTATGTGGATAAGGACGGCAAGCTCAGACATGTTGTGGAACGATGGGAGCATCCGTCAGAAGATAAAAAGTTTGTCCAGAAAGATGCCAACGGCCGGGAATCACTTAAGGGCGTGGAACTGGTTTTATATTGCTGGAACGAATGGCATAACAGCCTTAATGTCGCAATCTGCGAGGGTGAAAAAGATGTCGATACCTGCCGTGAATGCGAAATGCATGCCACTACCAACTGTTCAGGAGCCGGAAGCTGGCTGCCGTCTTATACAGAGGCTCTGGCCGGTAAAAATATCCTGATCTTTGTCGACAATGACGATGCCGGGCGCAAACGCGAAGCTTTCCTGCTGTGGGAGCTTAAAGACAAGGTCAAGCAAATTAAAGTAATCCGCTTTGACGATG
>JAQULZ010000096.1 GCA_028718375.1 Victivallaceae bacterium | reverse complement strand
CCGCTCCTTTTCGGCGGCACAGATTTTTAAAATAATCCCCACTGAAAATTTTGCAAATCAAATCCAAAACTTTTTTCGTACTTTTTTTCGCTTGCTATACAACCATCACGGACGAAGAGAATCAGGAAAAAAGAGTTTTTTAGGTTTTGTCCTGAAGTATCAGTTGATTATCCTGAAATCGAAAGTATTTTTAGACTAATGAAAACGCTTAATATCTACATATTGAAGTCCTTTTTAGTGACTTTCGGAATGGCCATAGGTTTGCTCACCTTTTTCATGATGGGCGCCAATGTGGCGAAAGATCTCAATAAATTCGTCACCCAGGGTCTGCCGCTTTCGAGCGTGTTTGAATTTGCGGTCTGCCTGATACCGATCGCGCTCACTTTCACTATTCCATGGGGCGTACTGGTAGCGGTCATGCTGGTTTTCGGGCGCTTGTCGGCGGATTCGGAAATCACCGCCATGCGCGCCTGCGGCATTTCCGTCCTGCAAATCGTCTCGCCGATTATGATCGTCTCATTCCTGATGATGATTTTATGCCTCTATCTCCAGGTGCAAATCGGGCCGCCGCTGCTTGGGGCGGCGCGCCAGGTTGCCGCAAAGACCGCCATAAACCATCCTTCCGCGATGTTTGAACCGGGGGTTCGGATCAAATATAAGGACAGCATTATTTACATTGATGACAAGGAAGAGAATAATATCCTTAAGGACGTCCAGATCTTCACTATCGGGGAGCAGGGTAAAGAGAAAGGTGAAGTTGTCCGCGACATTACCGCCAAGCAGGGAAAATTACTGGTCAATAAAAAACTGAAAATGCTGACCATCGCCTTGTTCGACTGCAATATTGTCGATAAGAAATCCAATCCGCCGGTACGGGCTTTCAATAGAAAAGTCGAATTCGTCATCGATTACGGGAAGGAAATGAACAGCCTGGACATCGGCAAACGCGATAAGTATATGACGCTTAAGGAATTATTCGGCTACATCCGGATCGAGAAGAAACTTAACCGGAATACTTGCGATCCGGAAGTGGAACTTAATCAGCGCATTGCTTTTGCGCTGGCGCCGATCGCATTCATGCTGCTGGGACTGCCCTTGGCCATCCGGACTTCACGGCGGGAAACTTCGATCGGTTTGTTTTTAAGCGTAGTACTGGCGGGAGCCTTCTTTCTAAGCATCATTCTGTGTGAGTCGCTGACCGCCTTCCCGAAACTTTACCCCCAATACCTGCTGTGGCTTCCCAACCTGGCTTATCAATTGGGCGGGGCGTATATGATCTATAAAATCGCGAAACACTGAAAGCGCAATGATGTTCGCAGCCGCCCGTATAAAAATTGAGCCGCATGACCGGGGCCCGCTTTACCGGGAAACGGATATGGCGCGCCTGCCGGTCGAACCCTGGAGTACGTACAGCAATCTGGTTTTTCTGGCGATTTTCGTTTATTTCGCGGTCAAAACCAGGTTCAGTTACCGAAAATATCCGCTGTTCACGGTTTTCCTGCCGTTATTATTTCTGGGCTGGCTCGGCGGAACCGTTTACCATGCCACCCGCAGTCATAATTTCTGGCTGCTGCTGGATTATCTGCCGATCATGTTCATGATCCTGATCGCGAGCATCTATTTCTGGCGGGAACTCGTCGGCAACTGGCTGCTGGTATTTGCATTCACTTTGCTGCCGGTAATGCTTTACCGGCTGATTTACGCGTTTGCCGGACCGCCGCATTCCATATCGATATCAATCGGATACTCGTTAATGGCGCTGATTGTAATCGTCCCGCTGGTATTGCACTGCGCGCTCAGAAATCCGCACTCCTGGAAATTATTAGCCGGAGCGCTGGCATCATTTATCGCCGCAATCGGTTTTCGGGTATTGGATGACCATAGTCAAATCTCGTTTCTACCAATGGGAACCCATTTTCTATGGCATCTTTTCGGGGGACTGTCCAGCTTTTTCGGATTGAGTTATCTTTATGATTCGGACGGAACCGGCAAAAGAGCTGATAAACAGTTCAAAAACAAAAAAATTATTTTTTTGTTTTTGAAAACAGTGATGATTTTCGCTTTTGATTGAGCTGTCAAGTTTTGGAGCGTATAAATAGCGAACGAAGTGAGCGGTTTTATGCCGCGGAAAAACTTTACCGCGATTGAAAAAGCGATACTCAACTCGGGACTGCATTGGCGACATTAACGGTTGGCGTTCCATTACAGATTTTTGTGAAGAACTGAAAAAACAGTGTCTTTCGTGAAACTCGAACGCTCATTGTCCTCTAAAAATTCGCTCCGCTGATTTTAGAGAACATCGCTTTTCGAGCGAGGTATTTGTTAAGGCGCAACAGGTTGCGGGTAAATTTCGCCCGTTGGAGACGGGCGACCAGCGTTCCGCCGCTGGATCGCGTCCGGGAACGTCCCGGTGCGATTACTTTTATTTTTTACTTCTGTCGGTGTCGTCGATTCGGAAAACCGAAGCCGTTCCCCTGTATAATTCGGCTTTTTAAATTGCATAAATTTAAAAGAGAAGTATTTTATTTTTTGTTACCGGTTTTTACCCAGGTTAAATATTGGAATGACCATGAAAAGATTTTTAGTTATATTTGTGTGCTGCGGGATTGGCTGGTGTTTCAGCGGGGTTGCTGAGGCTGAACCGAACAGGCAAAACCGGGAAAAACAAGTGCAGGCATTGCTGGCGCGGGAAAAACAACTGGCGCAGGAAATGTTTCAATTACGCGTCAAACTGCTGGAGAAAGATCCGGCCTTGAAAAAACTCCGGGCGAAAATCATGGAACTGCACACCGAACTGGCTTTGCAGCTTGATTCCAACAAGGAAATGCGGGTGCTTTCAAACAAACTGCGGGAAGTAAAAACTTCCCTCGCCAAAATCCAGGAACAGGCCAAAAGGGAAGAATAACTTAACGGGCTCCAGGATGCCGGATTTTTTCCGCAGCCGGATTAGCGCCGGAACTGATTCCGCCGCTGATTACCAGTTTCATTCCTTCGCTGACCTTCATATCCAGAAAAATACAGTCTTCCCGCGGCAGGAACAACAGAAATCCGCTGGTCGGATTCGGAGTGGTCGGAACGAAAATACTAAGCAGTTTGCTGCCGGTTTTAGCGGAAAGCTCCCATTCTCCCCGGTTTTCATTGGTCAGGAAGCCGAGGGTGTAAATACCCCGGCGCGGGTATTCGATCAATACCACCTGGCGAAACATATTGCCTTTCGGGGTCCAGAGCGCTTCGCCGATCTGCCGCGAAGTCACGTAAACCGACCGCAAAATCGGTACTTTCAGCAGCACCAGTTCGGTCAGATGCGCCAGCAGCCGGCCGGATTTATAGCGCATGAATTCGCCGACCAGCAGCAGAATGATTATTATCAGCAACAGCGTAGCCACCCGTACCGCCTGCTGCACCCAGAACAGCGAATGGAGTCCCGGCGCGAAATGCTGCACCAGGGTCACCGCCCAGCCGGTCAGTTTGACATAGAGAAAACCAGCCAGCCAGAAGGTTACCAGCACCGGCAGCACCACCAGCACGCCGCCGAGCAGACGCCGCTTCAACCAGCGGAGAAAATTATTCCTTGCTCTTTTCGTCATCGGGATTATCCGGGGTTATTTCAACTAAAAGTACCTTGCGGCGATCGGCCTTCAGGATTCTGAACGCACCGATCCCGCCGATTTTGATTTCTTCCTGCTCTCTCGGTATCTTGCCGAATTCGCCGCAGACGTAACCGGCAATCGTATCGACGTCCTCGTCTTCCGGCAAATACAGATCGAATTCGTGATTCAGGTCACAGATCAGACACCGCCCTTCCGCCTGGATCGTACCGTCCGGCAGCCGGCGCATCGCATTGTTGCCGTTTTCGTTCACATCGTATTCGTCATGGATTTCGCCGACGATTTCCTCCAGGATGTCTTCCAGGGTAACGACCCCGGCCGTGCCGCCGTATTCGTCGATGATTATCGCGACGTGAATCTTATTGGCCTTGAACTCTTCCAGCAAATCACCGACATTTTTGGTTTCAGGAATGAAAAGCGGGGCATGGATAAAGTCCGCCAATGAATCGGACGCCTTTTCGGAATCCAGGAAATCCTTCGCATAGATAATGCCTTTGATCTCGTCGATATTCTTACCGTAAAGCGGAATGCGGCTATGGCCGCTCTGAACGATCATGCGTTTGGCTTCTTCGACCGACGCCTTGACCGGCAGCGCGCTCATATCCACCCGGGGCGTCATTATTTCGCGAACCAGGGTGTTGTCGAGGTCGAAAATCCCGCGGATCATGCGTTTCTCATCTTCCTCCAGACTTTCGCCGTGTTCATGTCCCTCGTGTTCCACCAGGGACATGATTTCATCCTCGGCGGAAGTTTTTTCTTCCTCGCCGTCTCCGGCAGCGCCGGCGTCGGTAATATCCGCCAGAAACAACATCGGCCGGAAAACGGTAAGCGCCAGCAGGTGGATGACGGGCAAGGTCAGCCGCAGCAGCAGAATATCCAATCGCCGCTGAACCAGCCGCACCAGCAGCGAACAGGCCAGCAGCAACCCCAAAATTCCCAACAGTACCCAGCCGCCGACCTGGTAAGCAGCCCCATTTCCGTTCCATCGCCGGAAAATTACCAGCAGCAGGATGCTGATGGCGGCCAGCAGCAGCAAGGTGAGATACCGGAAGATGACGTTGTATTCACTCCGCCGTTCCAGCCAGAATTCCAGTTTTTTCACCGGTTCCCGGTTATCCGCCTCCAGGCGGCGGATGCGGCCGGGAGTCAACTCGTAAAAAGCTTCCCAGGCGGTCAGCAGCCAGACAAAAATAACTATGCTCAAAATCAGCAGATTAACCATCATCGGGTTTTACCGCCCCTCCCAGGCTGCCGAAAATCTTTTCCGGCTCAAATTCTTTTTCCAGCACCGTCATAATTTCGCGTTCCCGCCGCCGCATTCTCTTCCGGGCCGCGCCGTCCAAATCGTCTTCCCCGGCCGTATGCAGCAGCCCGTGCACAATATACAAAGTCAGCTCCCGGGCATAACTTGAGCCGGCGCGCCTGCCGCCCTCACGTTCCGCAACATCAACGCAGACCAGCAAATCCACTGCCGTATCCCCGTCAAAAAGCGGTTCACCGCCTTCAAGGTAGGAGAAAGTTACCACATCCGTCGTTCCTTCGTGCCCGACGAAATCGCGGTTCAGCCGCGCCATGGCCAGGTCACCCACGAAAATAATGTTGATGACGAGATCCCGCTCAACCGGCAGCCGCGCCAGTTGAGCCGCCCGGAGCAGCATCGCTTTCAGCAGCCGGCGCTGCGGCGGCCGCCTGCCGTTGCGCCGCCACGAATAAGTCGTCCTCATCTTCAACCTCACTTTGGGGATATGCTATCCGACTGTGACTCATGGTAGTCAAAGTCTTGGTAAAACTATCTTTTATCTTGGTCAGTTCGGCAATGGTCAATGCGGCATGGTCCAGCTGACCGTCGCGAAGCCGTTTACGGATGATCTCCCCGACCATGGCCTCGATCTTATTGGGAGTGGGCTTGACCATGGCCCGGGCGGCGGCTTCGCAGGCATCCGCCAAGCTGATGATGACGATCTCCTTTTCCACCGGCAAAGGCCCCTGGTACCGGTACTCGCTGTCATCCACCGGCAAGCCTTTTTCCCGGTTTTCATCCAGGGCGCGCTTATAAAAATAGTAAACGATATCAGTACCGTGATGCTGCTGGATCGCATCGCGGATGACTTTCCGCAGTTTGTATTTCAGCGCCAGGTCCAGGCCTTCCTTGACGTGGTTTAAAATGATCAGACTGCTCATCCGCGGATGCAGGTCGGCGTGTTTGTCTTCGGATTCGGAAGTGTTTTCGATGAAATATTCGGGTTTGGCGAGTTTGCCGATGTCGTGAAAAATAGCCCCGACCCGCGCTTTGATCGGATTAGCCTTGATCGCTTTCGCCGCGTATTCGGCCAAACTGGCAACCATCAGGCTGTGATAAAAAGTACCGGGGGCTTCCAGTTCCAGCCGCCGGAGCAGCGGGTGATTGTAGTCGCACAGCGTGAACAACGCCATGTCCGTGGTTACTCCGAACAGCAATTCAAAAATGAAAACCAGAATCAGAGCCGAGGTGGCAGTGACGAAGGCGTTAAAGAAAAACATGCCGATCGCCCAGGCGAACATTTCCGGTGATGAATTGAGATGCCACAATTCCCCGAAATCCAGCAGCCAGAACAGAAAAAACACAATCAGGAAACTGCGGATGAAAAAGACGCGGTAATGAGTCGAACGCCGGACCACGATCGCCGCGAGACAACTGATGACGATGCCCTGCAAGGCCGTATCGAAGGAATTGCTCAGCATCATCGAAGTTATCGCCGAAACGAAAAACCCGACATAAAGCGCCACTCTGAAACCGATCATCACGGACAGCAGAATTGCCGCCAGGGCCAGCGGCACGGCCGCGGTTATCAAAACCGGCGAAATCGTAAAAATGGAACTCAGAAAATAAAACAGTTTGATGAACAGATAGTTCATGAGCAGGGAAATAACCACAATCGTGCCGGTCAGGGCCAGCCGCTGATTGCTTTTCACGACTTCCGGATGGATATGGTACATATAGAAACCGACGAACAGCATCAGGATGAAACTCCAGGTGACGTTCCGGATAATCCGTTTGACCGAGTCAGTTTCTTTCAGCCGGTTCTGGTATTCGTAATCATAAGCCGCGGACCGATCGAGGTCTTTCTGGGTTATTTCCTGGTTCATGGCGATAATCACATCGTATTTCTTGACCTCGATTTTTACCGGACGGACGTTCTTCTCCGCTTCCTGCTGTTTGGCGGCGATAATCTCGGGCGCAAGCCGGAGGTTGCCTTCCGTACCGATGATAATCTCGAACGCGTCAACCAGAATCTTCTGCAGCGTATCCCGCGCCTTCCCGGGAGAATAATATTTCAGGACGATTTTCACTATCTCCCGCGCCGCTTCCGGTGAATCCGGAATCTGCAGCGCCGCTTTGGGCAGCCGGTCCCGGTTGGCCGAATCGATTATCCGCACCTGCTGGCCGACCTTATAATTATCCTTCACCCCTTTGCCGAATACTCCCGCGTTCAGCACGGTATGCAGTTCAGCCGCGAACTGTTTCCGGGCGGTTTTGTTTTGAATCAACTGATAGACCAGATTCAGGGAATCCGCCTCCAGGGTTTCCAGCAGCGCCGCGAAATTCTTATCCGGAAGCGGCTTCCGATTATCCGGAGCACTGGAACGCGCCGCCACCGCAGCGAAAAAATCTTCCAGCAGTTTTTGCGACCGGTCGAAGGAATCGCCGGAAATCCTGAAATACAACGGTACCGCATTCCGGGCTTCTTCCCGGAGCTGTCCGGTTTTTTCATTATCGGTATAGACAAAATCGAAATCCGCAAACACGGTCTTCGGCGCGCGCTGCAACAAGACCAGCGGAGCATTGACCGGACGCAGGGAAGGCAGCGTCAGCATCAGCGAACATACCGCCCAAAGCAGGGCGAGCATGAACAATCCGAGCACTTTGGAATGTTCCGCGGCCTCGAACAAAGGGCGATCGGTGCGCCGCTTACGGGAACCGACCAGACCGCGCTGTTCCATCCGGCGTTTATTCAGCTGTTTTTCGACAATGTTTCTCACCCAGTCGAACAATTTCTTCAGTTTCCCTGATGATAAGCGTTGATTATTTTTTCCACCAGCATATGGCGGACGACATCGCTGGAACTGAACCGGCAAATACCGATTTCCGGAATATCCTTGAGGATTTTTACCGCATGGCTCAATCCCGAGTCCTGCCGGTCGGGAAGATCGGTCTGCAACGGATCGCCGGTAATGACGCATTGGGAATCAAATCCCAGCCGGGTCAGAAACATCAGCATCTGTTCCGGAGTGGTATTCTGAGCTTCGTCAAGGATGACGAAAGCATTGTTCAAAGTCCGGCCGCGCATGAACGCCAGGGGAGCTACTTCGATGACATTGCGTTCGATCAGCCCGGCCGCCTCGTCAAAATCCACCATATCATACAATGCGTCGTACAACGGCCGCAGATAAGGCATGATCTTCTCCTCCAGGCTGCCCGGCAGAAAACCCAGGTTCTCGCCGGCCTCCTTGGCCGGACGAGTCAAGATAATGCGGACGTAATGGCCCTGCAGCAACTCGGACACGGCCATGGCCATCGCCAGGTAAGTCTTGCCGGTACCGGCGGGGCCGATCCCGAAGACGATGTCATGCTGCCGGATTGACCGCAGATAATCCATTTGGGCGCGGCTGCGGGGTACAATGTCGCGTTTTTTAGGGCCGACCTTTATCCGTTCGGCTAAAAGCTCCTGCAAATCCCCGGCGGTGTTATTCCGGAAAGCGCGCAATACCTGTTCGAAATCATTCTGATCGAGATGCTGTTTACGGATTTTATAGGCCTCGGCGAGTTCCCGGAAAAATTCCTTGGCCCGGTTTATTTTGTCCGGCTCGCCGGAAATTTTGACCCAAAAATCCCGCGCGGTCAAAGTGACCTCCAGCAGGTTCTCCGTAAGTTTCAGGTTTTGGCGGGTATGGTTCGCAAAAACGTCATGCAGCACCATGCCGTTTTCAAAGTAAAATTTATGGTCTTCGTCCGTCATCGCCGATGAACTGAACTCCGTATTTTCATGATGCCGGCTTTTACAACTGAGGAATCTCGAGCGTCATTCCCGGATGCACTTTATCCGAACCCTTCAGAACCGCAGCATTGGCGGCCTGGATTTGTTTCCATTTGGCGCCGTCATTATAAAATTTCTTGGAGATTTTCCACAGGGTATCATTTTTTTGAACCACATAAACCCGGGATTTTTCCTTAATGTCGATCGTCGTCACCGCATCCGCCGGAACGCTTTTCCTGTCCGTAACAGCAGCCTCGGGAGTAAGCTTATCGGCAGTTCCCGCCGGCAAAACTTCCGCCGGGCTGCCGCCCGCATCGAATTTGACCGCGGGACTCTCAGTCTTGCCGTTCGCGCCGGTTGCCGGAGGCACGGTCTGCGGCGGTTTCCAGGCCGGATAACTCTTTTTGATATAGGCTTCCCAGCGTTTTTCTTCTTTTCCCAGCGGGGTTTCGGCCAGACGCGGCGCACAGCCGGCAACGAATACCAGGCCCGCCAGGGTGCTCAGGCAAAAATAAGATTTCATCATTTCACTCCCGTATTTATTTTTTCAGACCAGTTGACCAAGAAACAGCCTTATTAATACTATAAAGTAAAAGTCCGGTAAAGCAAGCGGCGGGGACACTAAAAAAATAAAAGTGTTGCCCGCTGAATAAAATCGACAGCACCGCCAAAAGCCGACGTGCAACGTCTCCCATGCGGCTCGCCCGCTCAACGTCCGGAAAAAAATATGCTCCGCCGACTTTTTCCGGACATCGCTTTGCGAGAGCGGTACTGGTTAAGGCGCAACAAGTTGCGCAATCCAGTTTCGAGCCTACGAAAGGCTCGACCAGCGTGTTCCGCCGCTGGACCGCGGAGGCGTTACATCCGCCATTTTTCTATTTTTTTTGACTTTCAGCACCCGCATCAAAATCAGCCGGCAAAACGTTTCAGCAGCAGCGCAGCGTTATGGCCGCCGAAGCCAAGATTCACGTTCAACGCAATTCTGACCTTTTTTTCCTTAGCCGCATTCGGAGTATAATCGAGATCGCATTCCGGATCGGGAGTCTCGTAATTGATGGTCGGCGGAATAAGGCCGTTCCGGATGGCTTCCAGGCAGGCGACGGTTTCAAAACCGCCGGCGGCGCCGAGCCCGTGCCCGGTACAGCCTTTGGTACTGCTGACGGATACGGTTTTAGCGGCTTCGCCCAGAGCCCGTTTGATGGCCAGCGTTTCGTATTTGTCGTTCAGGCTGGTACTGGTGCCGTGAGCGTTGATATAGTCAATGTCCTCCGGCTTTATCCCGGCATGACGCATAGCCGTTACCATAGCCCGGGCGGCGCCGTCGCCTTCCGGATGCGGAGAAGTGATATGATAAGCGTCGCCGGTCGCACCGTAACCGATGATTTCACCTAAAATGACGGCGCCGCGTTTTTTGGCATGCTCAAGCTCCTCGATCACCAGGACTCCGGAACCTTCGGACATGATGAAACCGTCGCGGCCGGCGTCGAAAGGCCGGCTGGCATGCAGCGGATCGTCGTTCCGGGTACTGAGGGCCTTCATCGAACTGAAACCGGCCAGGCCGATCGGCACGATGGACGCTTCGGTACCGCCGGTAATCATGACGTCGGCATCATTCCGTTTGATCATCCAGAACGCCTCGCCGATCGAATGAGTGCCGGTGGCGCAGGCGGTTACCAGTCCCATATTGGGGCCCCGGGCGTGGTAACGGATCGAAAGATTGCCGGAAGCCAGATCGCCGATCATCATCGGAATAAGCAGCGGCGAAACCCGGTCAGGACCGCGGGAATCGAGAAGGGACTGCTGCTGCGTTATGGTTTCCAGGCCGCCGATGCCGCTGGAAGTAAGTACCCCCACCCGGTCCGGGTCAACTCCGTGGTCGGCAATATTCGTCCCCAATCCGGCCTGGGCCATAGCTTCGTCGGCCGCGGCGATCACGTATTGACAGAACAAATCCAGCCGTTTGGCTTCTTTAAACGGAACGTATCTGGTTA
This sequence comes from Victivallaceae bacterium, assembly GCA_028718375.1. Classification (GTDB taxonomy): domain Bacteria; phylum Verrucomicrobiota; class Lentisphaeria; order Victivallales; family Victivallaceae; genus JAHOYW01. The sequence continues at coordinate 996 of JAQULZ010000096.1, read as the reverse complement.
TATCAAAATCCTTGACTTCTCCGGCGATCCGGGTACGATACGCGGAGGCGTCAAAACGGGTTATCGGCCCGATGCCGCACCGCCCCCGGCTGACGGCATCCCAAAATTCAGGAACACTTTTGCCGACACAGGAGATGATGCCGGCTCCGGTTATCACTACTCGTCTGTCATTCATCAAATGACTCCTGTTGGTGTTATCAGTTGAAAATATCAAAAAAAATGGATCACGCCATTACTCGGATGTGACCCATTAGTAAGCAAAATTGCCGGTCTGAAATAATTATGATTATTCACTTACCTGACTTGTAATATACTCGATCGCTTTGCCGACCGTAGTCATTTTTTCAGCGTCTTCGTCCGGAATATCAGCTCCGAATTCTTCTTCCAGGGCCATAATCAATTCAACTTGATCCAGAGAGTCCGCGCCGAGATCTTCAATGAATTTCGCGTCATCGGTGATCTGATCCTCGGAAACGCCTAACTGTTCTGCGATAATCTTTTTGACTTTTTCTGCAACTGAAGACATTCTAAGTCCTCCTTGTTATTCGATTTAATGTTTTTTTAGAGTCATACCAGTTTAAAACAATTCTTTAACATGCGACTATTTTTATAAATTTCAAATTTTTTTCATAATATTGTCACAAAAAAACATCAAAACCGCCCCGTCAAAATTCGTAAGTGCCGGATTTTCAATAAAAAACCGACCGTTCCCGGGAAAGTTCGTCCCTCTGACGGGGAGACCGTTATTATATTCCGAAATCCATTTTATCGAAAACCGGCAGAAACTTACATATAGAATTTTCTTTTCCGGAGATTCGAACTTGTACTATTGAGAATCGGGTTTAGATTAATTCCCGATTGATCATTGATGGTAGTGTCAAAAATAACATGAAAAAAGGCGGATGCAACGCCTCGGTGATCCAACGGCCGAAAACGTTGGTCGCTCATCTCCAATGAGCGAAAGTATTGCGCGGCTTGCCGCGCTCGAAGAGTACC
>JAQULZ010000095.1 GCA_028718375.1 Victivallaceae bacterium | reverse complement strand
CCTATGGCATGACATGGCTCGTTACCTCACTATGCCCATAGTTCCGTTCCGGGCTGGCGGCTAACCTTTACCCGGGCTGGATTGTCCAGCTTGCAAATGCCAGCTTTGCTTGGCGCACTCATTTCATACCTCTTTTTTTTGGTTTATTTTTATCCGGAATACACCGGCGCGATAAAATAAAATCTTTCCGCAATACAGATATAATAAACCAAAACGTGCCATAATTCAAGAAAATGTGCCGGAATGTGTCAAGAATTTTTGACAACGGGGTATAACAGGAGCTATCAGGCATAACAGCCGAGCAAAGATTTTTGAGCTTAGATTTGAGGTGTTTTGAGGTGGTACCCGGGGAGGGGCTCGAACCCTCATGACCTTGCGGTCAACGGATTTTAAGTCCGTTGCGTCTGCCATTCCGCCACCCGGGCATACCGCAAAATTTTACTGTATATCAAATCGCCTGAATTTCCATAGCTGTTAGGTAAAAATATGATAATTTCCCGCTATTGAAAGATCGTATAACTGGAAGCTTTTTCACTGAGTTTGCCCTTTACTCCAATGTCAACCAGGCTGTGCAACCGGTGAATTTTACGTAACTTAAGAATTCTATTGACTGTAATCGGCCCAAGTCCGGGAACCCTTAACAATTGCTCTTTGGCCGCAGTATTGATGTTCACAGGAAAATACTCGGGGTGACGTACCGCCCACATTTCTTTCGGATCCATGTCCAGAGAAAGATTGCCGTCATCCTGGAAAATCAATTCGCCAGACTGAAAACCGTATTGCCGTATCAAGAAATCAGTCTGATACAGACGATGTTCGCGGGTAAAACGCTCTTCCGGGTTCAACTCGAATTTCCGTTCGCCTGGAATATCCGGGCTGCCCAGTCCCGGCTGGTAGGCGGAAAAATAAACCCGCTGAAAATTCAGCCGGTTATAAATCCCGTCTAGGTATTTGATGATTTCCAGGTCGGATTCGTCCGAAGCCCCGACAATAAACTGAGTAGTACATTTTACTCGAGCGAATTTTCGACCTTTACCTGTTTGTTCCGCCATGAATTTCAGGGGTGAAACAATATCGCGGTCGAAATCCTTGCAGACCGAAAGCCGGGTAAAATGCCGGCGACCGGGAGTTTCGACGTTCAGCGAGACCGCATTAGCCAGACTCAAAGCCTGTTCAATTGCAGCCCGGGAAGCGCCGGGAATGATTTTCAAATGGATATAACCCCGATACTGATATTTCCGGCGCAGGATTTCAGCCGCCGCGGTAAGTTTTTCCATTGTCCGGTCGGGAGTGCCGATTACCCCGGAACTGAGAAACATCCCGATTAATTGTTTTTTCCGCAGATATTGCATGAAAACTGCTGCGGTTTCATCCGGAGTAAGCGAACAACGCTGCACATTGGTATCGCTCCGCAACGGACAATATTTGCAGTCATTGGCACAGTTATTCGTCAGCAGCGTTTTCAGCATGATCCCGTAACCGCCGCGGGAAAGCGGTACCGGATAGAGCCATTTGCCGTCCCCACCGCGCGTCCGGCGGTCGTTTTTGGCCGTACCGCAGGCACAGGCCAGATCATATTGGGAATCTTCCGAAAGCAGATTAAGTTTCGCGACCGTATCCATTTGTCCACCGTCCTGAAAAAAGCTGGTAGCTTATAATACAGGCGGGACGAAAATAGTCAAAATCTTATTCCCATAAATTTTAAAAAAACTAATTTTTATTAGCTGATTGACATTACCAGTTCGGAAACTCGGGGAGCGCCCGGTCAAATTCATCCAGCAGGGACTCCTGATAAGCGCCGGCGTAAGTACCGTTGAAAAACCGATCAATGCCCTCCTCATTCAGTTTCGCCCAGGATTCCTCTTCGCGCCCCGGAATGATCGGATAAAACAGGACGTTATTGGCCCGGGCGGCTTTCAGGTCGCCGGGCGCATCCCCGATCATCAGCACTTTTTCCCGGTCATATTTGCCGGAAGTGGTATATTTCAGATGCTCGGTTTTAGTTCCATATTCCTGACCGCAGATCATACACAGGTAATGATCAAGTTTATTTTCCTTCCATTCCCGCGCCAGGGCTTCCAGAGGCGTCTGAGAAACGACGATCTGGTCGGCTTTACCGCAGGCTCTGGCCAGAATCTCCCGGACTCCCGGAAACGGCGGAATTCCGTAAACCATATCCGTAATCGCCGCATTGACGGCGTGCGACCATTTCAAAACCGCCGCTAACTCCGGATCGCCGGTAGCGGCAACCTTGGCTTCCAACGCCGGGTTACCGAGTTTGGTTTCTTCCTTAATCCAGGCATTTAGGGCAGAGTAATTGCCGATGGTTATCCCTCGTTTCGCAAACTCTTTATGATCACGCATAAATGCTAAAGCGTGCTGAACCGCCAAAAACCGGTTGCAGCCGCGGGTTTTACTGTACAGATTAACGAAAACCCAAATATCCCGGGCGTATCTGCTCGCGGCCTGCAAGCCGAAATGTTTGATGAAATTCGGGCAAAAACACTCTTTCTGCTTGATTTCCATAGTATCGAAAATACAACCGTCACTGTCATAGCCAATAAAAAATTCATGTTTCTTGGGCAAATTTATCATTTCCGCGACATAATCCATAAACCCGGTTCCTTACGTTATAATTAAGCCAGAAAAAACACTTTGTTAATTCATTAAACTAACTCGGTTTCAATTTTTAGCAAGCGGGATAAAGAAAAAAACCACAAAACGGCAGAATCGTTGAAATGGCCTAAAAACATTAACGGGAATCAGGGTAATTTGTGGATATTAAAGGACACCGAACTGCCGGATTATCGATAAAAGGCCCGGTTATCAACTTGCAAAGTATATTTACCGGGTCTATAATTTCAATATTACCAAATTACCAATTGGGGAGTATCCATTGGAAAACGGCCCCGGCTGCAATTCGGCCGTATCCGGGCAGTTTCATCATTTCGAATTTTAAAACCCGCTAAAAACAGGAAAAGAAGCAATGAAAATAAAAGTGACCATATTAATTATGGCGTTTGCTCTGAACAGCATATGGAGTTTGGCAACAGAAAAGGACAGCGTCGTTCACATTCCACTGATCGGCGAAACCGCCCCGGCCTTCAAAGCGAAAACCACCCAGGGAATGATAAATTTTCCTAAAGACTATAAAGGGAAATGGGTCATTCTGTTCAGTCATCCGGCGGATTTCACTCCGGTGTGTACCACGGAATTCATGACTTTTGCCACCATGATGCCGGAATTCGAAGCGTTGAACTGCAAATTGATCGGCCTGTCGATAGACAGCCTTTACAGCCATATTGCCTGGCTGAGAACCATTAAGGAAAAACTCAATTACCGCGGCATGAAAAATGTCGAAGTTACTTTCCCGCTGATTGAGGATATCAAAATGGAAGTCGCCAAAAAATACGGTATGCTTCAGCCTTCCGCCAATGATACGCAGGCGGTAAGAGCGGTATTTTTCATCGATCCCAACAGCAAAATCCGCGCTCTGCTCTACTATCCGCTCGCCAACGGCCGGAATTTCAAGGAGATCAAGCGACTGCTGATGGCTCTGCAAACCGCCGACGCCCATCAGGTCGCGACTCCCGCGGACTGGCAGCCGGGTGACGAGGTCATAGTTCCGCCGCCGGGTTCATGCGGAACCGCCAAAGAACGGGTTGAAAAAACCGGCAAAGAGTTAAAATGCTATGACTGGTTCTTCTGTACCAGGAAGCTGGCTAAAGAATTGGCGCCGCCCAAAAACTGATCCTGCCCTGCCGCTCCGGTCACGCATTCCGGAGCGGCCATGACCGGGAAAACTATCCCCTCCTGAATTCATTCGGCGAAACTTTCCTGAACTTGCGGAATGTCTTGCAGAAATAACTGACGTCGTCAAAACCGCAGCGCTGGGCAATTTCCTTGATGCTGAGCCGTTCCGTCTGAAGAAGGCGGACTGCCATCCGAATTCGCAGTTCAATCATGAAATGGTGCGGACTGCTTCCCAAATACTGGTTGAACAACCGGGTGAAATGATAACGGCTGTAACCGGCACATTTCGCCATCTCGTCAACCGTCAGCGGCCGGTCGATATTTTGCAGGCAATACTCGTAAACGCGATTGATGAATTCAGGCAGACGTCCCTGTCCCGTCGGCCCGACATAAGCAATCAGCGCCATCAGAAAATCGTAAGCCAGGGCGGAAGCGTCATACTGATCGGCGATTTTATTTTTTCCACTTTTCCGGCAAATTGAAAAGGCCTTCCTGACCGGCAGCGAATCCGGTTCGAACGCGGCAATCGCACCGGTACACTGACGCAACTGGTGAAAAAGCCGCATCACTTCGTGCCCGTACATAGTGATATAAATAAATTCCCATGAAGCCGAATCTTCGGGTAAATAGTAACAATGATCTTCCGGCACCATCAGCAACATCGCCTCTCCCGGGAGTACCGGATAAACGCCATCGTGAACCCGGAGAGCGCCCCGGCCGCTGAGCGTATACTGCCAGAAACAGAATTCCTTGCTGCCGCGTTTAAGGCCATCCCAGCGGTAATCCAAACTGCTTACCCGTTCATGTCCGCACCCCAGCAACATGGCGGAAAGATGCACCGTACGGTCGGGAAAAAAGATATTCTTTTTAAACATAAAACCTTTTAAACCGCATAAAATTACCTTAAAAAGCATTTTTCTTATATTTACAAACCAGCTTATACGTTATATTATAGCATTATTATCTTATTTTTCTTTAACAAATAAACAAAAGACGGAATAAAAAAATGACTGACAAAAAACTCCAAGGGCATGAAGCCCATATGCAAAAAGCTGAAAACCTCGGTATTTTAAATGAAGTCGGCAGGCCGCTGAAAGTGGTTTTTCTGGGTTCGGGAAGTACTTTTTTCAAGAGCCTGTTCTGCGACGTAATCAGCATTCCCGGCGCGACTGAAGGTGAAATGGCCCTGGTGGATATTGATCCGAAACGGCTGGAACTCTCCCGGCAGCTCGGCGAAAAAATTCTGGAAAAAACCGGCACGTCCGGCTGGAAAATTACCGCCTCCGCCGATCGTCGGACTGTGCTGGCCGGAGCGGATTATGTCATTAACTGTATCGAAGTAAGCGGTACTGCGTGCGTGCGTTTCGACAACGACATTCCGCTGGAATACGGCGTCGATCAGTGCATCGGCGACACCATCGGCCCCGGCGGTTTATTCAAGGCCCTGCGTACCGTGCCGGTCTTTCTGCAAGTCCTGAAAGATATCGAAAAACTCTGTCCGCAAGCCTGGGTGTTGAATTACACCAACCCGATGAGCATCATGTGCCTGGCCGCGAGCCGCGCCTCCTCGGCAAAAGTCATCGGTCTCTGCCACAGCGTCCAGGGTTCTTCCCATCAATTGGCGAAATATGCCGACGTGCCGTATCAGGAACTGAAATGGCGCTGTGCCGGTATCAACCACCTGGCATGGTTCACGGAACTGACCCACAACGGCAAAGACTTATATCCCATCCTGAAACAGAAAATCGCCGCAGATCCGGAACTTTTAGCGAAAGATCCGGTACGGTTTGACCTGATGAAGTATTTTGATTATTTCGTCACCGAATCGAGCGGTCATTTCAGCGAATACCTTCCTTACTATCGCAAACGCAAAGAATTGATCAAAAGGCACTGCGGCGAAAAATATCTGGGGCAAAGCAGTTTCTATGCGGACGAATGGCCGAAGTGGCGGGCTGAAAATGATGAACGCCGCCTGAAATACATCAGCGGGAAAGAGGCATTTGAGCTTGACCGCACCTGGGAATACGCCAGTTATATTATTCAGGCGATGGAAACGAACAGTCCGTTCAAAATCTACGGTACGGTCAAAAATACCGGACTGATTACCAATCTGCCGCAGAACAATGTCGTAGAAGTCGCCTGTACGGTCGACGCCGAAGGCATAGTCCCCAATTACTTCGGGAAATTGCCGGTCCATCTGGCCGCGCTGTGCGCTGCGAATCAATACATGTTCGATGTCGCCGCCGAGGCCTGTATTCAGAAATCAAAAGACCTGGCGATGAAAGCGCTGATGCTCGATCCGCTCACCGCGGCAGTGTGCAGTCCGGCGGAGATCAAGGAAATGACCAGGCGGTTATTTAAGGCTGAAAAAGCCTTTCTCCCGGGTTTCAAATAATCCCTTTTTTCCAGAAAATCCGGCGGTACTGCCGGATTTTTTTGTCCATTTGAGCCTCTTGCAAAAATGCGCGGAATGTTTGATTTTTGAATTTCGGGCGATTGGATTTTGTTTTTTTGAGCGGCAAAGAAATCCGATTTATTGCGGATGCCGGAAGCGTTAAAACGAACCGTCGCTGCCTCGGTAGCGCACAGTTCGTTTTGGCGCCAAACGGCGCCGCAAGAATCCGACCGTACACGGCAGCATGCTTTTGAGCTACAAGACCGGTTGTACCGGCACCAAAGAAAGGATCGAGAATGATTCCCCCGACCGGGCAACCGGCTTTTATGGGGATCTCGCATAGTTCAGGCGGATAAACCGCAAAGTGTGCTTCCTTGAATGATTTTGTACTTAGTTGTTACTGAAATATCCACTTTTTCAGATATTATGAGAAGGCGGTTTGTCCCACGTGCTATATTAGTCGATACTGAAAAAGTCTATTTTGTTTCATAATCGAGGCAGTGAAGCTGACGCGTACCGGCGTACGCGAAGCTGAAACTAACGAAGAGTATGGACAAAAGAGACTGTAACCGTTTAACTGTACCGTAAAGATTTTTAAAGCAATTTTTACGGAAAATATAAGAATAAGCGGAAAAGCCGGCAATAAAAAACCGGGGGTTGATAAAATAAATTACTCAACCCTAAGTCGTTAAAGGGTTTTTCAGTATCGACTATATTAACGTGGTCTTAGCACCAGTAATAAACTATTAAACGTGATCACTATGTGTCACAAAAACACGGAGGACAAACCAGGAGCAAGGCAAAAAACGTTTTTTTTCGACCATCAAGCTGTTTAGCTCTTGACAAATACCTTCTCATAGGAGTGACGACTATCATAAACCGGCGAAGAACTCCATATTTTTGATTGCAACTGAGAGTGCCCCCGCGCGGTCAATTATGGAAGGAAATAGAGCAAGTCCTGTAAAAACTCTTATGGCAGTCAGTTCAAACAGGCCGGCCAGACCGACCGAAATTCCGCAATATGATAATACAAACGTTTGCAATTTTAACTTTCAGCGTATATAATATATTTAATACAAACGTTTGTATTGGATATTAACTCAGGGAATCAATAATATGCATCTTGAAAGAACCGGTATTTACCGGAAACGGGCGGAAGTTTTCTGCAATCTGCTGAAGCGCGACTATATCAAGGAAAACATTAACCTCGAAGCCGAATGTCTGGTCACCGAGGAACCGGTTTCCTTTGCGGACAAAAACAATTACGCTTTTAAACCGATTCAAACCGGGGCTGTCTGGGGGAAAAACTGGCAATGTGGCTGGTTTCATCTGACCGGGCGGGTACCGGAAAAATGGGCCGGAGAAAAAGTCAGCGCCCGGCTCGACGTTGGCGGTGAAGGATTGATTTTTGGGGTGAACGGGGTGCCGATGCAGGGCATTACCAACAGTTCCGTTTTCTGGACTGCTTTCATCAATGAATTTTTTCCCCTGTACGAATCCGCTCAGGGCGGCGAAGCGGTGGAGTTGTGGCTCGATGCCGGTGCCAATGGCTACTTCGGACTGCATCTGGACAAGCATCCCCGTCCTGATACCGAAGTTCCTGCCGGTAAAACCGCCGCGCAAATAAAATGTTTACAGTTATGCACCGTGGACGAGGCGGTATGGGAACTGGGAATCGATATCGAAGTGGCATTGAGCCTGCTTTCCTGCTATGACAAAGAAAATTACCGTTACCGGCAGATTCTGGTGATCCTCGGAGAAGCCGTGGATAAATATTGCGGCGACCGCGCTAACGCTCCGGCGGTGCGGCAATTTCTCCGGGAAAAACTGTTCAGCGCCGGAGCCTGCGCCAGCGCGCTGAAAGTCACTGCAGTCGGCCATGCCCATATCGATACCGCCTGGCTGTGGCCGGTACGTGAAACGGTCCGGAAATGCGGGCGTACTTTCGCCAATCAAATTGCCCTGCTGGAAAAATATCCGGAATATGTGTTCGGGGCCTCCCAGCCGCAGCATTACCAGTTCGTAAAGGACCGCTATCCCGAACTTTATGCAAAGGTCAGACAAGCGGTCGCCGCCGGCCGCTGGGAACCGCAGGGCGGCATGTGGATCGAGGCCGACTGTAACCTGATCAGCGGCGAATCGATGATCCGCCAGTTCCTGCACGGCAAAAACTTTTTCCGGGATGAATTCGGTTTCGAAATCAGGAATCTGTGGCTTCCGGACGTGTTCGGATATTCCGGCGCACTTCCTCAAATCATCCGGGGCTGCGGCTGTGATTATTTTCTGACCCAGAAGATTTCCTGGAATCTGTTCAACGCCTTTCCCCACCACACGTTCATCTGGCGCGGCATCGACGGTTCCGAAGTGTTGACTCATTTTCCTCCGGAGGGCAATTATAATGCGTTCGCGACTCCCGCCGACCTGAACAAAGCTCAAAATAACTTCCGGGAAGCGGGTGCAGTTGATGAATTCCTTTCGCTGTTCGGCATCGGCGACGGCGGCGGCGGCCCGCGCCCTGATTATATCGGCCGCACCTTACGGCTGAAGGATTTGGAAGGCTGCCCGAAAGTAACCATGGGGCGCGCCGATGAGTTTTTTGCCCGGCTGAATGCCTCCCGGGATAAACTGGAAACCTGGAACGGGGAACTTTACCTGGAAAAACATCAGGGTACCCTGACTACCCAGGCCAAAACCAAAAAATGCAACCGCAAACTTGAGTTTCTCTTAAAACACCTCGAATTCCTTTATTCCTGCCTGCCGGTGGCGGATTATCCGGCCGCCGCCCTGGACAAACTCTGGAAAATTTTGCTGATAAATCAGTTTCACGATATTCTGCCCGGTTCATCGGTCACCCGGGTTTACCGCGAAACCCATCAGCAGTATACGGCTATGTTCAGCCGCTGCCGGGAATTGCTCGATCAGGCTGCAGCCGGACTGTTTGTCCGCGCCGCCGATCATCTGACTTTATTCAATCCGCTCAGTTGCGGTTATCGCGGTCCGCTGGAACTCCCGGCCGGCTGGAAAGCCGCTGCAGTCGAGGGCAAAATCCTCCCCGGTCAACTTGAAGCGGAGCAGGGCGTTGTCGAGGTCAGTATTCCGGCCTGCGGCTTCATTACCCTGGTTAAAGCCGCTGCCGAAGCGGCTGCGGCGACCGCCGGCGATTCCGAGCTGATTCTGGAAAATGATCTGATCCGTTATGAATTCGACCGGAACGGACAACTGTTCCGCGCCTGGGACAAAGAGGCCGCGCGCGAGGTGATCACCCCTTCCCGGCCGGGTAATGTATTGTCGTTGTATCATGACGATCCGGCTGAATATGACGCCTGGGACATCGATCTCGGTTATGAACAGCAATTCCGGGAAAACGCCCGCGGACTGGAAGCGGTCAGGACCGCCGGGCCGGTGCGCCAGCTGCTGGATTTCAAGCTCGCCGTCGGCAATTCGGAAATTTCCCAGCGGGTCATCCTGGGCTGCGGCAAACGTCTCGATTTCGTGACGGAAGTCCATTGGAACGAAGCGCACAAAATGCTGCGCACCCGGTTTCCGATCGAGGTTCACACTACCGAGGCGGCTTTCGACATTCAATACGGCTATTTAAAACGGCTCACCGCCCGCAACACCAGTTGGGATTTGGCGCGCTACGAAGTCCCGGCTCACCGTTATGCCGACCTTTCCGATTCGCAGTACGGCGCGGCATTGCTGAACGACTGTAAATACGGCTACAAAGTCCACGGGCAGGTGCTGGATCTGAATTTGCTGCGTTCTCCCAAATATCCCGACTTTACGGCGGATGTCGGCGACCACGGGTTTATTTACAGCCTGCTCCCGCATACCGGCGGCCTGGTCCAGTCTAACGTTATCAACAACGCCGCCATCCTCAATCAGCCGCCGTTGCGTTTCGAAGGTTTTCGAACCGACGGCGTCGATCTGCCTTGCGCCGTGGAATCGGACAATATTTCGCTGGAAGTCATCAAAAAAGCCGAGCGGGAAAACTGTCTGGTAATCCGGCTGGCCGAGATTAAGGGACAGCGGTCAAAGGCGGTGCTGCATTTCAATATCCCGGTACGGAAACTGGTACGAACCAATCTGATCGAATGGACCGACGAAGGTGAAATTATCGTTTCCCGTAACCGGTTCGAACTCGAACTGAAACCGTTTGAACTCAGGACATATAAAGTCCGGGGCTGAATATGGCGGTAACGCTGAAAAACCTTGCCGAAATCTGCAACGTCGATATTTCGACAATATCCCGGGCGCTCCGGAATGATCCGCGGGTTAGGGCGGCAACCTGCGCTCTGATCCGGACGAAAGCAACTGAACTCGGCTATACTCCCAATCTGGCGGCCCGCAATCTGGTTTCGGGTAAGACCCTGAATCTGTGGATGATCGTATCCGAACTGAACAATCCGGTGGAACGGGAACCGGCGCAGTTTCTGAGCCGGAGTCTGCGCCGCAAAGGGTACGAGCTGCTGCTCACGCTTTACCATTCGGATGCCCGGACTTTCAATCACCTGTTGTCGCGTCTGTCACAACAGGTGGCGGACGGAGCTTTCATTATCCCGTCCCTGGAATACAGCGCCCCGGCCTACCTGCCGCTGCTGAACGGGAATTTTCCGCTGGTGTTCATCGACCGGCAGCCGGTATTTGAAAACTGCACGACCGTCACCACTGCCAATCAAGCCGCGACCGGGGAACTGCTGCGGCAATGTGCCGCAGCCGGGGCGGATTATTTCATCATTCTGACCGGTAACGGTGACTCGGTCGCCCGAATGCGTTCCGAAAGCGCCTTGAAGTTCTGTACGGAAAATAATCTGGCCTTTACGATGGCTAATCTCAGCCAGGCGCCGCCGCCGGAGTTCTTGACCAAAACGACTGCCCTGATAAGTTCTTCCGGAATTTTCGCGGGAAAATATCTGGACGCGTTTCTGCGTCAGCCTGCTCCGCGCCGGGTTATTTCCGGCAGTTTCGACAGTGCGCCGAGTGATATTTCGCCTTTTTACCGGGTGTTTGTCGGAGTACAGGATTTTGAGTCTATTGCGGAAACCGCTGCCGATTTGATGCTGGAAAAAATCGGCGGCAAAAACAATCCGCAAACCGTGGAAATTCCATTGAAGAAACTGCGCCGGATCAAATAACCCGGCGCGGCTGAACGACAAAAGAGCCATGCCGCGAAGCGGTTGCGCCCTTTCGCCGCCGGGCCCGCTCCGCGGAAAACAGTACGATACTGAACGTATCGTTATGCCAATTTTTCGACTTTACTTTATGACGAAATGGGATAGTGAGAGTTGGTCTTTCTGGTTTTTCGCTTTTTGAACTGGTTTATGTCATAAACCGTCGAAGAACTCTATATTTTTGCAACTTGGTATAAGATCATGGGTATATTCGTTGAGTACAAGCGGTAATGATTTGACATGCGAAATCAGCATGCTATTTTATAAACTGAACCATAAAACTAATGAGGAAGCTTATCAGAAAGACGGTTAAGAGCTTATCAACTAATAATTCTATAGTTTTGGATAGATTGCCATTATCTTATTCATGGTAATCATCGTAGCGGCCAAATAGAGAAACCCGTTGTATGCACAGGCCGTTTTCTCGTAACGAAC
>JAQULZ010000094.1 GCA_028718375.1 Victivallaceae bacterium | reverse complement strand
AGATGCGGTTCCAAACGCTCCCACGCTCCATCCGATATATCGTGCCGTCTGTATGCTTCCGTCATTTTTGCGCCTCCTGGTGACGTTTGCATAATATAGCACACATTATTGACGACGCCATCTAAGACGTACGTCGGGGCTTTATTGGAGCTTGTACAGTATCGCTTCTGTCGCCCAGCATGCCGATAGTGACGATGGCTGACATTTGGAGGATTTTGTTCTGGCGGGAATTGGCTACTTCTAAACCGCGACTGTAAGGAGCTCGATTCTGTGCCTTGACAAGGAAGTGGCGATAAAGTAACGTTATGCGTTTGAATCCAGCTCGACCGCTCAGTTTTTTCAAAAAAAACCACTTCGTTCTTTTTTGAAAATATCGCTTTTGCCTTTCGCTTTGCTCAGGCTCAGCCTGCGCAAAGTGGAGATTGGCGACCAGCGTTTTCCGCCGCTGGACCACGGAGGCGTTACATCCGCCTTTTTTTCATAAAACTTTTGACGCTACCAATTCAGGCAACCATTCCGGCATCGCCCCTGATCTTCTCGACATATTTATCCGCATCGAATTTACGTTTCAGTCCGTTTTGATTCATAAGCCTGACTTTGCCGGTAATTTTATGCTCCGGCCACGGCCGGTCATGTTTGCCGAAACACCATGCGATTCCGGCACAGCCGTTCGGATCCCGGCCGTCAAGTTCGTATTTGTCATTGAGCAACAGGGCATGCTGAAAGGCGGTTTCCGGCGTCGCGCTCCATTGCAGCAGCATTTTTCCCCAGTACATGCGCATATAGCCGTGCATTTTCCCGGATTGGAGCATTTCCGTCTGCGCCGCGTTCCAGTACGGGTCATGGGTGGCGGCCTGTTCCAGCTCCGCCAGCGAATAAATATATTCGCGCCGGTCCTTGGAATGTTCCCGCAAAGTCGCTTTCGCCCACGGCGGCAGAGCCGAATAATCCCGGCATGCGGCATTGTAAAAAGCAAAGTTTACCGCCAGTTCCCGCCGCACGATCAGTTCCTCCAGAAAATCCGCCGTATCTCCGGCGTCGCTTTTTTTGACTTTCAGGGCGGTTTCCAGTGGGGACAACTGTCCGAAATGCAGATACGGACTGAGCCCCGACTGGAAATCCAGGGCCGGATCATTGCGCCGCGCCGAATAATCCGGAAGTTTTTCGCAAATGAAAAGTTCCAGACGTTTTCGGGCGGTGTCTGCTCCTCCCGGATGATAATTTTCGCAGGCGGCTACAGTTTTGTCAACAGCCAGTGAAGCCAGGATTTTTTCAGTCTTGTTGATATCGATGGATTCCTTGTCGGGGCCGCTCCTGATTTTCAGGTCGTGCGGCTCAAGCGGCTGCATGAAATAGTCGAGCGCCCGGCGGATTTTGCCGCGTATGGTATAAGCTGCGTATTCCTCTTGGCCCGAAACGCTTTCCACGGGGACGATCACGTTGCTTTCCACCTGAATTACCGGGGTTTTTATCAAAACGGCGGCGTCTTTGCGCCATTTCCTCTGCAGGGGCAGGTAGCCGGCGTCAAAAACGGTCAGCGCGGCATCGGCGGATAATTCGACGGCGAGTTTTTCCGGGGACTTTTTCCTGACAATGAAATTGATGCCGCGTTCTTTCAACCTGGCGGCAGTTTGTTTCAGCCCCTCCAGCATGAAACGGTAATGTCTTAGGTTGGCGTTCGGATACCGCTCAGTAATGCCGAAGCAGACCAGCAGCGGCAATTGCGCCTTATTCGCTTCCCGGACAGCGAATTCCAGGGCGTGATTGTATTCCGCGCGCTGCGAAGCCTGCATCCAGTACAGAACATAGCCGCCGCCGGAATGACGGCCGCCGTTCAGGACTTTTAGCCTTTCCCGGTGGATCATTTTATCCTCTTGGAGTTGAATTATCCGCGTTATTATGATACCGTATAAAGAGTGATAATACCAGCTCGTTTTTTATTTTCGGGGAGGAGAATAGTGATAAGGCTCGGCTTGTGCTGTATTTTTCTGCAGGAACCGGTAAAGTTTCAGCATCTGACCGCCAGGATTATCAGAGCGCTTGAAAACCGGGACGAACAAATTCTGAAACTGTCGGATATCGCCTGGCGCAATTCACTTGCGCTGCTGGAAGCAGTTAAAAGCTGCAAGCGCCTTAATATCGGAGCTTTCAGGGTGTTGTCTCAGCTGCTGCCGCTTTATTCGCACCCCGAATGCGGTTATAAACTCGACGATCTCCCGGCAGCGGTGAAAATACGGGAAAACTTCGCGGCAGTGAAAGAATTTGCCGCAGCTAATAATATCCGGCTCAGTTTTCATCCCGACCAGTTCAATATCCTGGCGTCGCCTTACGCTGAGGTCGTCGCCAATTCACTCCGGGAACTGACTTATCAGTGTATGGTCGCCGACCTGATCGGCGCCGACAATGTCAATATTCATCTGGGCGGGGTTTACGGAGATAAAAAAGCGACGTTAAAACGTTTTGTTGACGGTTTTAAATACATACCGGACTTGATAAAACGCCATTTAACGCTCGAAAACGACGATATTTCCTATACGGTCGAAGATTTGTATCCGCTTTGTCTGGAAACGGCTTTGCCTCTGGTCTATGATGTCCATCACCACCGCTGCCGGCCGGACCGTTTTACGGTCGCGGAAGCTACGGAAAAATCGCTGGAAACCTGGAAACAGGCCGGCCGGGAAGCTCATTTTCATATTTCTTCGCCCAGATACGGCTGGCGGTCGGGGAATCCGCGAATTCACGCGGATTACATTGATTTCGGGGATTTCCCGGAAGAATGGATACGTTTACCGACAGATTTTACTTTGGACGTGGAAGCCAAAGCCAAGGAACTGGCGGTGATGAAATTATCCCGCCGGCTAAAAAAAGCGGGGTTTTAAAAGGGCGTTTTTTCTGTCAACCGGTGTAACTTTCCCGTATTTACGGCAACTATAGAAATTATAAGGAATAAACCGGAACCGGTTCCCGGTCTTGCCGTGCCTGAAGTTCGTACTCTTTCGGGGCTAATGCTAATAAGGAGGAAGTTAAAAACAACGCGTGAAGTTCAAATCCGACATAACGTTTAACCGCCATTTTTACCAGATGAGGGAGATTCTGAAAATGAAACATTTTTTATTGACGACAGTCCTCGGTTCAGTCATCCTGACTGTAAGCAATGTTGTTAACGCCCAGTCCCCTGCTGCTCCCGGCAGGCAGGAAGGACCGGAGAATAAACCCGGATTGAAATGTTGTCACGGCGCGCCGGAAATGTGCCGGCAGCAGCCGGATGATATCGATGAATTGCTGATTATCGTAATGAAGCCGGAGGGCAGCCGGAGGGCAATGCCCCACCACGGCGGAAAAATGGGGAGCAGGGCCGGGCATGGCCGCTCCAGGGGCGAGGCTTCCTGCCCGATGATGGCTGAAGGTCAACGCGGCGGCTGTCCGGAAGGCGGCAGTCCTGGTCCGATGATGGATAAAGGCAAAAGTGACGTTTGTCCGCAATTCAGGCAGCCTTCGGGTACCGGCGGACATAAGGGGATGCGGATGCATAAATTCGGCGGCATGGAAAGAAAACTGCTGAAAGAATATCTGCTGAAAAATTATGCTAAGGAAGTGGAAGCGATCGCAGCGGCGAAGAAAACTCATGACGAAGCCCTGAAAGAGGTCGTCGCCAAGTTCAAAACTCTGGTTGACAAAGCCCGGGCGGATTTGAAAGCCAGGCGGGACAAGGCCCGGGAAGAACGCAAGCAGTTTATCGAACTGGTCGAAGCCTATAAAAAAACCAAGGATGCCAAAGTCCAGGATCAGCTCAAAGCGAAATTGTCTGAATTTTACGATCAACGCCTGGAAAGAATGAAAGATAGAATTGACGCAGAGGCGGCCCGGGTTCAAAAAGCCAGTGACAAATATAAGGAACTTGCTGCTGACAAAGATAAGGAAATTGAACAGGAACTGGCTAAGATTATCCGATAAATTAAAGCTGATACTAATGAGCGATCAGTCATAGATAATGGCGATGGCGGATTTTGAGATGGATTTTGGTTATAAACCGCAGAGCGATACAAAGTATCGCGCGAGGATTTATGGCAAAAATCGGCTCAAAAGAACCATCGAAATGTCTATAAATGAGAGCGAATTGGTATGAATCCCCTTCTTTCCCGTGCGGCAGTCCCTTTTCCGGGGGCTGCCGCTTTTTTGTTCGGACTGCCGCCGCCGCAAATCCGGCCCGGCGGTAAATATCCTTTCCGGGGTGGATTATTTCGGTTTCGGTGGTATGGTAAGTTTTTCTTTGTTCAGACACTGAAATATGAAAAACGTTTACTGATGATTGATGGTAAAGATATCTCGAAGCATTTCGGCGGCCAGGTGATTTTCGACTGCGCCGATTTCAGGGTCAATGCCGGAGAGCGGGTCGGCGTGGTCGGCCCGAACGGCTGCGGGAAGACTACTTTATTCGGTATTATCACGGGCGACGTCGAACCGGACGGCGGTCGGGTGAGCCTGCCCAAAAATCTGCGGATCGGTTATCTGCGGCAGCAGTTGCCGCTGGAATCGTCATCCCGGCGGCTGATTGATTTCGTTGCCGACGCGATTCCCGAACTGACCGGGATAAGCGCGAAACTGCACGAACTGGAACACCGAATGGAAAATTCCCTTTCCGGCCCGGAGCTGGAAGCGGTTTTAAATGAACACGGGCAGTTGCAGTCGCTGTTTGAACGGCTTGGCGGTTATACGCTGCGCAGCGATGCCGCCGCGGCGCTGTCCGGACTGGGCTTTACTGACGGTGATTTCACTAAGTCGCTGGAAGAGTTCAGCGGCGGCTGGCAGATGCGCGCCGCCCTGACGCGGATGCTGATCTCGCATCCCGACGTCCTGCTGCTCGACGAGCCCTCCAATTATCTGGATCTGCCCGCCGTGGAATGGTTATACCGTTTCCTGCAGAATTTCCGCGGTACTTTATTGCTGATTTCGCACGACCGCTATCTGCTGCGGAAGCTCTGCGGCGTCATCCTGGAAGTCAACGGCGGCCGGATTACCCGCTATCCGGGGAATTACGATTATTACCGGCAGGAGCGCGGCCACCGGCAGAAAACCCTGGAAGCGGCAAAACTCAATCAGGATAAAAAACGCGACCGGCTGCAACGGAATATCAATCGTTTCCGGGCCCAGGCGACGAAAGCCGCCCAGGCGAAGAGCTGGCAGAAACAGCTCGACCGAATGGAGACGATAGGGTTGCCGTCGGAACTGAAGTTCAGCGGCCGGATTCGGATTCCGGACGCCCCGCCCTGCGGCGCCGAAGCCGCGCGCTTCGAGCGGGTTTCGTTTGCCTACCCCGGCGGCAAAAAGGTCTTTGACCAGGTCGAACTGCAAATCGACGCCGGTAGTAAAATCGCCTTTGTCGGTTACAACGGGGCCGGAAAAACCACGCTGTTAAAATTATTGACCGGCAACCTGAAACCGGACTCCGGCAAAGTGGTGCTGGGACATAATATCGTTACCGGTTATCAGGCTCAGGAATTCGCGGATATCCTGCCGGACGGGGGTTCGGTTTTCGACGTAGTCCGGGCTGCGGCCGGGACCGCGGAGCAGTTGGCCGCCGTGCCCGGCATTCTCGGCAGTTTCGGGTTCGGCGCCGACAGTATGAATAAAACCTGCGGCGTCTTGAGCGGGGGGGAAAAAATCCGGCTTTGTTTTGCCCGGATTTTCGTGAATCCGCCCAACCTGCTGGTGCTGGACGAGCCTACCACTCATCTGGATATTGTCGCGCGCGAAACCCTGCAGGAGGCGCTGGCGCAATATCAGGGTACGGTCTGTCTGGTCAGTCACGATATTGAATTCGTGCGCGCGGCCGCCGGCATTATCGTTGCCTTGCGGCCGCCGGGCATCCGGAAATATTTCGGCGACTACGAGTATTACCTGGAGAAATCCGCGCAGGAAAATCTGGGCGTGCCGGAGCCGGAGATCGTTACCGCTGAAGCCGCAAAAACCTCCGACAGCAGGGAACAGCGGCGGACTCGCGCCCGCCGCCGCCAGGAACTTGCCGGTACGAAGAAAAAAGCGGAACGGGCAGTAAAGGAAATAGAAAGCCGAATAGAACAGCTGGAAGCCGAACGGACGGCGGCGGTGGAACAAATGAACCGGGACGAAAAAGTTGATTTCGCGGTATTGAACCGGCATTTGGCTCAGCTTCAGTCCGAACTGGACCGGAGCACTGCCGAATGGGAAAAGGCACTGGAAAACCTCGAAGAGATCGTGGAGTTGAATGCCGCCGTCAACGTTTGCGGCCGCCTTGATTTTTAACTGATTGCTGCAATAGTAAAACAATTAGTGTCGCGTTTTACCAAGAACCTTGATAATGCGCGACACCAGCTCATAAAGGGAGTCTGAAATGATGAGTCACATTCCGAAAAAGATATTGGTCTGGCCGTTATTCGGGGCGGGAATGGAAAAATTCGGTAAAAATGATCAGGCCTGCGAAGTGCCGCTACCCGAACCGGGGGCGGATGAACTGCTGGTCCGGATCGACGCGATCGGTTTGTGTTTTTCCGACGTCAAACTGATCCGCGCCGGTGAAGAACATCCCCGCGTCATCTCCGAAAACCTGGCCGCCGATCCGGTGATTCCCGGTCACGAAGCGGTAATGACCGTAGTCAAAGTCGGTGATAAGCTCTCCGGTAAATTCAGATGCGGTCAGCGTTTCATTATCCAGGCCGATATTTACGTCAACGGCAAAGGTTTCGCTTACGGGTATGCGATCAATGGCGGTATGGCGCAGTACAGTCTGATCGATCAGCGGGTGCTGAACGGCGATGAAGGCTGCTATCTGCTGCCGCTGAAGGATGAAACCCCCAGCGCGGTTGCCGCGTTGATGGAACCCTGGACTTGCGTCCAGGCCAGCTATATGATTGAAAACCGTTCCGCTCCGCGTCCGGGCGGCGAAGTGCTGATCGTGGCCGAACCCGGGAATACCGGGATCTATTCGGCGGGAGCGGCGCTGAAACAGGCGGCTCCGGCAAAAGTCACTGCGGTTAATCTCTCTGCCGCTGCGGTCAAGGCGCTGAGCGCCGAACTTGGCTTGCCGGTTGAAACCGCTTCCGAACTGCCGCAAGCCGCCTTCGACGATCTGTTCCTGTGCGACTGCGGCCGGAAACTGACCGAAAAAGCGGGCAAATTGGGGAAACGCCAGGCGGTTATCAGCCTGATCGGGGAATATCCGGATGAAAACTGGAGTTTCGATGTCGGCAGCATTCATTACGAAGGCTGGTTTTACCAGGGGGCAGGGGGCACTTGTCTTTCCGCCGCCTACGGCCGCAATGTCCGCAGCACCTGGAAAACAGGCGGCTCCTGCTGGTTGGCCGGCGGTGCCGGCGCCATGGGACAGATGCACACCCAGATGGCCGCGGAAGCGCCGGACGGGCCGTCCCGGATTCTGGTGTCCGATATGGATGACGCGCGCCTTGTCAATGTCCGTAAATTACTGGCCGATACCGTTGCCCGGCGCGGGATTGAATTCAAAACGGTTAACCCCGGTAAAATCACGCCGGCAGAATTTGACCGGATACTCGATAATTTCGCGCCCGGCGGGTTTGATGATGTGATTATGCTGGTTCCGGCAGTGCCGGTACTGAACGCTTCGGCAAAAAAATTGAGCCGGGGCGGGCTGATGAATATTTTTGCCGGTATCCCCGCGGGCAAGGAAGGAGAACTGAATGTTCGGGCGATTGCCGCCGGCGGAGTGCGTTACATCGGCTCCAGCGGCAGCCGTACCGCGCATCTGCGGCATACGCTTGAATTGGCGGAATCGGGCGCTTTGCGGCCGGTTACGGCGTTGGCGGCAATCGGCGGCATGAAGGCGCTGAAACAAGGCCTGCAGGCAGTCATCGACGCCAAATATCCCGGCAAGACCGTGATTTTCCCGAACTGCCCCGATCTGCCGCTGACGCCGGTAAACAAATTGTCCGGACTGGCGGAGGGGATCGAAGCAACTTTGGATGAAAACGGTTTTTATACTCTGGCGACGGAAAAGCGGTTGTTTGAAAAGTATTCGTGCCGGTAATCAGGTGAAAATACTTTATTTTGCAATCCGGGTTTGACATTCGGCAAAGAAGGTGTTATTTAGTGTAGAATTTTCACCGGTGTAGCCAAAAGGAGCGGATAGTTGAACAGAACCCTGGAAAAAGTCGGAATCGGTATTATCTCATTGCTCGTTATGGGGTTTCAGCTTACCGCTTTGGATTTTGATTTCAGTAAAAAATCGGCATTCAGCGAATTACGCAATATTAAGGCCGACAACTGGAGTCTCGTCGGCAAGAATATTATTGTCAAGGGAAACGTTTATATTCCTTACGGCAATTTTTCGGTGTATGCCGACAAGGCGATAGTGAATTTCGAAACCAAGGATTTCGAGGCGGTCGGCAATATCCGCATTTATCAGGTGGTGCGGGAAGAGGCTACTGTCAGGGCGGATCAGTTGGCGGAACTCTGTTCCTATCCCCAGGCGAGCGTCGATATCGTCGGTTATGTAATCGATCCCACCGGCGAGCAGCGGGTTCAGGTAAAGGTTACCTATCGCGGCGACATGTTCAAGGCCAGCAAGGTGACCGGAAATCTTTCTTCCGGTTATTTTCGGTTCAGTGATTTCGTCGGCAGTTATAAGACCTTCACTATGAAGGCCAAGTCCGGAGTTCGCAGTCCGGGCGGAAAAATTACGGTTAAAAACGGCGAGGTGAGCTCCTGTTCCTATCTGGCCGAAAACCATGCGCATTATTCCGTGAAATGCGGTTCGGCCACCTTGTCGCCCCAGCGGACCTCCGGTTTCGGCGTCTCCGGGACTCCTGATTTCGGCGACCATACGCTGTGGGCCACGAATTGCTCCTATAATATTTTCGGCATTCCCATCTTATGGGTGCCTTATGTCTATAAGCCCAAAGACGAAGGTCTGGGGCTTATTCAACTGCGCGCCGGCTACAACTCCGACTGGGGCGGTTTCTTACTGGGATCCAAACGCTTTACGCTCAGCGATTCGCCGTATTCTTCAGTCAGGGTATTGGCGGATTACTATACTTCACGCGGTTTCGGTTACGGGGCCGACGCCGACGTGGTTACCGAATTTTCCAAGACCAATATTTTCGGTTACGGCATTTACGACATCAACCCGTACATGACTACCGAAGACACTCCCGAACATCGGCTGACGATTCCGGGCGGCCGTTACAATGTCCGGATAAATAATATAACCCATATCACGCCGCGCCTGGATTTCCGCGGTCAGTTTCAACTGCTCAGCGACTATTATTTCCTGAACGACTTCTTCAAAAGCCTGTATAACAATAATCCCGAACCGAGTACCTATGGAGCGTTTGAATATCAGTTTGACCGTTTCACCGCTTCGCTGTTCACCCGGGTACAGACCAACAATTTCTTCAATACCGTTGAAGAACTGCCGACTTTCCGGCTTAACTTTCCGCGTCAGGAAATATTCAGTAATATTTACTGGGAAGGCCAGACCAGCCTCGGCTATTACAGCATGAAATGGTGCGAATTCGATAAGCCGCGGATTCTGGGAAATAAAGTTGATCCGAAGAATTATCAGTCAATGCGTTTCGATACCGTGAACATGTTTTTTTATAACCTCAATCTGAAATATTTCAATCTCGTTCCGCGGGCCGGCGTCCGTCTGACTTATTACAGCAAATCCTCCAAACAGAAAGTAACCCCGAAAGACCTCCAGGCTTTATTTGCGGTTTCCGCTCCGGAAGGCAATTCCAGCGCAACTGTGGTCAACTATGACGCGCGCGGCGGCGGCCGGGTGCGTTTCATTGGGGAAGTCGGACTGGAGGGAACGGCTAAGATCAGCCGTTCCTGGCTGGATGTCCGCAATGCTTATTGGCGGCTTGACGGGCTGCGGCACGTGATTGAGCCGTATTTCAATTACACCTATATTCCCGATCCTACGGTAGACCGCGATTATATTTATTATTTCGATGAGATCGACCGGATCGAAAAGCAGAATTTCATTCGGCTGGGGATTAGAAACCGTATCCAAACCCGGCGCGGCAACTACGGCAGTGAAGAAATATACAGTTGGTTCAGCATGGAGAACTATTGGGATTATCATTTTGAAACTAATAACGACCTCGGCAATGCCGGTGATTTCGTGACTAAACTTTACTTCAATCCCAGTGAAAAGCTGAGTTTTCTCACTTTTTTCTCGGTTGACGTTTCCGGGACGGAACGCATCAAGAAAGCCAACGTCGAAGGCGGGAAATCCACCGGGCTGGGGCTCAAATGGTTGAATAAATGGGAATTGATGGCGAATTACCGGCCTACCGATGATATCAATTTATTTTTGTCTTATGTTGTCCAGAATCCGTATACCACCCATTCGGTTTATTCAATGGGCAGTAATTTCACCGAAATTCAGGGCGGGGGAGTTTTCGACCAGTACTATAATGAACTGACCCAGAATATCCGCATGGGGTTCGGCGTGCCCCTGACTCCGGACCGGAAACTGCGCGCGGAATATCAATTTTTCTATGATTTCCAGGCCGGATATATCCGGCAGCAGCAGTTGAGGCTGGTCCAGAAACTCCACTGCTGGGAAGCGGCGCTGGAGGTGGCGCAGAATCAGCAGCGCAACAGCGACGGCAACAGGGAGCGTGATTATACGGCAATGCTGACCCTGACTTTAACCGGGAAAGAAACGCCGTTGAAAAAGATAAACCGGGAACAGGTCAATATGTTCACGCATGTACTGAGAGGAGGAGGGCGATAACCGATGTATGTAGTTACCGGAGCGGCCGGTTTGATCGGCAGCGGGATCGTCTGGGGGCTCAATCAATGCGGTATCGATGAAATCCTGCTGGTTGATCACTTGGAAAAATCCGAAAAATGGAAAAATCTCCGCGCCTTGCGTTTCGCGGATTATGAAGAAAAAGACGTTTTTCGGGAAATGATTTCGGACGGCCGGTTGGACGGCATGGAAATCGAGGCGATCATTCATCTGGGAGCGTGTTCGTCCACCACTGAACGGGACGCGGGTTACCTGATTGACAACAATTACCGGTATACGCGCGAATTGGCGGCGTTCGCAGTGGAACGCGGCATCCGGTTCATTTACGCTTCCAGTTGCGCGACTTATGGGGACGGCAACCGGGGATACCTTGACGATGAAGCGCACATCGAACAACTTCGCCCGATGAATATGTACGGTTATTCCAAACAACTGTTTGACTTATGGGCGCGGCGGAATGGTTTGTTCGACCGGATAACCGGGCTGAAATTTTCCAACGTCTACGGCTGCAATGAACTGCATAAGGGGGAGATGCGCAGCGTGGTCTGCCGGGCTTACGAGCAGATTTCGGCGGGTGGCAAAATGGCTTTGTTCAAATCCTATCGTCCGGAATACGCCGACGGCGAGCAGCAGCGCGATTTCCTTTATATCAAGGATGCGGTGGATATGGTGCTGTTTCTGCTGGGACATCCGGACGGCGGCGGACTGTACAATATCGGCAGCGGGCGGGCGGAAACCTGGAACGCTCTGGCCTCCGCTGTTTTTGCCGCTCTGGACAAGCCGGTCAATATCGAATATATCGAGATGCCGGAACACCTGCGCGACTGCTATCAGTATTACACCAAGGCGGAAATGGGCAAATTGCGGGTACTCGGTTACGATAAACCGGTAACCCCGTTGAAGGAAGCGATTGCCGACTATATCCGCAATTACCGGCTGCAGGACAAATTCCTGGGCGACTGACGAAAAAAGTTACACAGTAAGCCGCGTAGCAGCGCTTTTTTATCTACTCTCGAAAAGCAAATCCTCTACATAGTCGATACTGAAAAAGTCTATTTTGTTGGGTCTTCGCGCGAATTACTATCATGCTGCATAATGCGTCTCCTTGGTGTTAAGCTCAAAAATTAAATTTTTGCTGGTCTGAATTATGTTCAGCACCCAGTTTTTCACGTTTCAATCTGACTCTTTCTTCTATTGCCAGAG
>JAQULZ010000093.1 GCA_028718375.1 Victivallaceae bacterium | reverse complement strand
AAACTTCGGTAATTTCGGCGATTTCCGTCGACGTCAAATCCGGTTTATTGGCTAAGAGAGCGGCCACCCACAGCCCTTTTTCTCCATCGACGCCAGGGCGTTTTTTCACATATTCCATCTTTGAGCCGGTCCTGATTTTAGCGCATAATTCGCGCTCCATCGCCAGCGCGAGATTGTCCTTCGCCTTGCGCTCCGGCATCTCATAGCGCTGCTGGGCTTCGTAGACGACCGATCTTTCCGAACAGGGGTCATAGGTGGCGACGCAGTTGTCGACGAACTCGGCCAGCATCGGATTTTTTTCTCCGGAACCGGTTTTGCCGGGAACGAGCAGCTTCGTCACGTCCACATTTTCCACCGGGATGAACAGCGGCCAGCGCCAGAGCAGCGGCATGGGTGCGATCGGAGCCCAACTGCGAATCGCCGATTCCATAACGAAGGTATCTTCAAGTTCATGCGGCCGGATGATCAGATGAGTATCGGCGGCCCGCGACTGCGCCCCGGCCCCGGAGCCCACATCGGTTATGCTTTTAAGGGTCTGGCTGCCTTTGCTCGAATGGTGGATAAGCACAAAAGCGCAGTTCAGATACCCGGCGTAATAGTCGATCAGATTATAGATATTCGCGATGGCGGCATTGTCGTTTTCATCGGTCCCGGACGGCAGCGTCCGGTAAAAAGCATCAAGGATCGTCAGTTTGTAACGGTCGGGCGGCAGAGTTTTAAACACTTTTCCGAGCGAAATAATATCCTGGAGTTTTCCCCGCATGGACAGGACGTCGACATTCCGCGTGAACAGTTCCGGCTTAATATTCATTGCCGCCGCGATCTTCTGATAACGGTCGGTCAGGGTATTTTCAAAAAGCTCATTGTCCAGATGCAGCACAAAACCCTGTTCGACGGGAAATCCGAGCCAGTCGAGCCCCGACGCGACGGAAACGGCCAACCGGGTGGCGAACCAGCTTTTGCCTACTTTCGGGCTGGCTATAATATTCATGGTTTCACCCTCGCGCAAAAAGCCGTGAATAACCGGCGGGTTAAGCCCGGTAAAATTCTTTATCAGTTGACTGAGCGGCTTGAGGATTGTCGTGTTATCGTTTTTTTCAGCGGTTTTTTCCGGGAGTTTTGCCTTGCTTGTACAGCAGCCGAGAGAAGCAAGCAGTTTTGACAGATCGACTTCCGGGTCTTCTGCGGAAGCGGCGTATGCTCCGGGTTCTTTGAGTTCCCGCAGGGCATACCAGTCGTTGTTGACGCAGCCGTTGTGATGGCATTTGAAAGCAATCGCTCCGTTCGCCTGCTGGAGGATTACCGCGCTGCGATTGTCATGCGCCTCGTTGAACGGGCAGACCGGAAATACCCATTTACGCCCGTCCTTCCAATCGGTCGGCCCTTCGGCTTCCGGGCAGTGCTCCGCTATCCAGGCGTCGAGGTAAAACGCCGTATCGTTCGGGATTCTCTCCGGAACCAATGACTGTACGATTCCGGCCAGTTCATGGAGTTTTTCAAGCGGGACAATTTCCAGAGAGTTTGGCGTCGAGATGATCTTCGCCAGGCGGTAAACGCGGTCGTCAACCTCGTCGCCTTTGCGGTTCCAGGTTCCCGGCAGGCGCCAGATGCGGGACGGGTTGAACACCGTCTGGTCGATTGATACCTTGTCGTCTCCCATTGGAGCCAGCGCCTTCAGGCAGGCTTTGACGAGGCCGTCGTCATTTGCCGGCAGATCGATGCGGTACATCAACTGCGCGCCGTTGCCGGAATCCAGCATCACCGGTTCAGGCCAGCCCTGGGATTTCAGCTTTTCACTGACCTCGATCGCCTTATAGAGCGCCGCGTCGTGTTCGGCTTCGGAAGCGGAAATCCCGGACGGACGTTTCGGATCGCAGTCGATAAGAAGCCAGCGGCGGCGCAGGATATCCGCGTCGGTGGTGGCCGCATTGCGTTTCGCCGCCTGGAAGCGGTTAGCCGAACGCGCCAGCAGATCGGGATGTACCGGGTTCGGGGTAAAATAAACTCCGAGCGCATCTATCCTCGCCAGCTCTTCAGCAACTTTCGGAATATTTTCAAAGGTGAAATAGCCCGATTCGATATGCTGATATCTCGCGCCGGGAGAAGTCGCATACAGGCATCTCACCTCGAAAACATCCCCGGGAGAAAAAACGAGGTTGAGGATTGTGTTTATGTCATTGCAATTATTCTGCATTTATAGTTCCATTTTTTAAAAAGTCACGGTAGCGGTCAGGGTTGCCGCGGCAAGCCAGTAGATGGCGTGCCGGATGTCGCCGTACCGGCAGTAAACCAGCGCGGCGGCAACGTCCAGGGTGATCAGGATCACCGGAAATATTTTTGTCATATGCATAATTTTTTCCTTAAAATGGAATGTCATCGTCGTCATAGTCATCACACGAAAAAACACCGGAGCGTTCCTGTTCCGACAGATCGTTCCAGCCCGGCTCTAGGCAATAATCCGGGAGTTCTCCCAGCTCGTAATCCGCGATATTGACGAACTTTTCCCCGGCCACTGATTTGATGATTATCTTTGACGGCTTTGCCAGGGCTCCGTCTTCGGCTAAGCGGACGGCTTCTATGGCGTTGTCAGGCGATGCTATCTTTGAACGCCGCTTCCACCAGGCTTCGAACTTTCGCCTTGCGTAACCGCTGTGTTCCGGGCATACCCATTCGCTTTCATAGCGGTTGAAACCGGTGCAGTATTCGATGCGCATTGTCTTCGGAGCGTCATCAGGAGCGCCGCGTTTGTGGTGAACGCTGTATTCAACGCCGTGAACCTCGTAATCGAAATAATTCACCTGCCCGGAGAGCACACCTGTAGACTCCGCATGGGCTGTAATTTTTTTGCTTTCCGGCGGCGGGAATTTATAACCGCATTCGGGACAGGTCATATAAGCCGCGTGGATCAGCGCCAGGCATTCGGGGCATTTCTTTGCCGGAGCTTCACCGTTACCATTGCCGGGTTCTTTAACTTGAATCATATCCACCGGCCCGTGGCGCATGATGTTGCCGCCGTAGTCTAAAATCAGACAATCCTTTTTTCCGGGATGCAGCCGGGTTCCGCGTCCCACCATCTGCACCAGGAGGCCAGCGGAGTTCGTCGGGCGCAATAACACAATGCAGTCCGTATTGGTCGCGTCGAAGCCGGTGGTCAGGACATTGACGTTCGCCAGGTATTTGAGCGGAGCTTTGCTGCTGAAAAAGTCCGCCGGCACCTCTTCTCCCTTGAATCTCGCGATAATTTCCGCGCGGAGTCCGGGCGAAGTCGAACCGGCAACAATGCCGCATTCCGTCCCGGAGTATGCCGCGATTTTTTCCGCGACATGGTTGCAGTGCTCCACGCTCGCGGTAAAGATCAATACCGAGTTACGCTCCTGAGTCAGGCGGACAATCTCCCGGCAGGCGGCGTCCACCAGTTGAGAGTTATCCATAAGGCTTTCAACTTCGGATGAGATAAATTCCCCGCCGCGAACATGCAAACCATCGAAACGCGCCTCCGCTCTCCCGGCTCTGGAAACCAGCGGCGACAGGTAGCCCTGCGCGATCATTTCCTTGAGTCCGGCTTCATAACAAATGTGATTGAGGAGATTTTCCGGCTTACATATCAGCCCGCCTTTCATCCGGAACGGCGTCGCGGTCATTCCGATAAGCCGGACGTGAGGATTGATGATTTTCATATCGTTCAGGAACGATTTGTACATCGAATCTTCGGAATCGCTGTTTAACAAATGGCTCTCATCGATAACGATCAAATCCCATGGCCCGAGCTCGCAGGCCCGGGTGTAAACCGACTGGATTCCGGCGACGATTACCGCGTGATCGGTGTCGCGGCTGTTGAGCCCCGCCGAATATACCCCGACGTCAAGCTCCGGGCAGAGCGCCTGGATTTTATCGGCATTCTGCTCCAAGAGCTCTTTGACGTGCGCCAGGATCAGCACTCTGCCGGACCATTTTTGCACAGCATCGGAAACTATTTGGGCTATGCAAAGACTTTTTCCTGTTCCGGTTGGAAGCACCACACATGGGTTATCGTCCCGCATCCTTAAATGTTCATAAACCGCCTCGACCGCCTCTTTTTGATAAGGTCGCAGCTTAAACATCAGATGCTACGTACCTCCAGCCCGGCTTCGATAAGCAACTGCTTAATTTCGTCGATGAACGTATAAAAAGTGGTAAATGACAGTTTCAGCTTGTCCCGTGCGGCGCTCAGGTCGAGCCCGGCCATCAGTAAATAACAGATTTCCCGCATGACCGGATTGCTCATGTTCTCAATGACTCTCCTGGTTATGATTATTTTTCTGCATCTGCATTGCATAATTCTTCCATCCTTATATAAAGCATGCCGTCAGGCGGCAGCGGTTCATGTTTTTCAGCGGTGATCCTCACTATCTGGCTGTCGTCGTGATAAGCTCCGGCGTGCTGCATCGCGTCGAGGACGCATTTCAGCAGATTATCCAGGTCGCGACGCCTCCGGTCCGGCGGATAGGCTTCGAGAAAAAGCTCTATCCCGCCGTTCAGGGGGTCGATCCCGCGGGACCGGAGACGCGAAACCACGATCTCGCGGTATTTGCGTCCGGCCCTGCTGATCAAGACCCGAGGACCGACATGCCGATAGTAGTGATTAACACTGGGAGGATACGGCAGTTCGAACTCCACAACAAAAACTCCGTTTTTGAGTTGAAAGTTGAAAGAGGGGACTTGCGTCCCCAAAGTTGAAAGCAGGAAAAATTCTCCCTAACTTTCAACTTGCCACTTTCAACTTGTTACTCTTATCGTTTCCACGGAGCGGACTGCTGTCGCGGCTCTGACGATGTTACCGGAACTGACTTGGCGGCGTAGCCCTTGATCTCGTTGCTTATTTCATCGGAATTGTCCCGCTTTTTGCATTTGACATTGATTTCAAGCGGCAGGTTGTGGAGGTCAACCGAATCATTCGGCGTCATCACGTTAACCGCCCGGCAGATAGCCGATAATTCTCCCCTGGCGATCTTTACCGCGTCGGCGTTCGGGTTGTCGATATTGAGCCTTGCCCAGACCTTGCGGCCTTTATATTCGCCCTCGGTGATTTCGAAGGTCAGTTCCAGATAATTTCCGTTGCCGGACTTGGTCTGCTTTATTTCCGAATCGACGATCACCGCGATGTATTTTCCGGCGGGTACGGCTTCAAAAGCCACGCTCGGTTCGACTTCATGGGCGTTGAAATTGAGGGTTGCCATAATTACTTTTCTCCTTCCCGCAAAGCGGGTTTTGTACTTAATTTGGGGATCTGATAATTTTTTCTGTCTTTGAATTCCTGTTTTTTACCGATGTTCCAGTCCGCCACCGGCCTGAAATAGCCGACGACTCTGCTATACACCTCACACTTCGCTCCGCATTTAGCCATATTCCGCCTCCTGCTTGGGAAGTTCTTTGAGTGAAATGTCCGGGTACCGGGAGATGATTTTCCCGGTTTCGGAATCGGTTTTCGTCAACCGCATCGCGTAATGCCGCCTGCCGTAATAATCGTTAAGGCGTTTCAGATCATGGAGCGCGTCCTTCCTGAAATGGTAAACGACGCTGACGATCCGGCGCGACTTGCGCCGGTAGATAACCCAACTGCGCCGGATCATTTCTCCGCTCCGTCATTTGCCATAGCCATCATGAACGCGTTCCAGGACAACGGCAACTCGGCGGGAAGATTAAAGCGGTTCTTGGCCACGCAGGCAGGGCCGCCGACCGTCCGCAGTATCCGTTCGCCGCCATCGGCTCCGAGGGGTGCGGCAATGGTGCGTTCGCGGTTGAATCCGGCGTCCTCTTTCTGCGTCCTGAACTTGCGGGTGGCGAATAAAACCGCGTCCACCCATTCGGAAATCAGGGCGTTGGCGTGTTTATGCAGTCTGGGCGAATACCGGTCATAGGCGGAAGATTCCGGGTCTTCGAACTTTTCGATTTTCGAATGAGCGATCAGGATAGAGGCCATGCCTTTTTCATTCCGTAGCGCATCCAGCAGGCTCAGAATTTTGCGCCAGTAAGTAAGCGCGTGAACATAGCCGTGGGAGTAACCGCCGTCCACTTTTTCGATGTTCCGCGCGCCGTATTCCCGGCAGACTTCATCGAAGATCAGCCGTTCCAGCCAGTCGAGACTGTCTATTGTTACCGTCTGGAAATCGTGTTTTTCCTGATAGAGTGCGTTCAGCGCTTCCATAACATCGGAAAAACTGTTCGCCAGAGGGAAGCGGTGACAGTCGATTTCACTCAGGCCGTCCTCGGTTGGCACAAAAACTGCCTTAGGCGCGGAAGCGGCAAGCGAGCTTTTCCCGATACCCTCGACTCCGTAAACTTCGATTCGCGGCGGCATTGACTCTTTCCCTGATTTGATGTTTTCAAGCAGACTCATTGTCATTCTCCTTTGGTTTGCTCAGTTCTTTGTTAAATACATCGGCGATATACCGCAATTCTTCGCGGTCAAAACGTTTGATAGTAAGAGCGCAGAAATCATCCAGGACAGCCTTGCCGAACTTTCCATTACGCCTGGCCCCGATTGTCCGGTTATAGGCGGAGTTGAGCGTCATGCGGCCGGTTTTTACCATCCGTTTGATTTTGTCCGGGGCGTTGTCCATGACCGCTCTGATGCGTTCTACCTTGCGGGTAGAAACACCCAGCAGATTGGCAGTTTCCTCTGCGGATTTGCCTAACCTAGCGCCATCTGGCGCTAGGTTAACAACAAGGTCATTTCTTTGCCCTGGACGCATTTTTTTATCCAATTCCACAACACACGCAACCAGTTCACTATCAGTGAGATTGCGCCGGTTTTTCTGGCAGGAAATCGCATATTTTAAAGCGGCTTCCTCATCGGAAAAGGCTTTGAAAACGATCGGGATCTGATAGATGTTCGCTTTTTTCGCGGCGGAGAGCCGGGTATGCCCGTCGATGATGACATTGCTGTGATCTTTCCACAGCACCAGCGGCTGACTGTTGTCGTAACCGTTTCTGCGCATATCCCACATGATATCTTCCAGAACACGCTTCCTGACCGGGAAAAGGTCGCGGAAAGGCGATGCGGTTTTGATGTCGTCTATGTACATATATGGTCTCCGGGGTTATCGGTTGAAAGAAAGCAGCCTGGTTTCCTCGTAACCGGTCGGCCAGAGCTTTTCGGCGCGGCAGTGTTTCAACCGCTCAATTGCAGCGGCGTTTTCGGATTCGGCAGAGGCAAGCGCGTCATCGGAAATACGCCAGACGCCGCAACGAAACGGCTCCTGTTTTTCCACCGCGATCAGGTGGAACGGATAAGCGGTTCCGGAAGCTTCCCGCAGGACAGCGCGGTAAAACGCCGCCTGATGGAGGTATTGAAAACGTCTCGCGTCAAACTCAAAATAATCGAGATTGTCACAGGTTTTCAGGTCAATAATACCAGATTCCGAATTGAAAAAATCCATCCTGATCTGGCAGGGAACGCCGCGATATTCGGTACGAACCACGCCTTCGGCAACGCCGTCCTGTAATAGTTTGGCCGCCCCGTTATGCAGATGAACGGCTATCTGCAGACGTTTGATAAAATCAAAATCTCTTGGTGAGATAACCGGTTTATCCTGCGCTTCGAGCCAGGACTGGTACGCCTGGGTGTTTTTGCCGTAGGCTTTGCCGGTTTTTTCATTTATCGGTTCGCCGACGGTGTATTCGGCATTGAATTTATCCATGCCTTCCAGCGTCAACGTATGCGTTGCCCGGCCGATCACATAAGCCGGTCGATCCTCGTCTATGATCGCGCCGGTCTCTTTTTTGTGAAAGAATTCCGGGCATTTGCGAAAATCCACCAGCGCGTGGCTGGATAAAAACCGGTCTCTTTTGGCGTGGTATTCCTCAGCCGGTTCGGTAATGATAAAATCGTATTTTTCCAAAATAATAGTCCTTTGTTATTGTTGTTTTTCTACCCCGCTTCCGTAGCACGTAGTGCGGAGCATGAAGCGGCATCATCGCTGTCAGTCGTACTGACCGGCACATTGCCGTCTCCACTCTATACATACGGAACGGGAGTGAAATCCAGACCCGTCAAACTGGGGATGGAAGCGTTTTTAATGAAAATTTCTCATCAAGCCCTGCTTGGAGGAAGATGTCTCTGAGCCTTTGCAGCTTGCGGAAAAACATGATTCGGGGCATGTCATTCAATGGCCCGCTTCTGCCGTAGTATTTCATTATCTCGCAAATTTCCCGCAAATCGGGAGGCAGCCGTTCCAGGATCAGGGTAACGTCCAGGATCAGGAGCGGATCGGAATTCTGTTCGCATTCGATCGTTTCGATTTTCTCGATAACGCCGACTTCCGGCAGGGTTACGGTCCGGTTCAGGGAATCCCGGCATCGGCGCCAGTCGCGGCATTCCGCCTGCCGCCGGATGATCAGGTCGAGAATTTTGCTTTCGACAACCCTGGCGATAAAGGTGCTTTCTTTGCTTTTTTCCGGGTCAAAGCGCACCATCATTTTCAATCCGGCGGTAACCAATTCCTGCTCCAGATCCGGCAAATCGGATTCGGTAAGACCATATTTGCCGATCATCCGCCGGGCCGCGCTTTTCGCGATCCGCACCACCGCCGGGTTGATGCCGGTATAACTGTTTTTGTTCATTTTTCTCCTTTCCGGAACGGGAAGGAGGTCGTGAATGTCAGCCGAAAAAAAAGACGCAATGCAAAGGCATATGAACATCGCCGTTCTTCGGCGACACTCACAACCACCTCCGCTTTGCGTCCGGTTTTGTTGTCGAGTATCCCAGGGCAAGCCCTGGATTTCGAGGCTCCAATGGGGCTTTTTAAGCGCCTGACGGCGCTGGATTTCCCGTAATTTTTCTTATGCTATTTTTTCAGTTACCTGCATCTGGATGGGCAGTCCGCCCCTGATCTCGATCTTGCGGATGAAACCATCCTCAAGTTTCCCGAGCTGATCAAAAAAATCCGACACCTTTTTCTTGAGGACAAAATCATCCCCGGTTGCCGGAAGGCTATCGTTTGCTCCCAGTTTCAAATCCCGCTCGATGCTGGATTCCGGGGAGAAAACAAGTTTTCCATTTTTTACCGTCAGATTGTTGATGCGGCCATAGCCGACTTGTCTCATCAGTTCCACCAGCTTCCATTGCGGAACCGACAGCTCGTTTTTTCTCATAATTTTCGCCTTTCATTTTTATGGTTTACAACCCTGCGCGCCGGGTTTGCGATTTGTGGCGATATTATACTCTATGGTTTGAGAAAAAATTTAATCTTACACTCTATCTTACACTCTACTAATTTTATAATAAACAGAATTTAGATACCGAACAACCTGCATAACAAAAAGTTATAGATTCCATAAAAAATACGAAAAATTCAATCTTACACTCTATCTTACACTTGACAACTCGTCAGAAAATTTGACTCCATAGGTTTTGTTAAATATTATTTTCACTCCAAGATGTTTTCGGAGACAACGCAGTTGTTGTTGCATGCATCCGGGTTTGTCATGCGTAGAAGTAAAATATTTGCTTTCATTCCATCCTATTGCATTTATAAATGTCTGGTGCGGAATCCAGCCGTTGCCGATCTGGTTATAGAGAATATTCAGGATTTTTGACTGTATGCAGTTTTTCTTTTTTGGACCGTAAACTTTTTTAAGCTCCCCGTCAACATACCACTTTTCTGTTTTTTCATCCGTCTCCTTACGGATAAAGTGCCTGGCAAACGGGAACACATACTGGACGGGATAATTATTGGATTTCAGGGGTTCATCGTTTGCAACAATCGCTGATTCGGGAAGCAGAAGGGGGTGGGGACGTTTGAATTCGTTGGAGTTCAGTACTGTTGCGATCGCTTCGACCAGGGCACTGACGTCAAGCTGATAGATGACGATTTCCTTTATATCGATAAAAAAATAATCACCGTTGCGCCGGGAACAGACCGCCCTGATCTTTCCGTCAGGAGCCCGGACAATTTTCCGGACACGGCATCTTTTGGAACAGGGAAATATACAGACAATCGCCCCGGCCAGCTCCCCGGTGGGTGCCAGAAAATTTTCCTTGTAGACCTCAAAATTCACCGTGCCGTTGAGCATATGCCGCCAGTTGTAAAGCGGAGCGGTGATCTTGAAATTCGCGTCAAGGTATTTGAAAAACGTTCTTAATGTCATTCGTTTTTTCCCCTGAAAAAATGAATCCGTCCCGCGCAATACAGGACGGATTCACCCCGAAAAAACCTTCCTTTAGATTTGCGCTTTTTTGTCCATGGCGTCTTCCATGATTTTTTTAACGTCCTTCAGAACGTTGAAACGTGTAGCCAGCCTGGAACTCTGGAGGAAACTATGAGCCTCTCCGATTGCGGCCTCCAGTTTGGCAAGGCGTTCCATTTCCGTCAGGCCGGAAGTCGGCCGATGCGCCAGCTTCAGCAGTTCATAGACGCGTTTTACGTCTTTGAAATGCTCCGTCAGCGGTGCTTTTTCGAGATTTTCGATCGCGTTCTTTGCTCCGTTCTCAAGTACCCGCAGGCGCGGGTTTACCGGCTCGATAAAAGACTCTGTGTCGATTTTTTCCTGGGACAGTGGAGGTGTTTCTGCTTCAGCCGGTTTTTCAGGAGCGGGCGGTTCCGGGGCTTTCGCTTCAGCCGGAATCTCCGGCTCTTTCGGAGGTTCCGGGGACTGGGACTTTTCCGGTTCCTTGGGGGCTTCCGGCTTCTTCGGTTCTTTGCAGGCTTCGTCAATATAATTGAGCAGATGCGACAACACCTTGCGTTCCAGGCGAGCGTTCTCCTCGAACACTCCCAATTCTTTTATCCGGTTTTTAACACCCCGGTAAAAAGGAACATTCTCGATCGACGGTTCTTTTTCCCCAGTCTGAAAGCCCATGTTTTTCAGAATTTCATTGACAATGCCGTTTTCGTCAAAAAAGATTTTGTGCAACATAATACGTTTTCCTTTGTTAATGGTTTTAAGTTAGCCGGGCGGTTTTGGACGGCCCACCCGTTACCGCATGGTTATTATTGCATAGGCAAGTCCTCCAGATTGTAGGTTTTGATTATTTGCGGCGGTTCCATTTCAAGCAGGCTCTGTAGATATTCCTGCACATTCTGGAGTACCATCGAGTTCAAATAATTTTGATCCGCTTTTATCTTCCGAAGATATATGATTGCTTTTCTGACGCCTTTTCTCAATTTCGTAATTTGTTCACACTCTGTTTGGGCAGAGGTGGAATTATTTATGAGACGGAACAGCATTTGCCGCAGTTTTACCGGAGACTTTTTGCTATCCTTGATATTTCCGCAGCAATCGCAGTTAATTGTGTTCCAGTGATATATCTCGGAAAGGAGAAGAGTCCCGACGCATTTGGTGAGCCCTAATCTCAGCATCCACAGCAAAGCCTGTTCCGGCGATTTGGGTTCTCCCCAAAATTCTTTGAGTTTTTTAAAATTATATTCGGCGCAGAATAAAATCGCTATGACGGTTTCGTACATGAATACGGTCCTTTTTTATAATACAGTTGACAAAAAAAAAGACACAAAAACAAATGGCGTTTAACCACTTGCATTTGCGTCTTCACTTAAAGGCTTGCCGTTTCAAACGGCTTCCTTTACGATCTGACAAAGCATCTCACTCTTATTTCAGAAGCGAGGCAATGTATTATGGGTGTGTTCTATTTC
The DNA here is from genome assembly GCA_028718375.1 of Victivallaceae bacterium. GTDB lineage: Bacteria > Verrucomicrobiota > Lentisphaeria > Victivallales > Victivallaceae > JAHOYW01. Next base: position 355 of record JAQULZ010000093.1, on the reverse strand, counting down.
GCGATGTCCTTATAGGCAGGTTCCTTTTTGTTAAGTTTCTTACTCTTCCTGGCGTATCGGTTTTGTTCCAGCCGTACCGGTAAAAGTTCATGCTGATTTGCCATTCAAGATTTTGTTTTGATCTGTGAAGCTGCGGATTTTCTGATAACAAGCTTGGGCTTAAGCACTATTTGCCGGGAAACCTTGTTTTTACCTTCGATTTTATCGATGAGGATTTCCATTGCTTTTTCTCCGACTTCCCGGAAAGGCTGGGCTATGGTTGTCAATGGTACATCCAGCAGGGCGGAAAATTTAAGATCGTCAAACCCCACCACAGATATATCCTCCGGCACTTTTAAGTCTGAATCCCTCAGAG
>JAQULZ010000092.1 GCA_028718375.1 Victivallaceae bacterium | reverse complement strand
TTCCTATGGCATGACATGGCTCGTTACCTCACTATGCCCATAGTTCCGTTCCGGGCTGGCGGCTAACCTTTACCCGGGCTGGATTGTCCAGCTTGCAAATGCCAGCTTTGCTTGGCGCACTCATTGTGTACCTCCTGTAAATTTGTATTTTATGATTATCGAAGTATTAGTAATATAATGTTTATAGTGCAGAAAGGAATGTATTATAATAGGAAAAAATTGTAGTATTTTATGGAAAATTATAATTGTTTCAAACATTTTTACCCGCTTTCAGTAAACTCGGAAACTTTTGCCGTCAGCCGGATCGGAGTCAGAGAAACGATGCATCCCGGTATTATCAACCGGCCGGCTGGAACCGGTGATTCGTTGCTGATGTTTTTTTATGATGAGGCGATAGTCAATACGGAAAACGGCCTGTTGACGGTTCCGCCCGGCTCGCTGATCTATTGGGAAAAATGCGGGCATTATTACGGCAATACCGCAATTCCCTGGATGCATTCATGGGTGCATTTTGATGGTTCCGAGGCAATTAAAATAGTGCGCCGCGCCGGTATGCGGCCGTTTCTGGTAACTTCTATGTCGAGCTCGTTAATCGAAGAAGCGTTAACTGTAATCGATTGCGAAATGAGCCGGATAAAACCGGATATGGTTATCGTTCGCGACCGTTTTGAAATATTCATCCGGGAGCTGATGCGATCAATAAAACCTGCGAAAAACGAAGTTCAGATTCCCGAACGGCTGCTTGCGATAAAAGATTACCTTGAAGCTAATTGTCATCGGCGTTTGAAACTGGATAAGCTGGCACAACGGTTTTCTATTTCCCGGCCGCATCTTTCGGCCGAATTCAAGCGCTTTTTCGGCACGTCTCCCATTGAATACCTGATTGAACGGCGGCTGCAGGAAGCGGAGATACTGCTGACAGATCATAATCTGCGGATTGGGGCAGTGGCGGAAATGGTCGGCTGGGATGACGTCTGCCATTTTTCGAAGATCTTTAAAAAGCGCCGCGGAAGAACTCCTTCCTCAATCCGCCGGGGAATGTGATGGGAAATAAACCGTGAACCGCGGTTGTAAAACCAATCGGCCAATAATATATTGGAAATAAAATTTGAATATTTTGCCGGAAAGAGTTTCTGCTAAAAATACGAAGGTCAAAAAAATATTATGCTTACCACTACCAACCTTAATATCGCCAGTTGTTCGCCGCTGACTTCTCCCAAGGCCATCAAATCGGAATTGCCGCTGTCGCTCGACGCTGCCGCCAAAGTTATTGCCGCCCGCCGGGAAATCTGCGATATTTTAGACGGCAAAAGCAAAAAAATCATGATGATCGTCGGTCCCTGTTCCATCCATAACTGCGCTGCCGCCCTGGAATACGCGCGAAAGCTCAACGCACTGCGGGAAAAGGTGAAAGACCGGATTTTCATTGTCATGCGGGTCTATTTTGAAAAACCCCGCACTACGATCGGTTGGAAAGGCCTGATTTACGATCCGGATATCAATGGTTCTTACAATATCGAACACGGCATTTTCGTTGCCCGGAAACTGCTGCTCAAAATCGTCGATCTGGGACTGCCGGTGGGTACGGAAATGCTCGACCTGATCATTCCCCAATACCTGGCCGATGCGGTCAGTTGGGCGGCGATCGGCGCCCGCACCACCGAATCTCAGACTCACCGTCAGCTGGCCAGCGGCTTATCGATGCCGGTGGGCTTCAAAAACGCCACCGACGGCAACATGCAGGTCGCCATTGACGCGATCAGCACCGCTAACAGCGAACACAGTTTCATCGGGGTTACCGAGGAAGGGCGCATCGCGGTATTCCGTACGTCCGGCAATTCTTACGGCCACATTGTCCTGCGCGGCGGCAGTCAGCCCAATTATGCGGCGGAATACATTGCCTTTCTTAAGGTAGCACTGAACAAGGCTAAAATCACCAGCGGCATCATTGTCGATTGCAGCCATGCCAATTCCGCCAAACAGCACGATCAGCAGCGGATCGCCCTGCATGACGTCATGGCGCAGCTTTGCGACGGGGAAGACCGGATCGTCGGGGTGATGCTGGAAAGCAATTTAAAGCCGGGCAACCAGAAAATAGTCATCGGAGAACCTCCGGATCCGGAAATTTCCATTACTGATTCCTGCATCGGCTGGGAAGAAACTGAAGCGTTGATCTTATCGGCTGATGAAAGTTTGCGGACCCGGAATTAATTCTTAAGGAATAAGACCATGATCCGGAAGTATCTGGCGTTTGACCTGGGAGCCTCCAGCGGGCGGGCGATCATCGGAACCCTGGCGGACGATCGGCTGGCGCTGGCGGAAGTTCACCGTTTTCCCAACGGACCGGTTGAAAAAAACGGTTCGTTATTCTGGGATTTCGAACAGTTGGACGCGGAAATCCGCGCCGGGCTGAAAAAAGCGCTGGCGGCGGCGCCGGATATTGCCGGGATTGCCATCGATACCTGGGGAGTGGATTATGTACTGTTCAACCGCTCTACCGGCAGAATAGTGCGGCCGCCTTATCACTATCGGGACGCACGGACGGATCATATCCCGGAACAAGTTCATCGGATAATTTCCCCGGAGAAACTTTACCGGCGTACCGGGATTGAATTCATGCAGCTTAACACTCTGTATCAGCTGGTCGCTCACCGGGAAATGCACCCGGAAGATTTTGAGGACAGTGTCCTGCTGCTGATGCCGGATGCCCTGACCTATATGCTGAACGGGGCAATGACCTGTGAATACAGCGAAGCGTCCACCACCAATTTGCTTGATCCGGTCAAACGCGACTGGGACTTTGAACTGATCGATCTGCTCGGCTTGCCGCGGTCGCTGTTTCCCGAAATAGCTTTTCCGGGCCGGATTTCGGCGCCGTTGAAAATTGAATTGCGGCAGGAGTTCAATTGCGGCCCAATTCCGGTGATCAAAGTCGGCTCTCACGATACCGCTTCCGCAGTGGGAGCGGTTCCGGCTCCCTCCGGCCGTGACTGGGCTTATATCAGTTGCGGTACCTGGGCCTTGTTCGGCGCGGAAATCGACGCGCCGATTCTTACCGACGCTGCCCGGCTCGGGCCGTTCACCAACGAGGGCGGCCTGAACGGCAGGATATTGTTCCTTTCCAATATCATGGGTACCTGGCTGTTCCAGGAAACGCGCCGGGTCTGGAATGAAGCGGGTCGCAATATTTCCTTCGCCGAAATGGCGAAAACGGCCGCGGCGGGTGAAGCGTTCAAATATCTGATTAATCCTAATGACAAGTTATTTCTGACTCCCGGCGACATGCCGGCGAAAATACGGGAGTTCTGCGTCGCCGCCGGCCGGGAGGTGCCGCAGACGGATGCCGATATCCTGCGCTGCATTTACGATTCACTGGCGGTTTATTTCCGTACCAAACTGGAAAAGCTGGAAAAAATCCTCGGTGTGAATTATTCCTCGCTGAATATTGTCGGCGGCGGTGTCCAGGACAAAAAACTGATGCAGTATACCGCTGATTGTTTAGGTTTTCCGGTGGAGGCCGGGCCGGTCGAGGCGACTGCCGTCGGCAATATCCTTACCCAGGCGATTGCCTGCCGGGACATAGCCGATCTGGCGGCGGCCCGGAAGATAGTCAAAAACTCCTTTGAGGTCGAAAAATACGTACCGAATCCGGCGGATAAAGCAAAATGGGACCAAACCGTGACAAAATTCGTTTCTCTTGATCAATGAATCCTGGTAGAACACCCCGGAAGCGCCGGTCATTAGTCCGGCAGTTCTTCTTTCTGAGTGCGGGAATACTTTTATTGATGAGTTCCTGCGGCCGGGGACCGGGAAAAAATCCGGATAGAACTTTATATCTCAACTGCGGGCGGGTCAAAACCCTGGATCCGGCGCTGGCCGCCGACCTGACCAGCCGGGACATGGTGGCCGCGTGTTACGATACGCTGCTCCAATATGATTACCTCGCCCGTCCCTACCGGCTTATTCCCTCGATGTTGAAAAACATGCCGGAACCGGATAAAAGCAAAACCGTTTATACCTTTACCCTGCGCGACGATTTGTATTTTTGCGGCGACCCCTGTTTTAAAGGATTGCCCGAATCGAAACGCAAAGTTACCAGCCGGGACGTCGTTTATTCTTTTCTGCGGATTGCCGACGGACGGCTGCACAGCCCGGTATTCTGGATGTTCCGGGGTAAAATAAAAGGCATAGACGCCTTCCGGCGCGCTACTTTGCGCCTGAAACCGGGAGATAATTCGCTTTACGCGGCCGGGATTTCCGGTTTGGAAATAATCGATGATGCGGTTTTCCGGATTCGTTTGACCCGGCCGGATCCGCGTTTTCTCTATGCCCTGGCCATACCTTACGCTTCCGTCATATCCCGGCAGGCCGTGAAGTTTTACGGGGAGAGTTTTGCGGAACATCCGGTCGGTTCGGGACCGTTCAGACTGCAGGAATGGATCCGGGATTTCCGGTTGATCCTCGACCGCAATCCGGATTACCGCCGGGAATACTTTCCGCAGGCCGCGGATCCGGCGGACCGCCGCCGCCCGCTGCCGCTGCTTGACCGGGTGGTGGGTTACATCATTAAACAGGAGGTTTCCGCCTGGCTGCTGTTTTTGCAGGGCGGGCTGGATTTCAGCGCGGTCGGCAAGGATAATTTTGATCAGGTGACAGGTCCGGACGGGACGCTTGCTCCGGCTCTGGCGGCGCGCGGCGTCAGGCTGCTGCGGATACCTGAATTCGAAGTCCGGTATGTGGGGTTTAATTTCACCGATCCGGTGCTGGCGGACAATCCGGACTTGCGCCGGGCGATCAGCCTGGCTTATAATGTGGGTAATCTGAAACTGCATTACAACGGCCGGCTGATTCCGGCGCAGGGGCCGATTCCGCCGGGAGTGGCGGGCTGCGATCCGGCGTTCAGAAATCCTTACTGCACTTACGATCTCGACCGCGCCCGGGAGCATTTGCGCCGGGCCGGTTATTCCGGCGGGATCGATCCCCGAACCGGTAGATCTCTGACTTTGACTTACGATCAGAACGGCAGTTCGCCGGCTCATCGGCAGCTGGCCGAACTGATGATCGGCGACCTGGCGAAGATCGGCATAAAAGTAATTCCGATCCTCAATAACAAACCGCGCTTTTTTCAGAAGCTGCGCCAGGGAAAATTTCAGTTGTTCCGCCTGTCGTGGGTGGGGGATTATCCGGACGCCGAAAATTTTCTCCAGCTTTTCTACAGTAAAAATGCCGGGACCTGTAACCGGACGTTTTTCCGGGACGCGGCATTCGACCGGATGTTCGAGGAAATCATTCCGCTGCCGGACTCGCCCGGGCGTACCCGGAAGTATGAGGAGATGGTTAAATACCTGAGCGGCCAATGTCCCTGGATATTCGAATCGTTCGCCGTTTCCGGCCAACTGGATCAGCCCTGGCTGCAGAATTTCCGGCCGCATGATTTCGCTTTTTCGCGCTGGAAATACCTGGCCGTCGATGCGGCCAAACGCGCCGCGGTGAAAAAAGACTTCAAGCCGCTGACATTCAGCGAGCTGCGCGGGAGATAAGCGATTGTATTCACGCCAGACCGCGGCGGCGCCGGTTCCGGTAATCCTGGATCACCAGGTATAATGCCGGAATTACGAAGAGTTCGAGCAGCGTTGAAGTCGATAACCCGCAGACGATGCTCAATGCCAGCGGGATCAGCATTTGCGCCTGGAGGCTTTTTTCGGTCAGGATCGGCAGCAACCCGGCAACGGTCGTCAGGCTGGTGAGCATCAGCGCCCGGAATCTCAAACTAACCGCCTGGCAGGCGGCGTCATGCGGCGACCTGCCTTCGGCCTCCCCGTTTTTGATGAATTCGATCATCAGGATGGAATCGTTGACTACAATCCCCGCCAGGGATATGACTCCGATCAAACCCTGCATATCAAAAGTTTTTCCGGTGATTATATGTCCCCAGATCACTCCGATTATGGACAGGGGAATAGTGGCCATCACGACCACGGGTTCCAGCAGTTTTCCGAACTGCAGCGACAGCAGGATGAAGATTCCGGCGATCCCGATGATGAAGGCGGTGGACATCGAGCTTCCGGTCTCGCCGCCCGCTTCGCGCTGGCCGCCGAAAGAACAGCTGACTCCGGGAAACCGCCGCTGCAGTTCCGGAAAGTAATTTTTCAGCAGGTCTCCGGTAATGTCACTGGCGTTTGCTGCGGTTTCGTTCAGGCCGGCGGAGACGGTTACGGTGCGTTTGGCGTTGTAACGGTTGATCGCCGAGGGGCCGCGCGCTTCCCGGATTTTAACCGCGTTCAGCAGCGGAATCTTTTTCCCGTCCGGGGCCGTCAACTGAAAATTGTCGAAATTGTGCAGATTGTCCGCCAGTTTATCCGAAAGCCGGACGTTGAATTCATAATTGTCGTTGCCGATCTGGAGTTCATCGGCTTTTGCGCCCTGGTAGGCCGAACGCAGTTGCTGCGCGATGGCCGAGGCGGTGAAACCGAGTTTCATCGCGCCGGGAAGCAGCGACATCACCAGTTCGGGTTTACCGGAAGTCAGGTTGTCGCTGATATCGAACACTCCTTTGTAGGAAGCCAGTTTTTCCTGGAGGGCGGAAGCTGCCAGTTTCAGCTCGGACAGATTTTTGCCGTGCAGCCGGATTTCAATCGGTTTTCCTCCCGGTCCGGACATCAGGTCATCGAACCGGATGCTGGTTACGCCGGGGATCGTTCCGGTTTTCTGCCGCCAGACATTCAGTACTTCCGCCACCGTACTGCTCCGGTTGTTGCCCGGCAGCAGGTCGGCGTAAACCGTGAACAAATGCGCGCCGCTGTCGCTGTAATCGGAATTGGCCGAAAAATTCACCGAAACGAATTTGACCAGTTCTTTTTTCCCGGGCTGCTTCGGAGTGAGCTTGCGGTTCATGGCTTCCGCGGCCGCGCAAATCCGGGCGGCGGCGGCCTCGCTTTCCGCCAGCGGCGTTCCCGGGGGCAGCATGACGCGGCAAACCACGGTGTCGCCGTCCACGCTCGGGAATACTTTGAATTTCAGATAACCGGCGGGAAACATGCCGAGCGAGAAGATAAACAGCGCCAGGATCAGGCTCAGGAATAAATACCGGTACGGCAGGATCGTTTCCAGCCAGCGCCGAAGCAGTTTGAAACGGATACAGTCGATGGCGGCGTCGATTTTCCGCCGGCAGCAGCCGGGTTCCGGCAGGCCGTTTTTGAAGGAATGCGCCAGATGATTGGGCAGGATGAAAAACGCTTCGATCAGGCTTACGGACAGGATAATGATCAGGGTCAGCGGAATCACGCCCAGGATTTTTCCGATCTGGCCGCCCAGAAACACCAGCGGGGCGAAAACGCAGATGGTCGTGAGAAAACTGGAAACAACTCCGCCGCCGACTTCACGTACGCCGTTTATCGCCGCTTCCCTGGGAGGCGTGCCGTTTTTCAGCTGCACCGCGATATTTTCCGAAATGACGATCGCGTCGTCCATCAGCAGCCCGATGGCGATGACCAGCGCGAACGTTGAGATCATGTTCAGCGATATTCCCAGGCAGTGCATGACGAACAAACCGCCGAGGAACGATACCGGCAGTCCCAGCGCCACCCATATTGACAGTCTGATGTTCAAAAACAGCCACAAAGCGCCGAAAACCAGCAGAAATCCCTGCAGGGCGTTACTGTATACCATATTCAGCCGGTCTTGAATATCGCTGGCCATATTCCTGGTGATCTCAAAATGAAGTCCCGGTGGGGCCGCGGCTTTTTCCTGATTCAGGATTCGCATCACCTGGTCGTAAATAGTCAGGCTGTCGGCGCTTTTGCTTTTGGAGATGGTGAGTACTCCGGCGCGTTTGCCGTTGAACAGCACTTTATTTTCATCCGCGTCGAAACGGTCGGTAATCCGGGCGATGTCTCCCAGTTTCAGTTCGCCGCCGCCGCTGCCGGATAAGATGCGGATCTGGCCGAGCTCGTCGACATTTTTACGGCGGTCGCTGAAGCGCAGTTTTATATCCTGTTTACCGGTTTCCAGAGTGCCGGCCGGGAGATCGACGTTCTGCCGGCTGATGATATCGGCGATTTCGTTGACGCTGAGTTTATAGGTGTGCAGCGCGGACGGCGAAAGTTCGATTCTGAACTCATGCTGGGAAAAACCGCTGACGTCCACCTTGATGCCGTTGCCGATTTCCATGAATTGGTCTTTGAGGTCTTCGCAATAGGCCTTCAGATCCGTTACGGAAAGTTCCCCGTATACCGCCAGGCTGACGACCTGGTCAAGGTGGTTATAAGGTTCGATGGTGAGTTTTTCCAGTTGATCCGGGAAAGCGGTGACGGCTTCCACTTCCCGTTTGACGTCGTTGTAGAACGCCTGGTAATCGGCGGCGTCCATCATTTCGACGCGGATCGAAACGGAACTTTCCAGCGCGGTGGTTTTGATCCGTTTGATATTGTTGACGTTGCTCAGCGCTTCCTCGATCGGCACGGCGACGGCTTCCTCGATTTCTTCGGCGGTCGCGCCCGGATAATTGGCGCTGATCTGCAAAGTGCGGGTGGAATGATCCGGCATGGCTTCCCGTTTGATTTTGTGCAGGGTAAGTAACCCCAGCAGCAACAGGCCGCACATCAGCAGATTGGCCGCCGTCGGATGACTGGTAAAATATCTGATCATTTTTGTTCCTCGGCTCCGGCCAGCTCCGCGGCGGCCTGAGCGGCGAAATTCCGGTCCATGCTGACGCTCAGTTTCATTCCTTTGATGGCCGGCACCAGATCGCTGATAATTACGGTTTCGCCCGCTTTCAGCCCGGAGGCGATGACGGCGTATTGTCCCAGGCAACAGACGGTTTTTACCGGTCTGATCTCCAGTCTGGAATCCCGGTCCGCCAGATAGAGTTTGCCGGCGTGCAGCGCGTAACGCGGTACCACCAGTTGTCCGGGCTGAGCTTGGCCGATGATTTCCACGGAACAGAATTGCCCTTTATCCAGCGGCGGCCGCGGCCGGGAAGCGTTCCGCCGGTACGGATTGCTTACGCCGACGACCATGGTGGTCATCCGGGTCGTAGTGTCGATACCGGAGGCCATCCGCAAAAAATGCCCGTCCCAGTAAAAAGCATTATTGCCGCCGTTTGCCTTTACTTTTATTTTCCAGTCCGGCTGCTGCCGTTTTTTTTCGGCTTCGGCGGCCTTTTTCCGGATGTCGCTGAGGGTGGAATTGAATAATATTTCCAGTTGATCGAGACTGAATTGCGCCGGGATTTCCATTTCGTCGGTGCCGTTGGCGGAAACCATTTCCTGACCGACGGTGACGTATTGATGCATTTCCACGTTTACCGAATTGACCCGGCAGTCGAAAGGCGCGGTAATCTGAGCGTATTCCAAATCCAGTTTAGCCTGTTTCAGGCTGGCCTCCGCCGCGCTTAATTCCGCTTGCTGGTATTCGATCTGGGCGGGCAGCAGCCGCAGGCTGGATTCCAGGGAAATGATGGCATTATGTTGCTGCAGCACGGTGATTTCCTGCTTTTCCACGGTGGTGGCGGCAACGGCGCGGGACTGGTGCAGTTTTTCCTGGCGGGCCAGTTCCCGGACATTGAATTCAAGGATTTTTTTCATCACTTTGAGCTGCGCTTCCATATTGGTACGGGTACTGTTGAGCTCGCCGATTTTGGCCTGATATTTTTTTATTCCGGCTTCGCATTTGTGAATGGCCAGCTTGATGTTGCTGTCATCCAGGCGCAGCATCAGTTCCCCGGCCGCGAAAAATTCACCGCCTTTCAGTTTCGGCGACTTCCAGATAACCTTGCCGTCAACCTGTGCTACCGCCTTCCAGGTTTTGGCCGGAACCGCTTCGCCGTAACCGGTGATGCGCGGCGCGACGCTTGCCGGCGCGACTTTTATCGCTTTGACCACCTGTTCACGTTCGGTTGATGCTTGTTTTTTCGGCCGCGGCCCGGTGATAACAGTCAACAGGGTAATTCCAATTCCCAGGACTATAACCAGCAGAGCAAAAACCCGGCGCTTAAGCATGTTCGGCAATAATTGTTTCATGGTTCGGCTCCGCATTTGATGCCGGACAAATAAATTCCGGCGGCTTTTTCAGCCAGCAGTTCCGGTTCCAGTCCGGAAAACATTTCCCCCGGATCGAACTGCAGTTCCCGGATTATTCCAAGAAATGCCGAGGCTGCCAATACCGGTTCGCAAACGCTGAATTCTCCGGCTTCAATTCCCTGCCGGATGGTTCCGGTGAGGATGTCAAGCAGTCTCCGGTGCCGGTTGCGCAGGTTTTTTCGGTCCGGCGGCGGCAGCCGGTGCATCAGTGCTTCATGCAGTTTACGCACTTGAGGAAAATCCCCGAACATGAATACCGCCATGGCGCGGAGTTTATCGGCCGCCGGCAGCGGGCGTCCGGCAATAGCTTCCAGGGAATCCAGCAACCGTTCGAAGGCGCGATCCATTATCCCGGAAACTATTTCCTCCTTGTTCTGAAAATAATTGTAGATGCTCCCGGCGGATATTTCCGCTTCTTCGGCCAGTTGCTTCATGGTCAGATTATCCAGGCCGTCCCGGATGATTATCCGTTCGCTGGTTTCAAGAATGACGTGCCGCATATTCTCACTTACCAGCGCCTTCATTTTTTCCGATAACTTTGCCATTTCCGCTCTCCCTGACGGTTGCCGCAATATTAATGAATATATATTCTTTGTAATGATTATATATTTATAATAATGAATCACCATTCATTATTCAAGCCTGGAATGATTTTTTTTGAAAAAAAAGCAAAAAAAAGCCGCCCGTTGCGGGGGCGGCCTTTGGGGAGTTGTTTTAGTTTCTGCCGACGCAGTTCAATTCTTCGAAGGCTTTTACGACGCGCGCGACCATGGATTCCTGGCCTTTGCGCAGCCAGACGCGCGGATCATAGAATTTCTTGTTCGGTTTGTCCGGCCCCTGCGGATTGCCGAGCTGTCCCTGCAGGTAAGCTTCGTTGGTCTTATAGAATTCCAGCACGCCGCTCCAGGTTGCCCACTGGGTATCGGTATCGATATTCATTTTGATCACCCCATAGGAAATGGCCTCCGCGATTTCAGCGGGGCTGGAACCGGAACCGCCGTGGAAGACGAAATTGACCGGTTTTTTGCCGGTATGCAAATGTTCTTCGATATACTTCTGGGAATTATCCAGGATTTTGGGCGTCAGGACGACGTTGCCCGGCTTGTAGACGCCGTGAACGTTGCCGAAGGAGGCGGCGATCGTAAACCGGGGGCTGATCGCGCTGAGTTTTTCGTAAGCGTAAGCCACATCTTCCGGCTGGGTATAGAGCGCGGAAGCGCCGAGATGACTGTTGTCAACGCCGTCTTCCTCGCCGCCGGTACAGCCCAGTTCGATTTCGAGGGTCATGCCGATCTTGCTCATCCGCCGGAGGTAACGGCAGGAAATTTCCACGTTTTCCGTCAGGGATTCCTCGGACAAATCCAGCATGTGCGAACTGTACAGGGGCTTGCCGTGTCCGGCGTAAAATTTTTCGCCGGCGTCCAGCAGGCCGTCGACCCACGGCAATAATTTTTTGGCACAGTGGTCGGTGTGCAGGATTACCGGGACCCCGTATTTTTCAGCCAGCAGATGGATGTGTTTTGCACCGGAGACACACCCCAGAATGCCGACTTCCTGACCTTCGAGCTTCAGGCCCTTGCCGGCATAAAACGCGCCGCCGCCGTTCGAAAACTGAATGATTACCGGCGAATTGACTTTTTGCGCGGCTTCGAGCACGGCGTTGACGGAATCGGAACCGACTACGTTTACCGCCGGCAATGCGAACTGATTGGCTTTGGCGATGGCGAAAACTTTTTGGACATCATCCCCGAAGAGCACCCCGGGCTTGACAACATCAAAGATCCTGGTCATTTTTGTGCCTCGTTTTTTAGGTTAATCAGGTTAAGGTATAAAAAAATTCAGTCCGAATTCAAAAGGTAGACATTAATTGCCAATATTCAAGTGATTTACCGGATTTTTTTACCGTTTTACTGTAAAGGTGATTGCTGATGCCATTTTGCCTCTTACATTCATGGAGCAATTTAATAAGTGGAGCTAGCCTCAATACTGTTCTCTTAGATTGTGTCGTCACGAGATTTTTGCCCAGACTGCCAAGCAACGAATTTGTACAGCCGCCAAGAATGAAGCGGTTCTCTTTGCATAGCGCGTGGCAATCCCTCTCCATCTTTTTAGCGCCATGAA
>JAQULZ010000091.1 GCA_028718375.1 Victivallaceae bacterium | reverse complement strand
GGCGGTCACACAGTTCGATCCCGGGTACGCCGTTGGTGACGCCGCGCTCGTAAAGCGCCGGTACGGCATTCATTTCGTCCTTACTGAAGGCCGCCACAATTATGCCGTTACGTTTGAACGGGAATTTAAGTTTCAGCCGTAAATCATCGAACATCGAGTTTCCCCGGAGTTCCAGACGCGACTTCAGTGACTTCAGGTCATGATGGAAACCGGCATGAATAATTCCGGAATTGGCTTTGGTCACTCCGAAACCGAAGTCGGCGTTCTTTTCCGCCAGCGCGACTTTCAGTTTGTAGCGCGACAACGCGTACGCCGTTGCGGCTCCCGAAACCCCGCCGCCGATAATCAGTACATCATAGTTAGTGGTATTACTGGAGGCAAATGTCATAATTCGGCTCGCGCGGCCCTCAAAAATTCTTCCGGGCGGTCGGTATAGAATCTCTTTACCCCCATCCGGCGTAATTGGTGGAACTGATCCAATTCATTCACTGTCCAGACTCCGGGTTCAAGGCCGGCGCCGGCAACGGCTTTGATCCCGTCCGGCGTAATTTGCGACTGCTCAATCACGATCCCGTAAAACGCATATTGCCGGGCGGTTTCAATCGCCGCCGGAACATCGTCTTTTTGACCGATGTCATAGAAAATAACCGCTTCCGGCAGCAATTCGCGGCTCTTCCTTAATATAGCCGGATTGCCGTCGTTGAATCCGGCATATTCGGCCATATTCATTTTTTTCAGCATAGCACATACCTGAACCACGCAATCGACTTTGGGCTGAATTGAGACTCTGGTCTTGCTCTGGTTTTTTATCAGCTTAAGAACTTCTTCCAGGTACGGAATATGATCATGGCGCGGGGGTTTATCGGGATTGCGGCGATTCCAGGAAGCCGCAGCATTCAACTGCCTCAAATCATGACCGGAAGCCGAATTCACGGTTAAGTCGACATCACAGGTGCGACTGGTTGTCTCATCGTGAATTACCAAAATTCTGTCATCCCGGCTCAGTCTCACGTCGAGCTCTATCCAATCCACCCCCACTCTGAGCGCATCGATGAACGACGATAAGGTATTTTCCGGAAATCGCTCCTGATTCCCCCGGTGCCCCGTAATTCCGTTCGCTGAAAAATGACCCATGGCAAAATTTATTCCTTTGTTTACTGAAAAGTTTACTTATAAAAATAAATCCGGTAAACAAAAAAATCAAGTACCATGGACCGGTTTTTTCAGAAATTTGTCAACAGATATTGGTTAGACGACACCGACAAAAATAAAAAAATAACGGAACCGACGTTCGGGACGCGGTCCGGCGGCGGGACGGTGGTCGCCCGTTTCTAACGGGCGAAATTTATCCGCAACTTGTTGACCTTACAGGCTTGACTCGACACTAGAACCAGTTTCAAAAGTCTTGAAATAATTGATTAAAGGGAACCTCTAAAAATTGAAATTTCCGGCAAAAATCATTTATTTGCTCCGGTCGGACTAGCGGCGTAAAACCGCTACATAGCGCTGCTATGCAAGAACTTACGCTGCGTCGCCGCTGCGGGCAACTAAGTGATTTTTTCATTTCGGAACCAATTTTTAGAGGTTCCCTAAAGGGTTATATTTCATCTAAAAAGTTGAAAAATGACCGAAGAACAATTTGAAACTATTTACCATTTGATCAAGCGTTACGAGCCGAAACGCCGCAAGTTCGGACGGCCTCGGCGCGATGATCGTGAAATATTGCGGGGAGTGCTGTGGATATTACGTTCCGGCGCAAGATGGAAAGATCTGCCGAAAGGCGATTACCCGCCTTATCAGATTTGCCATCGTCGCTTTCAGGAGTGGGTTGACGCTGGAACATTTCAAAGCGTTTTGACCAGATTGGCAAAGGATTTCAAGGACTTTGAATTGAGTGAATGTTTTATTGACGGCACTTTTGCAAGTGCAAAAAAGGGGGCGACGCAGTCGGCAAAACCAAACGGGGCAAAGGTTCAAAAATTATGGTCGTCGGAGATGCTCATGGTCTTCCTGTCGCCGCACATGTGACAAGCGCTTCGCCTCACGAAATCACGCTTGTGGAAGAAACATTAAACAGTTCGTGGTCGTCGAGATGCCCCGATAAGCTCATTGGGGACAAAGCATATGATTCCGATCTGACGGACGAGAAACTCATGACTGAAAAGGGGATTGAATTGATTGCTCCCAATCGTGTTAATCGCAAGATTTCGAACTGCGCAGCGGAGTACATGCGACGGCGGGCAATAAAGCTGAACTTGCAGTGCAGGATGCGATTCAGGAAGCCGCCAAGGCGGTGGTCGAAAACTCATGGAACTGGCGTTTCCGACGGTGATTATCCAGGTTGCGGGGGCGAAAGTCTATGTGAATTTAACGGAGGAACGGGCTAAACCGGATGCCTTGCTGCATGTTTTTGCGGTGGGGGGAGAACTTACCGATCCCGACACCGGAGAGAGTCTGGGCAGTTCCGAAGAACTCATTGGCAATCTGAAAATCGTCCGGACATTTCCCAAATACGCCATTGCGGAACCGGTACTACCGTTAACCGTGGACAAGCTGGTCAAAGGCATGATCGTCCGTCCGATATCTCCTGCCGAACTCGAAAAACTCGACACCCAGGCACAGGAACAGGAAGTCAAACGCTTCCGCCGCAGGTTTTAAATTATATTATAGAATAGCAACAAAACTACTTGTAATTATATTTATTATTTTGAGGCCAATAATTGATTGTTTATTACAACAGATTAAGTTTCGGAGCAATAATATCGAAACTTAACAGTACTCCTGTCATACCGGAACCTTAGTATGACAGGAGTTCTTTTATATTCAGTCTCAATGCTGCTTTTCTGCCATTTCTGACCGGTTTGCGGCCGGTTCAAGTATTAGCGCCACCCAGAAAAGTCTCAATCGCCTTACGGCTTTTCTGCCATTTCTGACAAGTTTTCAATTTGCCCGAACAGGCATTCTGAGCGTCATCATTGCCGAATAGTCTTTTACCTTCTTCGGTACGCTGATATTCATTATCATTCCACAAATCGGCAAGTACTCCTTTAAGCGAAGAACCGGGAATAATCGGGATCCGGGTATGGCGTTCACGCATTATCGGAGCATCGATCGCTCCTACGGAATTGCCGGCACCGACATGCAACGGAGTGCGAGTGAAAATCGACATGATCTTCTTTTTCATGAGCCATTTTTCCGTTTCAAGTATTGCAAACAGCCTGACATTCGGCTATATTTCAACGTAGTTAAGCGCATAAGCAATGGAGAATTAAAAATGGCTCAGAAGAACAAGAAAATCTATCAATCCCCCGTACTTTATTCACTGAACGCTAAAATGCAGCACGCTTTTGCCGACTGTGATTTCGGATCCGGGAATTCCGGTGGAAGTTCCTGCGTTGAAACCGGACCATCCGCCAACGCGGTTTGTGAGTATACGGGGAGTACCGCTGGGAGCGACTGTTCTTTTACCGGTGGTTCTGCCAAGTTCGCGTGCCAAAATACCGGCGGCCTTGTGTTTTGAATTTTTCCCGGCGGTGTTTTTCTTTCATTACGAAAAGCCATTTTTCCGTTTCAAGTATTGCAGGTAACCTGACATTATGCTACATTCCAGAGGAAGTAAACACATACATAACCATTGGAAAATCAAAATGGCTCAGAAGAACAAGAAAATCTATCAATCCCCCGTACTTTATTCACTGAACGCTAAAATGCGGCACGCTTTTGCCGATTGTGCTACAGGGCCCGCCAATTCCAGCGGAGCTGCTTGCCATGACACCGGGCCTTCCGCTGATAGCTGTTATAATACGGGAAATAGCGCCGACAGCATGTGTATTTCTACCGGCGGGACTGCTACGTTGGAGTGCGATAATACCGGCGGGGTTGCTTAATGTTACTTGGTGAACGTTTTTTATGGCGGCAGTTCGTTGTCCGCTGAGAATATGTTCCCGCCATATAAGTTTGACAAATGATGATGCAGCAATTTTTGGGCTTGAAAAAGAAATACCAGCTAACCCTGGCGGACGGCAGGTCCTATGGATTTGCCGCCGTTGATCCCGGTTTGAACGGCTGGATGGATGAATTCGTGCACATGACGCAAATGCCTGAGCATGACGGCCGTCCCCTGAACGGCATCCATATGTACGCACTCCGGAAAATACAAAATGCCAGAAACAGTAATCCGTGCCGGTTCCCCGGCCAGGAATCCCTTGTTTCGTCCTCCTATTGTGATTTCTGGTACCGGCCGGGCCTGTCCCCTGAAGTATACCTTGAAATGGATTACGATACACTGAACGACCATGGCATGAATTATACCTATATGTGCCATTCCATGAAATTTCTCAACCGCTATTATTTTCACCACGGCGGCGGGATATTTCATGCGGCTTTCGCGGCGTTGGACGGTCAGGGGATATTGATCTCTGCACCGGGCAACACCGGCAAGAGTACCTCTCTGGCCCGGCTTCCGGACTACTGGAACAAATTGGCCGATGATATCGCCATGGTGATAAAATCCCCGGACGGCCGGTATCGGGCTCATCCTTTTCCCACCTGGAGCGATTACGAGATCCGCAAAGTCAGCAGTTCCTGCAACGTTGAAAGCTCATTCCCGCTGGCGGCGATCTTTTTTCTGGAACAATCGCAGCGGGACAAGGTAACCCGGCTTTCCCCGGGGTGGGCGACGCAGGAAATTATACTGGGGTTCAGCGAAAACCTGCAGCGTTTCATGTTCATCGCTGATGCCAAGGACAAAAAGAGCATCAATTTAAAATTGCTGGACACCGCGGTCATGCTGGCCGGAACCATCCCCTGTTACACCCTGGAAGCCACCCTTGACGGGCGTTTCTGGGAGAAAGTTGAAAAGATTCTCCGGCCGTCGGTGGCAACCATGATGAAAGAAACGGCTGCCCTGCCTTGACGGTTGAGAATCCGTTTTGATCCCTGGCGGAACAGGCAATGCAGCCAAGTTTATCGCCTGCTCCGGATAAGCGGTTTGTCGCGTTTTTTTGACGAGAATATAAAATGGATGGGAGCTTTATAACTTAAACAACTTGAAATTTGCAGGAACATAATGTTCTTTACACTTGTCAGTCTTCTTGCCGCAATGATGGTATTTCCATTTTTTTAACATTTTATTGAGAGAGGAATATTGATGAAGAAAATTCCGTTTGCCAATCCGGAAATAGTATATCGTGAGGATTTTGATGACTGGGCGGTATTGTTCGACCCGGACACCGCGGAAACTTATGGTCTTGATGAGACGGGCTCTTTTATCTGGAAACAGATCAACGGGAAAAATTCGGTTGCAGACATCCTTCAGGCGATGCCGGCGGAATTCGAAAATATCTCCGATGACGCCGGCAGCCAGATTGAAAAGTTTCTGGGGGAAATGGAAGAAAAAGGATTGATCGGTTACAGGAAATAAAAAATGAAACCATTGCCTACTCCCCGGAGTGTCGATCTCAATATTACCAACCGGTGTAATCTCAAGTGTTCTTACTGTTCCCATTTTTCCAGCGGGAGCGACACGGGAACCGATCTTCCCCTTGAGGAATGGCTCCGCTTCATGGAGGAGCTTAATAAATGCGCAGTGTTCGATGTCTGTCTTTCCGGAGGAGAACCTTTATTCCGGAAGGATTTCCGGCAGATTGTCGAGGGCGTGGTAAAAAACCATATGCGGTTTTCCGTTCTCAGCAACGGCACGCTGCTGACCGGGGAACTTGCCGACTTTCTGAAATCAACCGGGCGGTGCAACAGTTATCAGGTGTCGATTGATGGACCGGGGCCGGAAGCTCATGATGCGTGCAGAGGAAAAGATTCTTTTGAAAAAGCGCTCCGGGGGTTAAGAATTTTGTTAAAACATAAACTGCCGGCAACAGTTCGGGTAACGATCCACAAGCACAATGTGCGTCAGCTCGATGAGATCGCCGAATTGCTGCTTGAGGATGTGGGACTTCCCTCTTTCTCGACAAACTCGGCGGCGTATATGGGCTTATGCAGACAGAATGAGGCGGACGTTCAACTGAATATGGAAGAATACAGTTGCGCGATGGAAAAACTTCTTAAACTTGCGAATAAATACAACGGCAGAATAAGCGCCAATGCCGGTCCGCTTTCGACAGTCAGGTACTGGATGAATATGGAAAAATCCATTAAAAACGGTATCAAGTCACGTACCGGCTGCGGCAAACTTACCAGTTGCGGAGGGGTATTGAGCAAAATGGCGGTAAATGCCGACGGAACCATGGTTCCGTGCAGCCAAATGCCCCATATCAGGCTCGGGAGAATCAATCAGGATGATTTGCGCGAAGTATGGCAGAATCATCCGGAACTCAAAAGGCTGAGAGAGAGGCGGGATATTCCGCTGGAAACCTTTGAACATTGCCAAGGTTGTGAATATATCCCTTACTGTCGGGGAGGATGTCCGGCTTTGGCCTATAACCTGAACGGCGAGGAAAATGTCCCGTCACCGGATGCATGCTATCGGGTGTTCAAGGAAGCCGGGGGTAAGCTCCCGAAGCTAGGAGTTTGTCGGACTTAGGGCTTCGTTACGAGAAAATCATCCGGCAAAGTCGGGGATTTTTCGCAGTAGAAAGCTAGTCAATGATTAACTAAAAAGGATTATATGGAACAAACAGCGACAAAAACCGGGCGGCCGCCGCTGCCGGAGTGCGGATATTATTTAAACAGTCTTTATTTCTATATTACCGAGGGCTGCAACCTGAGATGCAGCCACTGCTGGATCAATCCGCCTTTTGAGAAGGATAACCGGGCCGGCGATTTTCCCTATGTCGATCTGAAACTGTTCAAACACATAGTGAGCCAGGCTAAAGCTCTGGGGGCATACAGCGTGAAACTTTCCGGAGGCGAACCCCTGATCCATCCGGAAATTCACGAGATCCTTGATTACATAAAAGCGGAAGACCTGAGACTTGCGGTTGAGACTAACGCGACTGTTTGCACGCCGGAGCTTGCGCGGAAAATCAAAGAGTGCAGAAACAGTTTCGTATCGACGAGCCTGGACGGCCCGGACGCCGCGACCCACGAAAGAGTAAGAGGCGTGAAAGGCTGTTTTGGCGCAACGCTGCAGGGGCTGCGCTACCTGGTTGAGGCGGACCTGAACCCCCAGATTATCATGGCGGTAATGCGCCATAACCGCGATAAAATGGAAGCGCTTGTCCGCCTTGCCGAAAGCGAAAAAGCGGGTTCTGTTAAATTCACTTTTGTGACTTCGAGCGGAAGAGAAAATGATATTGCAAAAGATAAAAATAAGACTCTGACGATTGAAGAAATCATCGAAACCGGGAAATGGATTGAAAAAGAACTTATCCCGTCATCTGAAATATCCATCGTATATTCCCACCCGATGGCTTTTAAAACGTTCAAAAAAGCCATAACCAAAGGCAGTGGAAGCTGTGGTATATTCGGGGTGATAGGTATTCTCGGGAGCGGAAAATATGCTTTATGCGGCATCGGTCAGACGATCCTGGAAATGGTGTTCGGCGACGCCGGAACGGATAAACTGGCCGATATCTGGAACCATAATCCCCTGATCAATGAGATCCGGGAAAAACTGCCGCGAAATCTGAAGGGAATTTGTGCTGACTGCATATTCAGGAAAAAGTGTCTCGGTTCCTGTATCGCGATGAACTACAACCACTATCGCGACCTCATGGCGCCTAACTGGTTTTGTCAGGAAGCCCATAGTCTCGGACTGTTTCCCGAAAGATGTATTATTCCGGGCAGCAAGTCGGAATATCCGGGAAAAAATATCGGTTGAGGCATAGACGGAATATACCATACAAAGCTTAAAAATCGGGTTTAAAGAATATGTCGGCAGAATTACTGCCTGAAATCTTGTCCGGAAATACAGGCGGAATTGCCTGGGGAGAGTTATCCGCCGAGGCGTGGACGGAACTTTGGGATTTCGCCCGGTGCCAGAGGGTGGATATTATTCTTTATGCGATTTTAAGGCGGAATAAAATTGCCATGCCCGGAAGCCGCGCGCAGGATATGCGGAACAAATATCATGGCGCCTGTGCCCTCGATTTCAGGCGTAGGCAGCAGCTTGAAGAAATCATCCGGCTTTTCAACGCCAACGATGTCGAACATATTCTTCTTAAAGGTTCGGCCCTGATATATACCGTGTATGATTGTTCCTATGCCCGGCCGATGTGCGACATCGATCTGCTGGTCCGCCGGGAAGACGGGTTGCGGGCTTATGATTTATTGGCTGATCACGGTTATTTCAATACTTTCGGCGGGCACGAAAAGCTGAAAGGCGATTTCAACCACCATTATCCTCCCTTGTACCGCAGGAATTTGCTGCCGGTGGAAATCCACACGTCGCTGTTGAATGGTTACCGGATAAATCCGGCGGGAATCCGGGCCCGGTCGCGGCCGTTACGGATCGGGAAGCTGACGACGCGGATTATGGGTCCGGAGGATCAGATAATACATGTGGCGCTGCATAAGCTGTTCCAGGGCATGGGGATGAACGGTATTTTGGGCTTGTATGACATAATTCAAATAATTCGGACGAACGAAATTGACTGGTCCGCCCTGAAACAGTTGACCGGAGATGGCGAATACCATAATGTCAAATGTCTGTTCCTGGCTTTGCATTTGGTCCGGAAATTGTTTAAAGTCCCCGTGGATGAAGCGTTCCTGGCGGCGATCCGGCCGGAATCGTTTACCCCGGAAATCGAAGCGACAGCGCTTAAGCTGTTATTTAGCATGACCTCCGATTGGGACCCGGAAGTTTTTTCGTTCGGAGTGAATATTGCGGATATCGGGAACGGCAGATGGAAAACGGTATTGTCCCGGTTTTTTATGTCGCCCTATGCCATAGCAATGTACGGCAGCCGCGAATATGGAAACGGTAATTTTACTTTCCGGAATTTAAGCGTTCTTTATGTGAAAAGAACGTTTTCCCTGCTGCAGCGGTATGGACCCGTGCTGTTGCGGCACCTGTTGGCGAAAAACCGTAATAATGCCCCGATTGAATTTGGCGTCAGTGGTGCCGAACTTAAAAGCTGGTTGTTGCAGTAAACGGAACCATCATCCCGGTTTGCAGGGAAGGAACTGGATAAAAATGTTGAAATATTTAAAAAATGGTTTATCCCGGAAACTTCAGGATACTTCCTTCAGCGAAGGGCGGGGGTACGGACGGTTAAAGGATAACTTGCGATATTTATTCCCCTCCGTCAAAAAGAACTGGCGGATCGGAGTTGCGGCGGGGATATTTCTGGCCGTTTCCTCCGTGCTTTCCTGGCCGATGCCGATGATTTTCCGCTACCTGATCGACAAGGTGCTGCTGAAGAAGCAATTGTCGCTGATATTGCCGGTGACCGGGATAATCGTCGCACTTAGCGTTACTACTTTCCTCACAAATTTGTTCCAGCGATTTCTCAGTTCGAAATTCACGGAAGAGACGACTTTGGATTTAAGAGAAAAATTGTTGGCGAAAATTTTCAGTCTGCCAAAATTTTTCTTCGATAAAAATCAGTCCGGATATGTTATGTCCCGAGTTTCCGCGGACCTCAACGGCATGAAGTTTTTTCTTTCCGGAACCGTTACCCGGTTGGTGATGGACAGCGTGCGCCTGATCGGCGGCATCATTTTTCTTTTTTATCTGGAATGGCGGATTGCGCTGCCGGTGGCGGCAACCCTTCCCCTGGCGTTTGTCCTGACCCGGTTTTTCGCCCGGAGAAACTATGTTATTTCCCATGCGTCGAGCGAACTCGGCGCCCGTCTGGATGCCTCCTATATGGAGATGATATCCAATGTCCAATTGATCAAATCTTTCGCCGGTGAGGAAAAAGCCGTTGCCAATATTATCGTGCAGGCAAAAAACAGGATCCGGCTTTTATATGAAAGTATCACGCTGAACACTTTGGCCAACGGTATAAACAAACTGTTGCCGTCGCTTGCCAAACTGGCGGTGCTGATAACCGGTTCTTATTGGGTAATAAGCGGTCATTGGGAGGTCGGGACGCTGGTGGCTTATCTGGCATACTTATCATATGTCTACAACCCGGTGGATCAACTGTCATCCGGCATCAACCAGTTTCAGTCGGCCAGGGCGATGCTGGACCGGATTGCCGCAATTTTCGACATGATTCCGGAAACAAATACCGCAACCCGCAGGAATGTCGTCAAACTGGCGGGCAAAGTTGCTTTCGAGCATGTCTCTTTCCATTATGAAAAAGGCGTGCCCGTTCTTAACGATGTTTCCTTTACTGCAAATCCCGGAGAAGTCTGGACGATCGCAGGAAAAAGCGGTATCGGCAAAACTACGCTGATTTCCCTCATTATGTGTTTTTACCGGCCGCAAAGCGGGAACATCTGTTTCGACGGCAATAATGTCTCCGAACTTAATGTTCGCTCGCTGCGGCAGCGGATCGGGTATGTTTCCCAGAATATCCAACTGTTATCCGGAAGTTTGCTCGATAATCTGAAATACGGCAATCCCGATGCCGGAATGGAGGAAGTCGTTGCCGCCTGCAAAGCTGCCCGGATCCATGATTTCATTGCCGGGCTTCCAGACCGTTATGATACCGTACTGGCGGAACGGGGGATAAATTTTTCCGAGGGGCAGAAACAGCGTATTGCCCTGGCCCGCGCTTTAATCCGGGATATGGATATCATTATTCTCGATGAACCGACGTCTTCACTGGACAGCGCTACGGAAAATTCCGTGTGCGCTATGCTTCGTCAGTATTTTCGTGGGAAAACGGTGTTTCTGATCGCCCATCGGGCCGAAACGGTCAGAATCGCGGATAAGCTTATCCTGCTGCGGGAAGGAGAGAGTCCCCGGGTTGGAACGATGGCGGAATTCATAAATGAACCTGAACTGGCCAATATCTTGGAGTGACTGATCGGCGATGAAAATATATAAGAAAAATACTGATATTCCTGATTACTTCAATATGCGCGGAAAAAGCATGTTGCCGACCCTCAGGCCGGGAGAGGGCGTGATGATCGATTCCGGTCTTGATCGGAGATGCCTCAGTATTGGAGACATTATCATTTATTCCATCCCCGGCCTCGGGGAGAAGAATATCATCCACCGGATTATCAGGATGGAGGAAGAGGGATACCGGACCCGGGGCGATAACAACGGGAGCGCCGATGATTACATCGTTAAATTCACTATGATCCGCGGCAAGGCCATGACCGTCAGAAGAGGCACTAAAACCTTACTGTTGGCCGGCGGCTTCCGGGGACGGCTCCGTCATGAAATGCTGAAAACCCGGAAATACGGTCTGATTCACTGGTACAAACCGCTGGTATGGCTGTCCGGGATGATTGACAAGTCCGGCGTCTTTCATATTTTTCGCCGCTTGATCAGGTACGGTGTTATCCGGGTAAAAAAAGGAAACGGGTTTGAGGAACTGCTGATCCGCAGACAAAAACTGATCGGTAAAAAATCCGTCCGCGGCGGTCGATGGAAAATCAAATTTCCGTATAAATACTTTATCGACAGAAAGAAGCTGCCTTAAAAGAAAAAATTATTGATTCAATATACGCGGCAAGGGGCATATCGTTAATCAACCTCCACATTAAGTTGTCCAATCTTCCGTAAAAGTTCATCTTCCGGATATTGTGCATCGAACTGCTTTTCTTTTTTAGTGGCCCAAAGCTCAGCAGATTCTTTCATCAACTTCTTTTTCCACTGACTGACCAGATTCGGATGAATATTGTAGTCGATACTGAAAAACCCTTTAACGACTTAGGGTTGAGTAATTTATTTTATCAACCCCCGGTTTTTTATTGCCGGCTTTTCCGCTTATTCTTATATTTTCCGTAAAAATTGCTTTAAAAATCTTTACGGTACAGTTAAACGGTTACAGTCTCTTTTGTCCATACTCTTCGTTAGTTTCAGCTTCGCGTACGCCTGTACGCGTCAGCTTCACTGCCTCGATTATGAAACAAAATAGACTTTTTCAGTATCGACTATTGTATGCTCCCGCTATTTCAGCAATGGTCTTGTCTCCACGAATAGCTTCCAATGCTACCTGGCTTTTGCATAATCGACTGAACTGGGTCGTGTTCACACTAATGCTTGAATTATTTTGAATTTGTGCTATGTTTTTGCATGGAAATAAACTACCTCGATGCAAGCATACGAGGTATTGTTACTATATCCCCAACTCAAACTCAAGTTGACCTTCATACAACTTCTTATATTTACCCTGTCCAGCTATATAACGTTGAATAACTTCTTT
>JAQULZ010000090.1 GCA_028718375.1 Victivallaceae bacterium | reverse complement strand
ATTGGTGAAATTGTAGTGCCGCGCCAAAGCTGAAGTTACCGCCCGTTCCGTTTCAATCCCCATCAGCGACCAGGTGCCGGAACTGATGTAAGCCCAGTCTTTACCCGTTGCCGGAACGGCGGCGACCGCCGACCCGGTATCGTGGGTGGCGGGCAGGATTACCGGCAAATCCGGCAAACCGGTGTCTTTCCGGACGGCATTCGTCAGCCGCCCCAGGACAGTACCCGGCGGCAGCGGCCTTTCCAGCAGTTTTTTATCGATCCGCAGGATATCGAGCAAAGTTTCGTCCCAGTCCCGGGTTTTGCTGTTCAGCATCTGGGTGGTGGTGGCATTGGAATATTCATTGGCCTTAATGCCGGTCAGCCGGTAATTGAGGTAATCCGGGATCATCAGCAGTCGCCGGGCATTTTCCAGGTCGCCGTTCCGCCGCGCCGCCCATAACTGATAAAGCGTGTTGAACTGCAGAAACTGGATTCCGGTACGGGCGTAAATCTCATTTTTCGGGAGCAGTTCGAAAAACTGTTCCATTACCCCGTCGGTACGGGAGTCGCGATAGGCGGCAACGGGGCCGGCCGGCGCATCGTTTTCATCGAGCAGGACATAGTCGCATCCCCAGGCGTCGACGCCGAGCGAATCCGGAGGCGCGGGAAGCTGTTGCGCCGTATGCCGCAGCCCCCGGATGATTTCACCGACCAGTCCTTCCACATCCCAGCGGCAACGGCCGCGGTCCGACTGCATTTCATTGGTGAAACGCCAGCTTTCCCGCAAAACCAGAACCGAACCGTCAAAAGTTCCGCTGATGATTCTGCCGCTGCCGGCGCCGACGTCAACTGCCAGATAATTGTGCATATAAGGTCTCCGCTATAATAAGTTTACCGCAACAAACCATTTTACAAACAATCAGGAGTTTTTTCCTTGATTTTTTCGCCAAAAACCAGCACATTAACGACAAAAGCGGCGGAATTGCCGAGCGGGAGTTTTTTATGCTGACCAACCTGACGATTGACAATTTTGTGCCGGTGAAGGATTTTTCGATTGCGGTGGCGCGCCGCGACCCGCAGCCGGAATTTCCGCGGCACACCCACGAGTTTTCGGAACTGGTGATTATCACCAAGGGACATGGTACCCACGTCGTGGATGATCGGGAATTCCCGGTTTCGGTCGGGGATGTTTTCGTCATTACCGGCGGCCATGAACACGAATTCGTCAATATGGAACAGCTCTCACTGGTCAATGTGATGTTCAATCCCGCCAATCCGGCGTTGACCGGCCTGGACACCGGTGATCTGCCCGGTTTCCGTTCCCTGTGTCTGCTGGAACCCAGACACCGGAAAAACCATAAGTTCGAGAGCCGGCTCCGCTTGTCAGGCAGGGATTTGGAAAAGACCGAACGCCTGGTAGCTGAACTGGAACAGGAACTGCTTGCCACTCAACCCGGCTTTAAGGCGATCGCCACCGCGCTGCTGGTGGAGTTGCTGATTCATTTATCCCGCTGTTACGGCAGGAGCACTAACCCGGAAGCGGTTGCGCTGCTGCGGATCGCGAACGCGATAAATCATCTGGAGCGGCATTATGCGGAACCGGCTGATTTCAAGTCGCTCGCGCGTACCGCCGGGATGTCGCCCCGCAGTTTCCAGCGGGCTTTCCGCCAGGCGGCCGGAACTTCCGCGCGGCATTACCTGATTATGATCCGCCTGAAGCACGCGGCCGAACTCCTGAAATACCATGATTATTCCGTTTCCGAAAGCGCCTACCAGGCCGGGTTCGCGGACAGCAATTATTTTTCCCGGCTTTTCAAGAAATACATGCGGATTTCCCCCAAACATTTCCGGAAAAAATGAAGCCGTCCGGTTTTTTGACTGGACAAATGCCAATTCCGGATTACCTTTTGACAGGCCGCTTCCGCAGCGGGTGTTTTTGTGCGGAACGCATAAGCGGTCAAACTTATTTTCCCGGAAAACGACATGAATTATGCTGCAAACCAACCGATTAATTCTGCATCCGTCTTTTCCGCCTATACCGGCACCTTCCTGACCGGCAGTGCGGAATTCGATAAAAACGTGCTGCTCAAAACCGAACATTCCCGGTTCGTTCAGTCGGAATGCCGGCAACTGGCCGAAGCGGAACGTTTTCCCCGGCATCTGGCCGCGATTACGGAAACTGCGGGTCTGTTCCACGATATCGGCCGCTTTGAGCAGCTGCGCCGGTATAACACTTTCGTCGACGCCCGTTCGGTCGATCACGGCCGGATGGGGTGTGAAGTGCTGCTGGAAAGGCGCCTGCTCGCTTTCCTGCCGGAGGAAGATGCCGAGCTCGTCCGCCGGGTAACGGCAGTTCACAATAAGCGCCGGCTCCCCGATAATTTGAGCGGGGAAACGCGGCTGGTTGCCCAGGCCGTCCGGGATGCGGATAAACTCGATATCATGCGGGTCGTATTGAACGAATACGCGAAGGGGAAGCTCGATGAGCTGGTGATTCTGCACCTCGAAGAGTCAGACCGGGTTTCACCCCGGGTACTGGCGCATCTGGAACAGGGGGAAAATCCGGATATCGCGGATTTTACGACCCTGACGGATTTTAAACTGGCCCAGCTGGCCTGGATATACGACTTGAATTTTCCCCATTCCCGGCGTGAATTCAAAGCCCGCGGCTTTTATGATCAGGTTACCGCCACGCTGCCGGACACCCCGCAAATAAACCGAATCTGCCGCCGGCTGCTGGAACATCTGAATGCCGGGATTGAGTAAGGGGTTCCGCGCGCGGCTCCTGAAACCGTCCCGGACGGCGTGGAATTGCCGTCCGAAACTATTTCCGGATTTACTGGTTGGTGAATATCTGGAAGCCGTGATAGGATTCCATCCCGTGTTCGCAGATGTCCAGGCCGCGGATTTCGTCATCGGCGGGCATCCTCAAACCGATGGTGTACTTGATGGGAAGGAAAATCGCCACTGCTCCCAGCACGCAAAACGCTCCAACCGCAATAACCCCGGTCAACTGCGACAGGAAGGAATATTCCTGACAGAACAACCCGACCGCCAGCGTACCCCAGATACCGCACACCAGATGCACTGAAAGTGCTCCGACCGGGTCGTCAAGCTGCAGCGAATCGAACATGAATACCGCCAGGACGACAATAATTCCGGCGCTGATTCCGACGATAATCGCCGCACTTATCGAAAGCACGTCCGCCCCGGCCGTGACCGCTACCAGGCCGGCCAGGCAGCCGTTTAAAACCATTGACAGGTCGGGATGTTTCTGCAGTCTCCAGGAAGTCAGACTGGCGGCAACGATGCCGGCGGCCGCCGCCAGGCAGGTGGTTACAAAAACGTAGGAAACGGCTTGGGGATCGGCCGAAAGCACCGAACCGCCGTTGAATCCGAACCAGCCGAACCACAACAGCAGGGTGCCGATGGTCGCCAGCGGCATATTGTGGCCCCAGATCGGCTTGCTTTTGCCGTTGACGTATTTGCCGATCCGCGGCCCGAGCAGCATTACGGCCACCAGGGCGCCCCAGCCGCCCACCGAGTGCACGAAAGTAGAACCGGCAAAATCGTGGAAATGCAACCGGTCAAGCCAGCCTTTGCCCCACCCCCAGGAACCGGCAATCGGATAGATCAATGCGACGTAAAACGCTGAAAAAATCAGGAAACTGTCCAGTTTGATCCGCTCGGCAACCGCCCCGGAAACAATGGTCGCGGCAGTAGCGGCGAACATTCCCTGGAAAATAAAATCAGTCCAGTAAGTATAAGCGCCGCCGTTGTAATTGATCAGTCCGGCGTCTCCGGCGGGAGCGGTCAGGCCGAAGCCGCCGAAACCGAAGCATTTCCCCAGCAGCCAGCTGTCCCCGTGGTACATCAGACCGAAACCGATCAAGGCGTAAGTCAACAGTCCGATCGCGACGATCATTACATTTTTGTACAGGATATTCACGGTATTTTTGGTCCGGGTCAGCCCGGATTCCAAGGTGGCGAAACCCAAATGCATAATAAAAACCAGGGTCGTCGCGACCAGCATCCAGATATTGTTGATGGTAAACATTTCCAGGGAAATTTTCGCGGGTGTACTTGCTCCGGCAAAGACCGTTCCCGAAATCAGGATGATTGCCGTTACTGCCAAAATTTTTGCTAACCTTTTCAACATTATATTTCTCTATTTTACAGGTTTATGACCAATGATAACGGTTTAACCGATCGCCTTGCTGCCGGTTTCACCGGTTCGGATTCGGATACATTCCTCGAGGTTGACAATGAAAATCTTGCCGTCCCCGATTTTGCCGGTCTGGGCGCCGGCGATGATCGCGTCAATGGTAGGCTGGACAAAATCCGTATTTACCGCGATTTCAATTCTGATCTTTTTCAGCAGATTGACTTCTTCGTCAGCTCCCCGGTAACTTTCATGATAACCCTTCTGCTGGCCGCAGCCTAAAGCATTGGTCACCGAAATCTTGAAAATCTCGCGTTTGTACAATTCCTGCTTGACCGCGTTCAGTTTCTCCGGCTTGATGTAGGCGATTATCATTTTCATGGTTCAATAGCCTCTGGTTAATTGGTTAATGGGAACGATTGCCTGTCCGGTTCACTACAGCAGACATTCAGCAAAAAGTGTGCCATATTTATTTTTTTGTCAATAATAATTCCGCCGCGGTTCAGCGGCAGCGAATATCCGCCGTCGCAACGCCGGGACGGAATTAAAACCGCTTACAAAAATGACAGATATAAAATATTACTTACAAAAATGTAATACAAATTGCTTTTTCCTGAAACCGGCGGTATTTTACTTTATCTTATCACCGGTTGAACCGCGCGGCGGCTTTATAACTTTTTAAAACGGGATTGGTTCCAGATGCATTTAACCTGCCGTTTATGGGAAGTGCATTTCGAGATTACCGGGAGGCTGGACAGTTTGCCGTATCCCGGTGAAATTGTCCGTGAAGTGCAGAAAAAACCGTCGTATTACATTGACTGCGGCAAACGCGGAGGCTTGGCGGGAGCCCAGTTTGTCTACACCTTGACTGGTGAAGGACGGTTCAAAATCGGCGATAAAGTCATTTCCCTGTTTCCCGGAACCGCTTTCCTGCAAAACCATGGTAACCCGCGCAACGCCTATTATTATCCCAAAGGCGGTATCCGGCCGTGGCATTTCATCTGGATAAGTTTTTTTTCCCCAACCGTGGAAAGGATGATTGAAGAAATTACGGCCGCTTACGGACAAATCTACTACATTCCGCGCGATGCTGAGCTGATAAAAATGCTGTTCAGTTATGAGCAGCCGCGGAATACGCCGCGGTTCATTTCGCCGCTGGAGGGGACGCGTCTGGTTATGGAAGTACTCATGGAACTGGGAAATTATCTTCCGGCAGCGGAAAACCACCGGCGAGTCTCACCCGGCTTAATCCGACGGGTTCAGGAGTATATTCATAACCACCTCGGCACCACCCTGACGGTTGAAGCGGTCGCGCGCGAGTACGGGGTTTCCCGCGAGCATTTATCCCGGATATTCCGGGAGCAGTTGGGACAGACCCCGTCGGAGTACCTGATCAAGTGCCGGGTGGAACGGGCCTGCCGCCTGCTCATTTCAACCGATTTGAGTTGTAAAGAAATCGCCGCGATGGTCGGTTATGACAATTCGGTCAGTTTCAGCCGCGCCTTCAAACGGGTGGTGCAAATGACGCCCGGTGAACTGCGCCGCGCCGGTTATTCGCCGCAGATCCGCTGAAAACCGGGGCGCGCCAGCCGGCGCCATAACGGGGTGTCAAGTTTCGAGTCGATCCGGAAAGTACAGCCCGTCGCCAGGCCCTGGCGGTTAGCCCACAGAAACAATTCCATAAAGTCCCAACCGTCCCAGTGCAGCGAATTTTTCCCGGTACTGCGGTTCAGATGGCTTTCCTGAGCGCAGATATGCGGTTTCGCGCCGGTCAGTACAAGGTCGGTGTTTTCATGGTTGGCGATGAGACTGCGCAAAGCATGACGGAGTTGCTTTCTGAGCGGTCCGCCGTGCAGACAGGGACTTCCATCGTTTTTTTCAGCGTAATCCGCCAAATCGAGGATAAGCTGTTTGCGGCCGGTTACGGCCGGAGCAACGGAGGTTTCAGTCCAGGCGAAATACCATTTGAAACGCCAGGCCCGGGGCTGAACGGCGGGGGTTTCCTCGGCAATTGCGGTGAACCATACCGGGGTACGGATCAGTTCCACGGCCCTGCCGGCGGTATGGACGCTGAACTGGGCGGAACAACCGGGCAAACCGCCGGCGATGCTCCAGCGCCATAAGTCGTCGCCGGTACCGATCTCGAGCCATTTGCCGTCCGGAGTTTCCAGAATCACGGCCAGAAACGGGCGGGATTCATCAAAGCATACCCGGTCGGCCGCCGCAGTCAGGTCAAACCACTCCGGTTGAGGAAAACTTTTTCCCGGCTCCGGAATCCGAATTACGGCCAGCCGGCGCCAGGGGCCGGGTAATGACATCCGGTCTACAGTGAGTTTTTCCGCCGCCGCGGCCCGGCCGGGATCAATATCCTGGATTATCCGGGCAAACCCGTCGGTGAAATCAAATTCCCGGCGGATTTCCGGCTCGGGACCGAACGGAATCAGGGCGGCGGCCCGGTAAACGAGGGACAATCCGTCGATTTTCCGATGAATCCGGCTTTTACGGGGCAGACTTTGGGCCTCGGACTGCTGATTGATTTGGGCGGGAGCCAGCTCCACCAGCAACTGGCCGCCCAGCCAAAAACGCATCAGCATCGTGTCCGCCAGGGAAAATTCCGCGCGCCACGAGGCCGTGCTGACGGTTGCCGGATGAGTTGCCTGCATTAAACTATTTCAAATATTTTATTTATGGGTTTACGCGGAACGTTGGTCGGTTCCTGATCGGCATAGCCCAACGGGGAAAGCGCCAGGACATTCCAAGGCGGAACAACGCCGAGCACGGCATTCATTTTCGCCATGTCGTACGCCCCGATCCAGCAGGTCGCCAGCCCTTCGGCGGTAGCCGCCAAGATCAGGTGCTCCATCGCAATGCCGATATCGATATTGACGCTCGGCGTGCCGTCAAAACGTTTCCAGCATTGTTTGCTGTTGCCGATAATCACCGCAATGGCCGGAGCCTGGATCAGCCAGTCCCGGGTGTAATTGGCGGATATTTGCGCCCGCAAACCGGGATCGGTTACGATTTTGATTTTCCAGGGCTGAAAATTGCAGGCGGACGGGGCGAGGTGAACGGCTTCGGCAATGCGCTGCAAGGCGGCTTCGGGTATCGGATCGCTTTTATAACTGCGGATACTGCGGCGTTTTCTTATAACTTCATAGAAATCCATGGTAAACTCCTTGTTTTCGAGTTTTGTGTCAGCTAAGGAAAAGTTATAACCGGGGAAAGCAAAAAGCAAATCCGGCAGGCAAAAAACGCCGTAAACGGTGAAGCGGTACGGGAACTGGTCAGTACCGCATCGAGCTGCCGTTTAATAAAACCGGATTTCACAACTGCGGCCGGAACCGCTTTTTCCGGTCGCAAGCAGCTCTTTCCAGCGGCGGTTATAACCGTCGTTATCAAATTCCGGCAAAAAAACTATTCTGACCGCCGCCGGGAGGCGGGGCAAAACGGCCGCCGGCAATAAGAGATAGATTCGCCTGCCGGCCAGCTTTTCGCTCCAGAAACAGTTTCTCCCGCACAGCACCACCGTATCCGCCGTCAGCGCGAAGGCGGCTCGGGAAACCCCGGTCAGCGGGATCAGGTAATTATAGCCCGGACAGGTGCGCCGCAGCCAGTCGAGGGCGGCCCGCAGCGGTAAAACGCGGTCGTCGGGAATAAACAGCAGCTTCGGCAAAGACGCGCGTTCTTCGATGCTGACCACTGTTACTCCGGCCTGATGCAGAATTTGGCCGGTTACGGGATGGTCAAGGCATTTTCCGGTAAAGTACAGCGCGCTCAGCAGCAGTACGGACAGTAAAATTCCGGCCGTCAGCCGTTTTCCGAGCCGCCGGTAATTACCCCGCCCCGCCGCGATGAGCAACCCGACCGGCAATACGCACCAGAGGGCGGTAAGCACAAATTGCAGATAAGAATTCAGCGCGGTGTCCGGCGGGTTTAACAACTCCCGGGCGATACTGAAGTCGAAACAGTTCGACATCATACCCGACAGTATCCCGGCGAATGCGGCCGTCAGCAAACTCAAAATGCCCACCCGGCCGGCCGGCGCGGCGGTTTCATCGCGGAACGCGTCCCACCCCGCGAGCAGTGCGGCAAACCCCAGCGCCAGGAGCGCGGCGCTCAGCCACAATCCCTGTTCGACGGCGAAAGTAAGAAAACTGTTGACCATAGTGCGGCAGGCGATATCGCTCCCGGCGGGACAATACAGCCAAGTGAATAAAACCCCCGACCGTCCCAATCCGACGCCCTGGGGATTGTCCGCAAACATTTGTGCCGCTCCCCGCCAGATCAGGAAGCGGTTGAGCAGCGATTTATCGGGGAACGTAAACCAGGCGAAATAACGCGGCGCAGCTTCGAAGCTGACCAGCGCGGCAATAACGATAAATAAAACCGCCGCGATTCCGATAAGCCGGGAGAAAACCGGTTTGAACCGGCGCGGTTTTTTATGAGCTTTATCGATGAAAAAATACTTGCCCCCCCCCAGAAGCAGGCCACGCTCAGCAGCGCCGTGAAAAACCCGGTGCGGGAATAAGTGGAGATAAGCGCGACATATAAAACCGATTCAACCCCGAAAACCGCATATTTCAACAGCGCCCGTCGGAAATATACCCGCAGCGCCCACAAAAACGGCAGCAGCAGCGTAATCAGAGCCGCCGCATGGTTCGGATTGGCGAAACCATAGGCGCATCTGACCAGGCCGTGATAAGTGAATTCCATCGGCTACCTGTTCCATTGTTCGGCAAAATCCCGGCTGGGAAGTCGGTTACGATATTCGACTTCTATATTGCGGGCATCCCGGCTTCCCGCCGGGTAAAAATTCATTTCCTGGTCGTCCCCGATATAGGCTGCCGTGAATTTTCCGGCCAGCAGCGCGGCGAAAAAACTTCCGGCGAGCGCCAAGGCTTCGGACGACAACCCATGGTCAGCCGGATAGGAACGCCAGACGATTGAATAACCGCATTCCCGCGCCCGCCGGACAAAACGTTCGCTCGCCGAATAACGTTCGCGGTCGTATTCCCCGCAGGTGATGATCGCCGGAGCCGCCCGGCTCACGCATGGTTCCGGCTCAAACCATACCCCGCAAGCATAAACGCCCCACATTTTCACGATTTCCGGTTTCCAGTGGTAAAACAGTACCGCACATTGACCTCCGGCGGAATAGCCAAGGTAAATTATTTTCCGATTTTCATTTAAACCATACTTAATATTTATCATTTTTATCGCCTGTAAAAGCGCCGGGCCGGACCATTTCTGCGGATACCAATATTCATCATCGACGAAACCCGGAGCCAGCAGAAATAAGCGGAATTTATCGGCGAGTTCAGCAAAATCATACCTTTTCAGTGTTGCCGCGCCGGGCCAGTTGCGCCCGCCGAACAAAACCATAATCCGGCACTCCGGCGCGGTTTTCGGGGAAAAACCGGCCGGAATCCGCAGCGCCATTTTCACCCGCCGGTTATGAGGAGCGGCAGTTGCGACGTCGAAATCGACGGTCTGCGCAACGGCCGCCCAAAGAACAGGTATGAACATTAATGAAAACATTACTTTGCCTTTTCCGTTGCCGCTTCGCTGCCCCAGGCCAACGCCAATTCCCGCGAGGGGAAATTGATCCGGTCTTCCGGCGCGATTTTCCCGGCCATCCGGTCTCCGGCCGGCCAGAACCGCCCTTCCTGGTCATCGCCGACGTATAACGCTTTTTCCGGTTTGAAGGTTTCGCTCACCAGCCGGCCGTTTAAATCGGCAAGGTATTCCCGGTGATAATAACTCAGAAAGGCCCGCGCCAGTCTCAGCGATTCCGGCGGGACCTGATGGGGCAGATTGGGATACGATTTCCAGAGGATGAATACGCCTTTTTTTCTTGATTCATCCACGAAACGGCTGGAAATTATGTACCGCCGGAGGTCCGCGTCGCCGCAGGTCACCAGCCCCGGACAGCCGGCCATGCGGCGGCTCGGTTCATGGAAAACCCCGCAGGCGTGCGACACCCACGCCCGGCATAAATCCGGCCGCCAGGCCGGAAAAAGATTGGAACACTGCGACCCGCCGGAATAACCGTAAAACAGCATTTTCGTCGTGCAGATCCGATAATTTTTCTTAATTTTGGCCAGGCTTTTCAGCAGCGCCGGACCGTACCAGTCGCGGGGATACCAATAGTCATCGTTTCTGAATCCCGGCGAAACCAGGAAGACCTTATTTTCATCCGCCCACTCCCTGAACCCCAAACCGCCGGCGGCGACGCCTTTGCCGTCGCTGTTCCGGCCGCCGAACAGGATCAGTACCCGGTATAAATTTTTGGATTTCGGATCATAGCCGTCCGGAACCCGGTACCAGACCGTGACGGTTTTGTTTTCCGGGGCGCCGGTCTTTACCTGAACATTTTCCAGTTTGGCGGCAAACAGAAATTCTCCGCTTATTAACGTGTAAAATAAGCCAAATAAAATTTTTTTCATATTTTTTCTCCGCTTCACTTGATAAATTACCGCTTTAAGTTAGGTTAGGTTAAATATTGCAGATAAAGTGGATATTTGCAAGTTTGTTCGAAGAGAAAAAAGCTATTATCCAATCATCGGTGTTAAGCAGTGCAGCATTCGCCGCTACTTGACGGGGCGGCAGCCGGTTAAGCAGTTTTTTGTGTATTTCGTGGTAAAAATAAGTGTTTGGAAGAGGGTAGTGCCAAAAATAACATGAAAAAAGGCGGATGCAACGCCTCGGTGATCCAACGGCCGAAAACGTTGGTCGCTCATCTCCAATGAGCGAAAGTATTGCGCGGCTTGCCGCGCTCGAAGAGTACCGCTCTCGAAAAGCGATATTTTCAAAAAAAACGAAGTGTGTTTTTGAAAATGCTGAGCGGTCGAGCTGGATTCAAACGCATAACGTTACTTTATCGCCACTTCCTTGTCAAGGCGGAGGCAATGCCTCATTTATAGTTCGGCATAAAGCCGCTCCTTGCAGTCGCTGTTTAAAAGCTTTTGTTTTTCAGTCAGCAAAAGGGGGAAACAGGGAAATTTACGCAATATATTAATAATCAATAACATAAATAAAAACTTCGCCTGGAATTTTTGACAGAACCTGGAAGAGTAAAAGGAGAGCAGCTATGATTTGGAGGAAAATTTTCGCGTTGCTGGTTCTGGCGCCGGTTTCAGTCCTGCCGGTATCCGCCTATGAAAAACTCAACTGGAACAGCCGGGCGCTGACCGCCGGCAAAGCGTCGCTTACTTCGGATTCCTACCGGGTTGAGCGGGTGCTCGATACGGTCAATTTTTCGCCGGAATTTCGGATGCCGCTGCAACTGGTCTATGATTCCGCCGCCGTTAAAAACGGGCTTATCGGCCCGGTCTGGCAAATTCCCCAGCTCGAAAGCCGCGTTTTCCCTAAACATAAAGGCGCCGAATGGATCACTCCCTGGGGCGAAACCATCGTTTTTTATGAAAAAGACCGCAAAAACAAAGACATCCTCGATATTTTCAAACCGGAAATGCGCGGCGAGGGTTATTTCGCCCCGTTCAAGGACTGGGACGCCAAGGGCAAAAAAGGCGACTGGACGATTTCCGGCAAAGACGATAAAAAAGGCTGGACTTTCGTCTACCGCGATTCCCGGTTGAAAAGCATTTCCGCCCCCTCCGGCCGCGGCCTCGGTTTCACCTATCAGAATCACAGCCATCCCATAGGAAACTAAAAATTTGAAAGGAAACGGATTCAGGTTACTTTGAAATAATCACAAAACAAGGGAACCTAATATGAATCCGTTGAAACATAAAATGGCAGTATTAAAGCAAATATACAAATTAATTCCAAGGAATTTAATTCCGAAATTGGCGCACAAGCACGGAGTTGATAAACAATCCCGCAGCTTCAGCCCCGGCAGCCACGTTTTGGCATTGGTATTCGGACAGCTTTCCCATGCGCTCGGTTTGAATGATATTTGCGATACTTTGCGAAATCACAAAGGCGTGCTTACGACCATCCGGGATGCTGTCCCACCAAGCCGGAATGGCTTTTCCCACGCCAACCGTACCCGTAACGCGGATATGGCAGAAGATTTATTCTGGTCGGTACTCGGTCATTTAAAAAGTATAAGTCCGCAATTTTACACGCAGGGAAGAAGTCAACTTACCTCCGGCAAAGCCGGAGGCTTGTAAATGTGAACCGCTCGAAGCGGTTACCGGGTTTTAATGTTCTTTGTTTAATCGAAACAAGTCACTCTGGTCAAGTTTCTTGTCTTCATTCTC
>JAQULZ010000089.1 GCA_028718375.1 Victivallaceae bacterium | reverse complement strand
GACTCCAGGAGTTTGAATATTGAAAAAGGCGAAATCACCATAGAAGCCTGGGTAAAGCCCGAGTCTTATCAGGGCAGAGGCCCGGCCATAGTGAATAAATATTCGGCGACTGGGGGATTCCTTTTATCTCCGTGGCATAGTTTTGATTACAAAACATTTTTCTTTCTGAGAAATAATGCCAAGGTGTTTCGTAGATGTTCTCCGGATTTACCGTTAGCTCTTAATAAATGGAGCCATATCGCGGGAATCAAAGATAAAGCCGGAACCATGAGAATATATGTTAACGGCGTGGAACAGATAGCAAGTAGTAAATCCTGCCCTTTTTCTTTTGCGTCACTCTCCACCCCCCTTTATATCGGACGTTATTCCGGGACATTTCACGGAATAATTGATGAAGTTCGGATTTCCAATATTGCCCGGAAAGAATATCTGGGGCCTGACGGTAAATTAATAAAGTACAGAAACAGGGATGCTGTTGCCTTTCAGGAGAATCCGCATCTTGCTGAACTGAATTCAGAAGTTATTACTCCTCATATTTCCTGGGCTGATCCTTATTACCAGGGGAAGATGAAAGCGCTGATATTCTGTCCCGTTTATAAGGGAACCCGGGATCTGGTAGAACTGGCCCAAAGATTAAGTTTGGAAATAACCCCCATCCTTACCGGAGGATATACCTTTGGCCAGGGAACGCCTAACTCCTGGTGGGCCTGCTTACCGGAATCTGTGCTGGTCAATTTAGCCCGAAAAGGTCTGGAGACTCATCCCAACCTGATTTTTATCAACGGATTGAATTGGCAAAGCATTCCGGAGGATTTAAGAATATCCATTTTAAAGGAAGTAGCGAACGGTGCGGGTTTGCTTTATATCAATCCGCTTGGTTTAAACCGTAAATTGGAAGGTATTTTTAAAGAAAAAGTTAAAGATAAGAAAGATTTTATTCTTTCAGGAATTCCTCTTACTGAACTGCCGCTTTTTAATAAGTACGCTGATTTGAAAGACGCGGCAGAGAAAATAATTTCGCTGGGGGCATACGGAAAAGGGCGGGTGGCAAAGTTAACCTACCCTGCCGGCGGATACGGTTTGTTACCTGATACCGCGGCTTCAAAAATCAATTACGAGTATTACCAGTCTTTCCTGATCAGGACTATTCTCTGGATAACCCGGAGAGAACCTTCACTTGACGTCAGAATAAGATCTCTTCCCGCTCTCTTTCAAAATAACCTCGCTTCTTCCGCCTTGGACGTGAAATTGGACAGTCCTCAAGACCGCTGCCCGGTCAGCCTGGTACTCAATATTTACGATGAACATGGCGCTTTGGAAACAGAAAATATTAAAAGTACAGTTTTACACCAAGGAGTGAATATTATTTCATTCAAGTTTCCTTTCCTTAAAGAGGGAAAACATTTTGCCGACCTTCTGGTAAAAAACAGAAATAAAGAAATTCTGAACTGGGCTTCCACCTCCCTTAAGGTAAATTCGGAAATAAAAATAGCAGATATTGTTTTGAAGCAGGACTATTATCAGCTTGGAAAAAATCTCAACGGAAAGATAATTTTAAATAAAATTCCAGCTAAGGAACTTACGCTTAAATTAGAATTGGAAGATACTTGGGGAAGGTTAATAAAAGCGGAATCGTTAAAGACCAAGAGTAAAGAAACCCCTTTTGCCTGTTCCTTCTCCTCTTGTCTTTCTCTCCTGGTAAAGGTGAAAAGTAAAATCCTATCCGGAACAGGAGAGGTAATAAGTGAAAAGGTAAAGGAAATTCCTGTCCTGAAGGAAGACAATGGAGAAGATATTAAAGTTATAGTCTGGGCTTTAGGTTTGGGCGAGACAGCGAGTGATACCTTCCTGGCTGATTTATCTTTTTCCGAATTGCGAAAGTATGGTGCGGACGCGATAGAACTGGGGGGGCATCTGGTGGGATGGATGCGTCCCGGCAAAGAAGAACTTTTTAAAGAAATGTCTCATAACTTGGCTAGACATAATTTACGCATATTTCCTTATATTACAAGAATAGCTCCCTTGAAAGAGGTAAAAGATTTCATAAGGGTTCCCTGCCTTACGGACCCTGATTACCGGGCAAAATTAAAGGATCTTTTAATTGAAAGAACCAAAGGCTGCTGTAAGTATACGCCTTTGGCCTACAGTTTAGGAGACGAGAATCATTTACTGAGAAATATGGAGGGTTGCTTTTCGCCTACTTGCCGGAAGGGATTCAGAAAATACTTAAAGGGAATATATGCCGACCTGACAGTGCTTAATAAAGAATGGGATACAAATTATAAAACCTGGGATGAAATCCGGCCTTTGACGTTGAAAGAGGCCAAGGAGAGAAAAAATTTACCGGCCTGGATTGACCATTGTCTGTTTATGGAAACCGTGTTTGCTGATATACATAATTTTGGCAGAAATGTTATCCGTTCGGTCGATAAAAAAGCCAAAGTCGGTTTTGACGGAGCCACCACTTCGGTCTTTAGAGGTTATGACTGGTTTAAGATGACTAGAGCCGCCGATTTATGCCTTCTTTATGAAGGCGAAGACCAGGAGGAGGCAGTCCGCTCATTTGCCAAAAAAGGCAGCATTTGCGGGATAATGTCAGGAGGTTATGATGATGACTATAAATACAAAAAAGACCGGGATTTTCAATGTTCAATTCCCTGGGATCAGCTTTTTCGAGGATTTAACACTATGATGCTCTGGCATGCTTTACCCGCGGAAAGACGATCCATTTTCAGGGGAGATATTTCCGTAAATTCGTGGTTTAAATGGGTTATTCCGGAAATAAAAGAAATCAAACAGGGAACAGGAAAACTGCTGCTCAATTCTGAGCGAGAGACGGATAGAATCGGCATTCATTATTCTCAAAGCTCTTTACACGCGACCAAGGCCTTTTCCGACTTGGGTTCCAATATCGCCTCACGGGAAAATTTCAGTATCCTCTTAAGAGATTTGGGATTGCAATATGATTTTGTGGCTTACGAGCAAATAGAAAAAGGTAGGCTGGCGGAAGCCGGATATAAAATATTAATACTTCCTTATTCTTTAAGTATTTCAAAAAAAGAGGCTGAACAAATAACGGAATTCGTTAATAATGGAGGGCTGCTGATAGCTGATATAAGGCCGGGCCTGCTGGACGGTCACGGCAAGCAGCTTGCCGGAGGACTGCTTGATTCCGTCTTTGGCGTAAAAAGGAAGAATAATCAGCTCACCAGCCAAAATGCCGGCCTGAAAGACCTGGCCGACGCGGTATGTGATCCTGAGTTGGAAGTTGCCGGCGCCGTTGCTTTACGCAAGTCAGCTAACATCCCGCTGCTGATGGTGAATAATTATGGAAAAGGCAGGACGATCTATCTCAATTTCTTAATGAACAGATACCTTGATTTACGTTCTTCCTTAAAAGGGGAAAAGCTCAGGAATTTAATGAAAACGCTTTTTAAAGACTACGGAGACCTGGAGTCCAGAGTAAAGATAACTGCTTCAGGAAAAGAACCGTCAGGTTACTTCCGCAGTATGTTTAAAAACGGAAAAGCTGAATACGTCGGGATCATTAAAACTCTTAAACCGGGAAAAGACCAGGTTGAAATTAACTTCCCTTATAAATCTCACTTATATGATGTCCGGGAGAAAAAATATTATGGATTCACGGATAAAATTTCAGTTGAGATGCCATACAAACGGGGAAGACTTTACGCTTTGATGCCGTACAAGATAGAAAAACTGAACCTGTCGAATATAAAAGATATTTATAACCCGGGAGAAATAATAAACTATCAATTAGAACTGAAAGTTTCAACAGGAATTCCTTCCGGCCATGTTTTCAGGCTGGAAATATATAATCCCAATGGTCAAATCTGCGAGTGCTATTCGAAAAACCTTCTGGCTGAGAATGGAAAATATTCGGGGAACACCCAGTTGGCCTTAAATGACCGGAAAGGGCTCTGGAAGGTAACAGTAAAAGATACGGTCAGCGGCGAAAAAGCGGAAAAACTGTTCAGAATAAAATGAGGTTATACTGATGTCAAACGAATCGTTGTCTTCTAAGTGGTATAAGGGCTATACCCATTACCATACCAGTTTCAATTACCCTGAAAAACAAAGAATTACCCCGGATGACCTGGCCGAAGATTTAAAAAAAACAGGAGGCAGTTTTGTTTTCTGCGCCGGCGATCATGGGGACATGGAGGGAAATAATTATTGGGGCTGGAATGAAGAGTTTGAAAAATATAAAAAGCTGTGTCTGGTTAAGAATAAAGAAGAGTTTCTTTTTATTCCTTCCCTGGAAATACATTTGAATTTTTTGCCGTTTACCCAAATCAATACTCAAAGGAAAGAGCATCATGCCTGTATTCCCACACTTGATTATCTGCCGCCATTAAAACCGGCGTCAGTGAAAGCCGTAGCTCTTTCTTATGCCTTAGATGTGGAAAGTTTTATTGATAACGCTCATGAAAATAATATTTCTCCGGTACTCAATCATCCATATTTATCTTCCCGCCCCGGTTTCAACGGCCCCGTTCCTTTAGCTGTTCCCGCTTTATATAAATTTGATTATTTAGAATTATTTACCATAGATCACCCCGATTACTTTGCTCGCGATTTTGAGTTATATTTAAAATTCCTTTCTTATCCGGTTTCTTCCGGGATGGCCTGTTGCGGCAGCATAGATAATGCCTGTACCCCCACTAAGTTACTTTCAACTGAAACAAGAAACATCCCGGCCACTTTCCTTTATGTTGCCGGAAAGTTTACCGCAGAATCCTTAATGGCGGCATGGAACGAAAGAAGAAGTTACGCGGTTCTTGGAAATTTACGCCTGGAACGGATAAACCCAATTCCCTCAAAAAGACTTATAAGAACGCTGAAAAGACCAACTATAGACTTATTTCCCGATGAAATAACTCAAAAAAAGATCAGTAAAATAGAGATATATCGAAACGGAGAAAAAGTTTATG
The DNA here is from genome assembly GCA_028718375.1 of Victivallaceae bacterium. Lineage (GTDB taxonomy): Bacteria > Verrucomicrobiota > Lentisphaeria > Victivallales > Victivallaceae > JAHOYW01. The sequence goes on along the minus strand of JAQULZ010000089.1, from coordinate 7,555 downwards.
AGGACAAAGGAGATAACAAAAGCGATCATATAACCTGGGAAGATAAAAATCCGCTGCAAAAAGAAAATCATTATATTGTTCATATCGAAGCGGAGCAAGAGCATCTGATCACTTCTCCGATTAATTATTACCAGGGATAAAAACTAAAAAGAGATTCTCTATCATTCCCGCAGGTTGACTTCGCTACGCTACGTCTCATACCAATGAGCGATCAGTCATAGATCATGGCGATGGCGGATTTTGAGATGGATTTTGGTTATAAGCCGCAGAGCGATAGAGAGTATCGCGCAAGGACTTATGGCAAAAATCGGTTCAAAAGAACCATCGAAATATCTATCAATGGGAGCGAATTGGTATCAGCCTGCGCAAAGTCCGCCGCTGGACCACGGAGGCGTTACATCCGCCATGTTTTATTTTTTTGACTTTTGATGGTCGCGTCTAATAGACGCCCCCGAAAAAGTACCATTATTGAAAAAACAGTGTTTCTCGTCCGGCTCGCCCGCTCAATATCCGGAAAAAATACGCTCCGCTGATTTTTCCGGACATCGCTTAGCCAGAGCGGTACTTTCTCAGGCGCAACAAGTTGCGCATAAATTTCGCCCGTTGGAAACGGGCGACCAGCGATTTCGGCCGCTGGATCACCGACCAGAACAAGTTCTGGACTATGTCATTTTTTTACTTTTGTCGGCCCCGTCCCAATAAATTTTGTGCCTTTTGTAAACGTTATTTTCCGGCAAAAAGTTGACATCCGTCGTTTTACGTGCTTGATTAGCTCATCAGATGATCAACTGCAAAAGGTAGTTCTGGATGGCCGGACTGGAAAATATTTTGGCGTACGCCAAGGTGAAGTGCTGGAAAGATATTTCAGCAGTCCTTGACCAGTTGCAAGCGGCCTCCGGTTCAGTACCGGAATTGAATAAAAAGGAATTTTCATCCCTGCTGGCCGGCGGCGCGGCGTTCGTTACTTACGATTTCGGGATCGACGGCGTGTCGATTGAGATTGCCAAATATGCGGCCGTTCTGGAACAGCTTTTCCCCGGCATTCCGCTGCATTTCATCGGCGGGGATTTCCACGACAAAGCCGACGTGGTGCTGAAAGATCACTGGCATCGGTTCAAGCTGGACGGATTCAACGGCTGGGACAAATGGTTTGACGGCAAGCCGTTCGCCAGACTTTTCCAGGAAGCCATGCCGGAAGGCAGCGCCGAATCCGGCCGCATGGCGCGGGAAATCTGGAAGCAGGCCTCGGCCTTGGCCCGGAAACTTGACAGCTATTTTCACGCCCATAAGATAAAACTGGCAATCCCCGTAAATATTTCATCCAATCCGGGAAACGTCGCAGCGACGTTGGGGTTTGTCCTGGCCGCGGAAGCCGCGGCAATTTACGTCATCAGTTCGAACCATGACTATTACTGGGAAGGCGGCAAGCCCGCAGCCGAACGCCGTCCCGACGAACAACCGGGACCGCGCGACCATTTTTTCCGTAATCTGGCGAACCGGGACTTTTTCCAGGTTTTCACCCGGCTGTACCCGTGGAACGGACAACGCTGGATCCAAGCGAACATCAACCGGCCGCAAAGCCGGATGCTGATTGAACGCTTCGGTTTTCCCCCGGACAAGGTGTTTGAACTGGGCACTTCCATCAGCGACCGGTTTTTCATTCATTCCACGCCGGAACACGTAAGATCGGTGCGGGCGCGGATGAATTATATTGTTTCGGACGGCAAACCGGTAATTACCACTGTGGACGCGCGCCGACATCTGGCCCGTCTGCCGGAGTGGATGAAAAATGAACAGCCGATAGCGCTCGGCAACCGGGAAGGACTGAGTTTGGATTTGGCGGCCGACGGAATTTTTTACTGTCTCCAGCCGACCCGGGTAATCCTGCGCAAACATATCGCCCGGGATGAACAATTATTTTCCGCGCTGCTCAATTATCCGCCTTTCGCCGGAAAATTTTTCGCCGATGCTTCCCGGCGACTGCTTTTGCACGTGACCGGACCGACGCCGATCGAACACCAGGATGATCTGGAAGACGTGCTGCAAGCTTACATCACCTTGTGCAACGGGCTGCCGCAGGAAGTCGCCGACCGGATATTCCTGGTTTTCTCCGTCGGCAATGAAAGTCATCCCGGTTTTGAAAAACTGAACCTGCCGCCGTTGTGCATCGAAGAGATCTACCAGCTGGCGGACGTGGTACTGTTTCCGAGCGAAACCGAGGGGCGCGGCCTGCCGATCATTGAATCAAGCGCGGGAGGAATTCCGATCATCTGCCGGCGTTATTACCCCCAAGAGGTCTTTTTCGACGTGGTCGGCAAAGACTTGCCGGAAGTTGAGCAAATCCGATATTTACGCTTTCCGGCCGGTGAATTCAGGGAGGATTTCCTGGCGGACGTGACGAAACTGCTGCTCCGCCCCGAGACGTTCAACGACTGGCGGGAACACAACCGCAAAGCGGTACGCCAACGTTACGGCGGGCAGACCCTGGTACGGAAATTCAGGGATTTGCTCGACGTTCTCCGGCGGGGAACTGAGCCGGCCGGGAATACCGCCATTAATTACCGCAAAACGGAGTACTGATCATGCAGATCGCTTTTATCGAAGATACGCCTTTACGCGGCGGTACCCAGATTTGGGTCACCGAGGCCGTGAAAACATTCATCGAAGCCGGAGAGCAGGTTTCGGTAATTGCGCCGGAAGCTACTTTCGTCGCGACTACCTGCGCCGGATACGGAGCCGCTGTTACCACTTATGATTTCGCCGATATCGCCATTCACCCGGACCGATACCGGGAAGCCTGGAGCTCCGCCCTGTCGCCCTGCGAGGTCGCGGTAACGACCGTACATCCCCCGCGCTATGGTTTTCACTGTGTCGGTTTCGGGGCGGCATGTATCAAGGCCGGTCGGCTGAAAACGGTTATGATACCCAAAACCGGTTCGATCGTCCCCTGGTACAGACGCGAATATTATCTGCCCGATCCCGAAGTGGAAACCCGAATCATTTGCATTACCGGTTTTACCCGGAAATACCTGCAGCAGGTTTATCAGATTCCCGCCTCAATGCTGGCGCTGATCTATCAGGGCACCGAGGTCGACCGCTTCATTTCCACTGCGGCCAGCCGCGCCGAAGCGTTAAAACGTTATCCGCTGAAAAAAAACTCGACTCCGGTGCTGGGATCGATCGGAGCCCTGGAAAACCGGAAAGGACAGATCATTTTGCTCCAGGCGGTTAAACTTTTGCTGGATACGGGCAAACTGCCGGACATTCAGGTGATGTTCGTCGGCGAAGGGCCGGATGAGGCAATGCTCAAAGCAGTTACCAAAGTTTACGGCTTGGAGGAACATGTCTCGTTTTTCCCGTTTACCAACCAGCCGAACTACGTTTTCGACCGAATCGACATCCTGACGCTGCCCAGCCTTTATAAAGAAGGGCTGCCGAATGTGCTGCTGGAAGCCATGAGTATGAAGGTACCGGTCATTTCGACCCGGCTGGCAGGCATTCCGGAAGTGGTGATCGATGGAGAAACGGGATTCCTGACGGAGGTCGGTAATGTCGAGCAGTTTGCGGAAGCCATTGCAAAAATCACCGAAAATCCTGAAATCGGGATCGAAATGGGCCAAAAAGCGCGTATCTTAATAGAAAATAAAATGAATAAGAAGCATCAGTTCGAGGCTTTTCTGGAATTTTTTCATAAAACAATAATAAGGTAACGGATAATGAGAATTCTTTTCCAGGGAGATTCAATTACGGATTGCGGCAGACATCGGGAAGCGGTAAACCCCAACGTCGGTCTGGGCGCCGGTTACGCCATGCTGGCGGCCGGCCGGCTGCTGGCTGACCGGCCGGATAAAAACATCCGGGTTTTCAACCGCGGAATAAGCGGGAATCGGGTAGTCGACCTGTATGCCCGCTGGAAAATCGATGCCCTGAACTTGAAACCGGATTTGTTGAGTATCCTGATCGGGGTTAATGACACCTGGCATAGCTTCGGTTCAAATAACGGGGTCGAAGTGGAACGTTACGGTCGTATTTACCATGAAATTCTGACTTGGACCCGACAGGAATTGCCGAAAGTCAAAATCGTCCTCTGCGAACCTTTCGTACTGGAATTCGGCGCGGTGACGGCGGAATGGCACGATGAGATCAACGCCCGACGGGAGATAGTCCGGAATTTATGCCAGGAATTTGAATTGGCGTTCGTACCGATCCAGTCCCGGTTAAACGCTGCCCTCACCCAAGCGCCTCCGGAATATTGGCTGACGGATGGCGTTCATCCGACTCTGGCCGGCCATCAATTACTTGCCGATGAATGGCTGAAAGTAACCAGGAACTTCTTCTGAAATCGCTCAGCTTCGGAACTTATACAAAGTTGTAATCAAAAGAACAGTTTTGCGGTCTCCCCCGCCCCCCTTCTTTCTTTTGCAAAAACTTTTCTTTCCTTCAGCTATATCATTATCTTTTATGCAACTTGGTATTAAACATTAATTTCTTCGGTTTTTCCGTTAAGTTCAAAAGCGTAACGCTTTAATAACGGTCTGACCTGGTTTTCCAGGAACTCTGTAACCTGTTCCGGTGCCCGCCCGACAAACTCCGCCGGATTGACCAGCGCCTCGATTTGTTCTGCTATCGGCGCCAACAGCGGGTCGGTTTTCAGGCGGTCGAGCAAATCGTTGTCACCGCCGGCTGCTTTTATTTTCCGCGCCGCTTCCATCGAATGGACGCGAATGGCTTCGTGCAACTGCTGCCGGTCGCCGCCAGCTTTGACCGCGGCCATCATGATATTTTCAGTCGCCATGAACGGCAGTTCAGCGGCAACCCGCCGGGCGATCACGTTAGGCCAGACCTGAAGCCCGGAAGCGATGTTGATCAACAGTGACAAGATAACATCTACCGCCAGGAATGCTTCCGGCAGAACGATACGGCGATTGGCGGAATCATCCAGGGTCCGTTCCAACCATTGCGTCGCATGAGTATGGGCGGCATTGGCCGGCAGACTCATGACGTAGCGCGCCAGGGAGCAAACCCGTTCACTGCGCATCGGGTTGCGCTTATAGGCCATGGCGCTGGAACCAATCTGGGTTTTTTCAAAAGGTTCCTCAATTTCGCGCAGGTTAGCCAGCAACCGAATGTCGCCGGCCATTTTGTAAGCGCTTTGAGCAATACCGGAAAGGACGCTCAGGATATTGAAATCGATTTTGCGGGTATAAGTCTGCCCGCTGACCGCGAGGATGTTTTCAAAGCCCATTTTGGCGGCGACATTTTTTTCCAAGGCCTTAACCTTTCGGGAGTCGTTATTGAATAAAGCCATGAAACTGGCTTGAGTACCGGTTGTTCCTTTGACACTCCGGAAGGGCAAGTGGTCGACTTCCGTTTGCAGGTGATCAAAATCGAGCAGCAAATCCTGGAGGTAAAGCGAGAAGCGTTTCCCAAGCGTAGTGAGCTGAGCAGGCTGATAATGGGTGAACCCCAGAACCGGCATGGTTTTGTAGCGGTCGGCAAATTCCGCCAGGAGGTTGATTAACCGAAGTAATTTGGCGCGGATGATTTTCATCCCGTCGCGCAGTTGAATGAGTTCGGTGTTGTCGGTGACAAAACAACTGGTCGCGCCGAGGTGGACAATCGGCATGGCATCGGGACATTGAGCACCGAAAACGTGAATATGACTCATCACGTCATGGCGGAGCTCTTTTTCCTTAGCGGCAGCGGCCTCAAAGTCAATATCATCCAGATGTGCAGCCAACTGTTGAAGCTGGAGGGCGGAAATATTCAACCCGAGTTCTTTTTCGCATTGAGCCAAGGCCAGCCACAGCCGGCGCCAGGTGGCGTGTTTTTTCTGCGGCGACCAGTTAAAGTTCATTTCATCACTGGCATAGCGTCCGGTCAACGGATTTTGATAACTTGAAGTATCCATATAATTCCTTGTCGGTTTTAATTATCGCAATTAGGCGTTGACTTTATTTATAAACCGTATTAATGTTATATAGTAACTATATCCTTTAATAAGTAAAATTAAACACTTATTATGAAAAATAGCGTATTTGGAGTTATAATCAAGGTCAATGACCTTGATCTCTGCCGGAGTTTTTACCGGGATGTCCTTAATTTAGGGGAACCGGTAATAGACAGCAGTTTTTTGGTTGAATTTCAAGCGACTAATGGTTTTTTCATCATCCTGGAAAAAACTGCGGCGCGATTTTTAGAACATGAATCATCAGCTACGAGCTGGACTTGTCGGGTTTCCAGTATCAATGAAGTGTGCGAACGCTTCCGCCGGCATGGTTATAAGTTGAACATGGACCAATGGGTCCATGAAGGTGAAATTTTCTACCGTTGCCAGGATCCCGAAAAGAATATTTTTTATATCTTCAGTGACGAACCGGGAAAATCCTCTTTGCAATTCTGATAAATTCAAAAAACTTCGTTTTTCTATTTGTATTTAACAAAAAGCCGATTAGCTTATGTACTTTGTTCGGAATCACCAGGGGGCGATTAGCTCAGTTGGCTAGAGCACTTGGTTTACACCCAAGTTGTCGGGGGTTCGAGTCCCTCATCGCCCACCATTTCTTTTATAACCTCCCGATAAGTCCACTGAAATCCATACGTTCCGAAAAGTCGTATATCCCTTTGTGTTAAAGACATTTGCGAGTTGAGCTGCACTGCAGTCTATCCAGCAGAGAATATAAAATACTGCGAAGCAGGCATATCGCACCGGGTCGTACCCGGCAAATTCTCTGTTTGCCAGTGGTCGAAGTCCACTGCTTTTAAAGCATGTTTAACCTACTGGTAAATAACAGTTTCCATAAAGCAGTCCGCAAAAGTTCGAAAAATCGCATATTTGCTTTGGAAAAATCCAGTGGTCGCCGACCACCACTCATGATTTTTGAGCGGGCAGAATTTTCTCCATTTACCGATTCCAAGCTAAAATCCAGTTGACTTTGCGGTTCGATAAATCGCACACATGGCAAGCATAAATCAATTTCATGAACCCGAGTAATGGACGGATTTTCGTTTCCGTAACAGTTCTTCTGGCCAGATGCCGTTCGGCAAATAACGCGCGGAAAAATGGATGTCATCCATGACGTAAACCCATGCGGCAATGACCGAGCCGTCGGCTTTTCTGGCGGGAACCAGCACCCGATGGTAGTAAAACGGTGTTCCCTCGAGCTGGTCAATCGGCGGAACATCGCGTTCGGGATCGGGAAAAGTCACCAGTTCGCCGTGAACTGTGTTCCATCCGGCATGGATTTTGAACTCGCAATCGTCGCTGTTATTCTCCAGTTCCTGTTCCTGCGCGTCGGCGAATGCGTCCTTCGTCCCTTCCCAGTGGATGCTTTCATTGGGAACCTGCAAGGCCGGATAGCCCGGCGGCAACTGGTAGAGTTTGCCGCAGACGACAGCCGGTTCTATGCTCTTTGCCCGGCAGCAATAATGATGATTGTGAAAACCTTTTTTGAGCGTGCCATAATAGAATCCAATGAAATCAATCATCTTTTATTCCTCCATGATTGGGTTATAAATTTCAGGGAATGGATTTGAGGACTTATGAGGTCTTCGA
>JAQULZ010000088.1 GCA_028718375.1 Victivallaceae bacterium | reverse complement strand
ATATAATCGCTCACCCTTACACCGCCTTTAAGCGCTGCTTTTGTTCTGGACATCTGCAACCTCCTTTGGTTGCGGATACTATACCACGCATTCTAATTATGTCAATAGCTAAATGAACAGTATTGGGATTAGATCGAATCGGAAAAAAGCAAGAAAAAGTAACGGCCACTGAGCTGCAGGAGCGGAACAACTTCCGCCTTCAGACAGACGGATTTCCCCCGGCTCCCGCAGCATGTATTTCAGCTCTGATCGGAATTCAGGTTCGCCAGTCGTTTATTATAATGTTCGAGCCTTTGAAGATATTCATTCCGGATAAGTCCAAATTCCGATTCCAGCAAATCAATTTCCTCGAGAATTTCGAGTCTGCTTTTTGCCTTTTCAATTTCTTCCCTGACATTTGCCTTTTGATTCGACATACTTCCTCCATAAAACTTGTGGTTGATTTACGTTTTTGCGAGTTGTTTCGCAAAATTATGTTAAGCTCAGGAATCTGAGCACATTTCTTTTTGATGAATTTATGTATCGCCTGACGGCTTACCCCGCGCTGCCGCGCCATTTCACTGAAGGAAATTCCGGGGTTGCCGATTTTACTGTCCAGCATTTCCAGCGTTTGAGTATCCAGAGCCAGTAAAAATCCGATTACTTCCAGCAAATCCGTGCGCGAATAAAGCCGCGTATCCGTTTCCAGCTCCGGAGCATCGGCTGCTGCGGGATGAGCGACCATCAGCTCCGGGGATACGACGAGTTCTTCAACCGCATCCCAGTCAAGCATCTGATGAGCCAGGCGCGGCGGGTCGGAGGCGCACTCACACCAGCTCCGCAATTTACATTCCGGACATTCTTTACGTTTGTTAAATAACCTGCCGTAACAATCCATTTTAAAATTTTCCCTTGGTTTATCGATTAAAAAAACAACTATAAAATAATGCTTAATTTTTACTGCCGCAGACCGATAATAAACCGGTCATCAGCTTGACGCGCAAATAATTATTTGAAGCATGAAAAATCATCCGCCGCAAATAATATTTCACCGTAATATTTTTAATTGCAGTGTATTAAGTGCGCACTTAAGTGTCTAGCAAAAAAAAGGATTGCATTTCAGCGCGACGCCGTATTTGTTGGCGGTACGCATGGTTTTAATCCCCTTTTTTAGCTGCATGGAGACGGCTGCTTTGCTTATTCCAAGCTTGGCTGCCAGCGTAGACTGTTTAATATTGCGCGCTTTTACGGCTTCTCTCAATGCGGTCATCACAACTCTCCTTATTCTGGTTGATTGTTTAGTATCTCCTTAAATATATAAAGAAAATACTAAATAGTCAATGTTTTTTCTGTTTTTTTTTTACTTTTTTTCTTGAAGTTAAGCTAACAGTATACTATTATATTTTATGCGGTTAAGTTTATGTTTAACGTGGAAAGGAGGACGATGAAAACCGGGGCTATAAATAAGAATATTAACGGCTGGCCTGTAATCGCCAAATGGTTGAACATAAACGGCAAGCGTCAGTCCGACCTGGCCGCGGTGCTGAATGTGACCGCATCCGCCATATCGCAAATAAAGAATGGCCATATATTGCTCAATGAAAATCAGATTTATTCAATTCTTGACTATTTGAAAATAGACCGCGACGACATGTGCCGGCTGTATACGCTTATTTTCAACGCCCGGTTAAACAGCCAAAGCGGCGGGAAGCGGAATTCCAGCTCTAAATTACTGGTAAATGTAACGAATTTTAATGAGGACCGGCAGCTGGTGGTTTCAGAAGCCAAGGACGTTGCGGCCGATTATCCGGATTCATTTTGCCGGGTGCCGCTGATGACGCTTAAGCAAGCCATGAATTATCAGCCGGCTCTGGAATCAATCGAATCGTTTGCGCGCTACTGTTCTGATCAAACCATCGTTTTTCCCGGGGCGCAGGCCGGAAGTTTCGCCTTGCTGGTGGATGAAGAAAACGCCACGCCCGAATTTACCCATTCCTCGGTTTTGCTGGTAGCCGGCGGTGAATATCCTAATCACGGCGACATGGTGGTGGCGAAATTGCGCACCGGCCAGGTTATAACCAAATATTATCTGCGTCATGACGACGTTATCCGGTTTAAATCCGTCGCCTCGGATGAGGATGATTTCGTCTGGCATTACCAGGAAGACCCCGGCTATCTGCAATGGATGTACCCGATTATCGAGGCCAACGTGAAATTGCGTACCGGCAGTTACAAGTTTTCCGAATAGATTCCCTTCGGGCGTCAAATCCGCCTTGCAGTATCCGGTGCCGGGTGCTATTGTACGGTATGCGCAAATGCAGGCAGGGTTACGGAATGACATTCTCTCTGGAACAAGGGATCAGATATGTGGTGATCGGCAATCCGGTGGCGCATTCACTGTCTCCGGAAATGCAGAATGCCGGTTTTGCCGCTTTGGGAATGAGCGAACGTTACGGGAAACTGCAGGTTACTGCAGAAGAATTTCCCGAATTCATCGCCTTCGCCCGCCGGAATTTAGCCGGGTTCAATATTACCGTTCCCCATAAAAAAAGGATAATTCCTTATCTTGACCGGATTACCGACCCGGCCCGCCGGGCGGACAGCGTAAATACAGTGAGCGTCAAGTCAGGAAAACTCTGCGGCAGTTCGACCGATGGCTACGGTCTGGAAACTGCACTGCGGGAAGCCTTCGATTTTGAACCGCCGGGCGGGAAAATCGCTTTTATCGGCTGCGGCGGCGCAGTACAGGCCGCGGCGTTCCATTTGGCGGCGCGGGGAGCGGCCGCCTTGTATTTCGCGAACCGTACCTTGGGCAAGGCGGAAATCTTAGCGGCGAGAATCAGTGAAAATTATCCCGGCTGCGAATGTCGCTGCTGTACTTTGACGGCCGGGGAAACGCTGAAAACCTTCTTTTCCCGCAGCGCAGTGGTAATTCAGGGAACCAGTTTAGGACTGAAGGACGAGGATCCGACGCCGATAGATCCCGCCTGGCTGCGCGGTAGCGATTTTTACGAAACGATTTATCGGGAAACGCCTTTATTGCGGGCCGCCCGGCAGGCGGGGCTGCGGGTCGCCGACGGCCGGACCATGCTGCTGCATCAGGGGGCCGAAGCCTTTGCCTTATGGACCGGACGGGCGGCGCCGCTTGAAGCCATGCGCCGGGCGCTTTATGCGGCGATCGAACGGCGGCGGCAGGAGGAAAAATAACCGTGACTTCCGCTTATCCGTTCCTGCCCGGTCTAATGCCTTTCTGGTACGTGACGGTATTTGTTCTGGGTACTTGTTTCGGCAGTTTTCTCAATGTGGTCATTTACCGGGTGCCGGCCGGCCTGTCCCTGTTGACTCCACCTTCGCACTGTCCGGTCTGCAAGTACGAGATTCCCTGGTACCGGAACATCCCGTTGATAAGCTGGCTGCTTTTACGGGGAAAATGCGGCAACTGCGCCGCCCGGATTCCGGCCCGTTATTTTCTGGTTGAACTGCTTACCGGAATTTTATTTCTGCCGGTTTTCTCGAAGGTGATCTTTTATCATGAACCGCTGCCGGTACTGGCGGTATATTTCGGCCTGACCATGCTGGCCATTACTACGGTGTTCATCGACCTTGAATGCCGGATCATTCCCGATAAGACGACCGGTCCGGCAATGGTACTGGGATTGGTTGCGGCGGCGGCTTTCCCGGCAACCTGGCACTGCGGCAGTCATTGGCTGGCTTTGGCGCAATCGCTGCTGTGCCTCATTGTCAGCGGGGGACTGCTGAGCTTATTCGCCATTATCGGCGCTAAATTGTTCCGGCGCGAGGCGTTGGGCTGGGGCGACGTCAAATATATCGCCGCGATCGGCGCCGGTCTGGGACTTAAAGGCGCTTATTTCACGGTGTTGGCCGGAGCGCTTGCCGGGTCTGTTGCCGGAATCATCATCATGATTTGGAAAAAAAAAGATTTTAAAAGCAGCATTCCTTTCGGGCCGTTTTTGGCTTTGGGAACGTATTTATGGATTCTTTTTGACCGGAAAATCATCGGGTTTTACGAAGCCGTTGTCAAACATTTCCAGCTCTGACCGTTTCGGCAAGCGGACAAACTGACGGGATTACCAGACGGATATCGGCAATTTCCCGGCGAGCATTCTTTCAGGATTTTCTTCGAAGAAAACTTTTTCCAGTTCGGAACCGAAACGTTTGGAAATATATTTCCGGAAATCGGGCAGTTGACCGGCGTAATTCTGCACCGAGTGGGCGTCCGAAGCGATAAAATGGCAAAGACCTTTTTTAATCAGGGTCTTGACAAAGCGGCGTACGCCGCGTCCGTAATCTCCCCGGAGGCTGCCGGCATTGAGCTGGAAAAAGATATTGGCATCGGCTAAATCCTTGAGTAAGGGCAGATCGCGGCTGCAGAATAAGCGTTCGGGGTGGGCAAGGATGATTTGATGGCCCTTAACCTGCCAGTCGAACAGGAACTGTCTGGTTAACGGCGATACGAAGGACGAACAGAAATCGACCAGCACGAAAACTTCTTTCTCCCCCAGCGTAATCAGTTTTTCCTGGCGGTCGAGATCGGAAAAGGTATACTCACAGCCGGAAAATAATTCAATATTGAATTTTGCCGCTTCCGGCCGAAGTTCGTCAATCCTCTGCTGCATCTTTTCGGATATGCCGGGAGAAAAATGCGGCGTGGCAATAATTGCCGTCACCCCGTCCCGGGCGGCCAGCTCAAGCATTTTAACTGACGCGGCGAAGGACCTCGCTCCATCATCTATACCGTGGAGTAAGTGGCTGTGAATATCTATCATTGCTCCGAAATTCTGTTGATTTGCAGGCGTTTTATAATTAACTGTAAAGTACCGGTAAACCGCAAAAAATCAATATTTTTCAGCAAAAAAGCATATTACCGGGAACCTGGAAACCATTATCCTCAGCGATTCTGCTTTAACGACTTACTCTTTCACGGTTGTCTGGACTCCGTAACGATGACACTCGAGCAGATATTTAATCGCGGCGTCAGCGTCCGGAACGACCTTGTACAACTCCAGATCCGCCTCGTCGATAGCGCCGCTCTCGAGCAGACCATGGTGAAACCAGGTAAACAAGTCCTGCCAGAAATCGCCGCCGACCACGATGATCGGGATCCGGTTGATTTTGCCGGTCTGGACCAGGGTTATCGATTCGAGAAATTCATCCAGAGTACCATATCCTCCCGGGAAAACAATGACTCCGAGCGTATACTTCAGGAAACATACTTTCCGGATGAAGAAATAACGGAAAAACAAACTGTGGGTCTGGTATTGATTAGGCACTTGTTCATGGAGCAGTTCGATGTTCAGTCCGATCGAATTGCCGCCGGCCTCGTAAGCGCCTTTATTGACCCCGCCCATAATGCCGTCTCCGCCGCCGGTAATCACGCCGTAGCCGTTTTCGGCCAGCAGCCGTCCCATTTTTTCGGCTTCCTTATAGACCGGAGAATCCGGCTGAACTCGCGCCGAGCCGAAAACGGTTACCAGTGGACCTTGCTGGGACATGGTTTCAAATGCTTCGACGAATTCCGCCATAATCCTGAAAATCCGCCAGGTATCGCTCATCGTGAAGTCTTCCACATCGGAAAACCCCTTTGGTACCGGATGTTGAGAAGGTTTGTTTTTCATGGTATTATCCTAAAAAATTATCGGTTCTGTCAAAATTTACTTTGCGCTAATTTTCTGTCATCTTGTTAATTGTTAACTCATTGCGTAAATCTTTCCGTTTTCCTCATTTTGCTGATTGAAAAACAAAATGTTTTTTTGTTTTTCAGAACACCTTCCGTCTCACTTTATCGCCGCTTTTTTGTCAACGGCCAAAATCGTATAGATAGCGACTGTAAGGAGCTCGATTTTGTGTCTTGACAAGGAAGTGGCGATAAAGTAACGTTATGCGTTTGAATCCAGCTCGACCGCTCAGCATTTTCAAAAAAAACACTTCGTTCTTTTTTGAAAATATCGCTTTTCGAGAGCGGTATTGTACAAGCGCGGCAAGCCGCGCATACTTTCGCCAATTCTCAATTGGCGACCAGCGTGTTCCGCCGCTGGACCACGGAGGCGTTACATCCGCCTTTTTTTCATTTTTTTTCATGTTATTTTTGACACTACCAAACTATCTTGCGCTGTTATTAATGCAGAAATATAGTTCTCATTCGGCATCCATGCAACTTTTTAGTCTTGAGAGTGGCAAAATAAAAAAAATATAGTATATTCTATAGATTACGGATAATGAACAGACGGAAAATAAAAATGACCCCGGTCGGCTATACCTTTAAGGCAAACAAACCCGTATATCATTCCAGGAAACAGGACGGAGCAGGGCGCCGGATCATTATTTTCGCGCTCCTGACCGGGTTGGTCGCAGCGATCCTGTATTTTTGGGTTCCGGGCGGCAGGGAAGAACAGGACGTTAAGAAGTCCGACCGGCCAGGCGGGTCCGTCTCGCCGGCTCCCGCCGGCGTGGAAAAACCGCCGGCCGTAACTGCGGAGCAGGGCCCGGCAGCCCGAACGGTCTCCGCTCCCGCGCGGACTAAACCGTCGGCCACGGCGCCCGCTGCACCCGCCGCTCCGGCAAAGCTCCCGGTTGCCGCACCCCGTTCCTTTCCCGACCTGGAGGCATTGCTGGCCAAAGCGGAAGCCGCCGAGGCGCAAGGACAGTACGGACTGGTCCGTAAATATGGTTACCGAATTCTCGCCAGCCGCCGGATACCGGATGAGAATCCGTTATGGGAAAAAACGGTTGACCTGCTCGGCAGGGTGAATATTAAAATATTTTTTTCGGACGTTCCTTTTCCCGAAAAAAAGGTCAGTTATCAGATAAAACCCAATGACGGCTTGCGTAAAATCGCCATGCAGCATAACACCAGCATGGAGGCGGTCCAGCGCAGCAACCGGATGAAGTTGAACGATACCAATGTGGAATTGGGAAAAACCTTTAACATTTACGTCGGCGACTGGAAAATAGTCATCAGTAAATCCAGAAAGAAATTGTATCTTTTCGACGGGAAGGAAATCTTCAAGGCCTATACGGTCGGCATCGGCAAACAGAACCGCACTCCGACGGGAATCTTCAAGACGGGCGGCAAGCGGAAAAATCCGGACTGGTATGCGCCGACCGGGAAAATCTCCTTTGGGGATAAGGGCAATGTTCTGGGCACCCGCTGGATTCGGTTGATTCCGGACGGGGAATGCAGCCGTGAGGTAAGCGGCCTGGGCATCCACGGCACCTGGGAACCGGAAACCATCGGCAAGGCTTCAAGCAACGGGTGTATCAGGCTTACCAATCCGGACATCGAAGAACTTTTCGCCATCCTGCCCAATGAACTGAAACCGGTCCCGGTTAAAATTATCGAGTAAACAACTAATTCAGGAAGAATTTTGTTATGACAGCTTTAAAAAGTTCAGTTGCTGCCGGATTCGTTGCCGCCGTCATGTTTACCGCGTTAAACGCGGCGGGACAAGTTGCGGCGCAGCAGGAAAAACAGGTGTTTGACCGGGTAACGGCCAAGCTCGACCGGGGCGGCACTTACTATTCTTTCCAGAATAATAAATACTTTTATGAAAATGTCCGGAAGTGGTTCGACAGCATTCAGAAAGGTATATTGGCTTCCGAATTGAAAGGCATTAAACCGATGCAGGTGGCAATGTTCTCACAGGGTATCAGGATGCTGGTGCCGGCTTTGGGAATCAATGAACTACAAGCCTATGGCGCCAGCTCGATTCTGATCGATGAGGGCGGGAAAAACAGTGACCGGCAGTTCCGTAACAAAGTTTATTTTTATCACGGGAAAAATAAACCGAACGGGCTGTTATGGCAGCTGGCCGGGGAGCGGAATGAGCGGTTCAACTTAAAATTTTTACCGAAAAACACAATATATGCGGGAATCGGGCAATTTCATCCCGCAAAAATATGGGTATGGGCAAAAAAAGAGGTGCCGCAGCTGTTCCCGCCCGCATTGATGATCATAAACACTGCCGAAGTCAAGTTCCAGCAGCGATTCAACCTGCCGCTGGAACAGTTGCTTAATAAACTTGGCGGCACTTGGACGATCGTAATCACTTATGAAAAAGATGCTTCCGGTAAACCGTTCATGCGCGGCGTCATGATTGTTCCGGTGACGGACGGAGTGCCGTTCGACCTGCTGGCCGGGAATATGAAAGATAAGAATATAAAGGTAGACCTCCAGAGGCGGGAGATCAACATGGATACCGGTAAAACCGCGCCGGTCGAGGTTCGTGAAATGCTTCGTCCACAGATCAAGGAAGAAGGCAAGCTGCTCTATCTGGCCAGTTCTCCTGAAATCCTGCTCCAGTTGAAACACGCTGAAACTTCCGGCAACGGCCTGACCGCCATGCCGGAATTCAACCGCTATGCGCGCGGCCTTGACTTCAATGGGGTACAGTTCACCTATCTCAGCAGCGCTTTTATGGATGACCTGGTTGAAACGATCAGTTTCCATTCCAGGAATAAACAGTCTGCTGCGATAATAAGCTGTATGTTTTCGGTGATGAGCCCGTCTGCCATGATTTCGGTAATCAGCCTGGACGATGAAGGCGTTATGGTAAATACCAACTCCGGCTTTGACCTGGCCAGTTCCGGCGGGGCGCAGGCCAATATCGCGACGACTTCGGTTCTGGCCGGAATGCTGCTGCCCGCATTGAGTCAGGCCCGGGAAAAGGCGTGCCGGATCAGATGCGTTTCCAATCTGAAGTCAATCGGACTGGCGCTGAAACAGTATGCCGCGGATCATAACGGCCAGTTCCCGCCGGGTGATAATACCGCCGGGCTGAATGAGCTGATAAGCAAGGGCTATTTGGCTGATCCCGGCGTTTACATTTGTCCTTCTGCCGAATCCCGGAAGGCGGTTCTCCCGGGCCGCCCCCTGACTGAAGCCGGCTGCAGTTATATTTATCTTGGCGGTCAGATTGAAGGGCCGAGTCCCGATGCGCCGCTGGCGTTTGACAAACCGGAAAACCATAACGGTTATATCAATGTCCTGTTTAAGAGCGGACATGTCGCCGGATTTTCCCGAACAGGTCTGACGAATTGCGAAAAGACAGTCCGGTCTCTGGCTGGCAAGCTGCAATCCGCCGAAGCCGAGCAGCTATTGAATAAAGCCCGTGAAATCGATCGGAAGATGGGTTACAAATAAAGAAATCCGGGCCGTTAAAATTTAGGGACTTGAACGGTTTCGCGAAATTCATGAAAGAACGCTAATTAACAAGGTGCTGATTTATGGCTAACTCGTGTCTTGATTTTGAAAAACCGATTGCCGAACTGGAGAAAAAACTGGCCGAATGGCAGGAGTTCAGCGCGGGGAACAATATCGATGTCAGTGAAGAAGTGAATTCCCTGCAGCAGAAAATCGAGGAACTCATGAAGAAAACCTATGCCAGCCTCACTCCGTGGCAGCGGGTTCAGTTGGCGCGCCACCCCAAGCGCCCCTATATGCTTGATTATGTGGAAAAGATATTTACCGATTTCATCGAGTTTCACGGCGACCGCCGTTATCGCGATGACACCGCGATAATCGGCGGGTTTGCGCGGCTGGACGGCCGGAAGGTCATGATTATCGGTACCCAGAAGGGGCGCGATATGAAGGAAAACATGTTCCGCAATTTCGGCTGGCCGCAGCCGGAAGGTTACCGCAAGGCCATCCGGCTGATGCAGTTGGCGGATAAGGCGGGAGCACCGATCATCACCTTTATCGACACTCCGGGCGCCTTTCCCGGCGTGGAATCTGAAGAACGCCACATTGCGGAAGCGATTGCGGTCAATCTGCGCGATATGTTCGCACTGACCGTGCCGGTGATTTCGCTGATTATCGGTGAAGGCGGCAGTGGCGGCGCGATCGGGATCGGGGTCGGCAACCGGATTCTGATTCTGGAAAATGCCTACTATTCGGTGATTACCCCGGAAGGCTGCGCCGCGATTTTGTGGAAAGACCGGAAATATGCGGAAAAAGCTGCGGACGCCCTCAGTCTGACTGCGGAAAAACTCAAAGAACTCGGGATCGCCGACGAAATCATTCCGGAACCGCCCGGCGGCGCGCACAAGAATTACGAGACGGCCGCGGAAGCGATCAAAAAATCCCTGAAAAACCAGTTGCGGGAATTGGGCCGGCTGAGTCCGGAAAAGCTGAAAGAGCAGCGCTACGACAAATTCCGCCGGATGGGGCAATTCATGGAAATGACGGCGGAACCATGAAAAACGCGTTGACCGTACAGGCTGCCGAAAAATCGGATATTTCCGCTATCCATAAGTTGCTCAGTATCTATGCCGAAAAACAGATTGTCCTGCCGCGCAGCGAAGCGGATATTGAATATTATCTCGGGAATTTCGTCGTCGCCCGGCTGGACGAGGAATTATGCGGCTGCTGCGCCGTCCGGGATTTCGGCGGCGACCTGCTGGAGGTTCGTTCCCTGGTGGTCGCGCCGAGACTGGAGGGCAAAGGCATCGGGCGCGCCCTGGTTGAGGCAATCATTGCCGGGCTCAAAGTGAAACGCAAAAAATTCTGCCTGTTCGCCCTGACTTATCGCACCGGCTTTTTCCGGAAACTCGGTTTTCATCCGGCGGTCAAGGAAATGTTCCCGCAGAAAATCTGGACCGACTGTGCGAACTGCCCGAAAAAAGACCATTGCGACGAGCAGGCGCTGATCTTCCAGTATGACGGCGAATGAATCCGGACGACCGAATAATTGAAACCAAGCTTAATGCCACCGCTGCCGGTATCCCGCTTGACCGGTATCTGGCGGCGCGTTTCACCTATCATTCCCCGGGAAAATGGCGGGAATTAATCGGGGCCGGCCGCATTCTGCTGAACGGCCGCCCCGGCGGCCTCGGGGTAATTTTGCAATCCGGCGATGTTCTGACCTATCTGCCGCTCAATATCGAAGAACCGCCGGTCGATTTCAACTATTCAGTCATCTATGAAGATGAATATCTTCTGGTCATCAATAAACCCGGCGATCTGCCCTGCCATCCGGCCGGGCCGTTTTTCAAACATACGCTTTGGTATCATCTCCGCCGCCGTTACGGCAGAATTCATCTGATCAGCCGCCTCGACCGCGAAACTTCCGGGTTGCTGCTTGCCGTCCGCAGCCCGCGGCTTGCCGGCGCATTCAACCGCCGAACCGGCGCGGTGGAAAAAGAATACCGCGCCTTGGTTTTCGGCCGCTTTGCCGCAGCGCTGGACGCCGCCGGTTTTTTAATTCAGGATACGGGCAGCAACGTCCGCAAAAAACGCCGTTTTGTTTTTGCCGCCGCCCTGCCGCCGGATGCGGCGGTACCGGTTACCGTCAGAACCCGGCTGGAACCGGTATCGCCCGGAAATAAATATAGCCTGGTGCGGGCGATTCCCGAAACCGGGCGTCTGCACCAGATCCGGGCCAGCCTTTTTTCGCTGGGATTTCCGGTAGTCGGGGATAAACTTTACGGGCCGGACGACCGGATTTATCTGAAAATCAGGGGAGGCGGAATAACTGCGGCAGACTGGGATAAACTCGTTATGCGGCGTCAGGCGCTGCATTCGTTCCGGCTGGCGTTTCAGCATCCGGTCAGCCGGGAAAAACTGGAATTCACCGCTTCGCTGCCGGAAGACTGGGTGATTTTGGAATAACGGCGGCGACAGCTACGGAGGGCAGCATGACGCAGAAAAAGTTAGTGGCGGCCATGAGCGGCGGAGTTGATTCCTCGGTAGCCGCGGCCGTAAGTCAGCGCCAGGGCTATGAAGTTATTGGTGTGACTCTGCGCCTGAAACACCCGAATCCGGCCTTCGCCTGTTTTCAAACCTGTTTGACGGAAAGTGATGAGGCCGCCATCGCCGGAGTGGTGGAAAAACTTAAAATTAAACATTATTATCTCGACCTCTACGGAGATTTTGAACAACTGGTGCTCCGTCCCGCCTGGGAGGAATACCGTCGGGGACGTACTCCCAATCCCTGCACCTGGTGCAATCTCTTCATCAAATTCGGAAAGCTGCTGGAATTTGCTGAAAAGTTGGGTGCCGAAGGACTGGTTACCGGTCATTACGTCCGAATGGTCGAGGACAACGGCATTTATAAGCTGCGCCGCGGCGTTGATGCGCTTAAAGATCAGAGTTATTTTCTCTATCGCCTCAGCCAGCGGCAACTGGCGAGGTTGCGTTTTCCCATCGGCGACCTGGAAAAAACCGCGGTACGGGCGCTGGCGCGGCGACTGGGATTGAAGAACTTCGGCAAAAAAGACAGCCAGGATGCCTGTTTCGGTGTCGCAGGCGAAGTTTTTCCGGAAACGCTGCGGCGGCTTTTCGGCGGGGAAGCGCGCCCGGGAGATTTTATCTGCGAAAATAAAGTCGTCGGCCGACATGCAGGAATTCATCAGTATACGATCGGTCAGCGTAAAGGCTTGGGCGTGGCATTGGGTAAACCAGGTTATGTCCGGTCTATTGATTCCGCCTCCGGCAGGATAACCCTGGTTACCGGAAATGACGCTTTGGAGTCCCGGTATTTTTCGGTGGATGAGGTAAGTTGGCAAAACGGCACTGCCCCCAAATTGCCGCATCATTGCCAAGTGCAGGTGCGTTACCGCAGTGCGCCCGGCGGCGCTCTGGTCGAAGCGCGGGGTAACGGGCTGAAAGTCTCTCTGGATGTTCCTGTCCGGGCGGTCACTCCCGGCCAGGCGGCAGTATTTTTCGATGACGAATTCCTGCTCGGCGGCGGTATTATCGGAAAGGTTTGTAAAAGTCAGAATACCATCTGACAATCCGGTTGATTTTTGACTGTTATTTGTTATTGTATCATTATATTCACGTATCTATACTCTTTTAGTTTAATAATTTAACTTCTTTAAATATATCAAAACGACATGTTAATAGTGTTTCCAGCTCATGCAAAACCTCCGTTGTTTGATTTTCAATACAGTCTATTATCGCCTGCTTAAA
>JAQULZ010000087.1 GCA_028718375.1 Victivallaceae bacterium | reverse complement strand
CACCGCCAGCGCGCAGTGAAAAGGAAAATGTCAAACTGGCCGGTAAAAAAGAAAGGTCGGCACAAGTCGGTAAAAATTAATATCTTTCAGACTATAGAGGTGATTAAATGAACAGTATTGGATCTAATCCCGTCTTGCCATATAATACCAAGTTGCAAAAATATGGGGTTCTTCGCCGGTTTATGACATAAACCGGCGAAGAACCAGATATAGTAACGATTGCAACTTGGTATAAGCTGTTCATACCCTGATTTAGAATAAAACGGTATTTTTATTTCCTTGATTTTTACCGGCGCCGCCCTATATTGGAGTTTGCCGATTAAGAATATTGAGATCAATAATCCGCGCCGGCAAAAAACCTTGGTGGCGGTTATGGGGAAATGATATGAATGATTTGAACAGAACGGAGCTGAGCGGAAATAAACGTTCACTGCTTGACTATGCGGTTTTGACTCTTTCCGGGATCGCCATCGGAATAGCCAACGTCATTCCCGGCGTATCCGGCGGCACGATGGCTTTTCTGCTGGGAATCTACGAAGAACTGATCGACGCCATCCGCCGGGTCGCTTCGCTGGAAACCCTCCGGGATCTCTTCACTTTCAGAATAAAGAAACTGCTCGCCAGCCTGCCCTGGAAATTTCTGCTCGCGTTATGCGCCGGGATTTTTATCGCCCTCGGTTCCTGCGCCAAACTTTTCACTTACCTGTTGACGGAATATCCCGCCATGACTTTCGCTTTTTTCTTTGGTTTAGTGGCAGCTTCGGTTATCGCGGTACTTAAAAAAGTTAAACAATGGAGTTTGAGCCGCCTGATAGTGTTTATCCTCGGCGGCGTCACCGCCTTGTTGATTGTAACGTTGGTTCCCGTGTCCACCCCCAATGTCTGGTGGCTGTCCTTTGCTGCCGGAGTGATTGTGATCTGCGCGATGATCCTGCCGGGAATTTCCGGTTCCTTCCTGCTGCTGATCATGGGACAGTTCAAATACGTTTGGGGTTCCGTCGCCATCCTGGCGGCGCTGGGCAAAGGGGTTGCCGCAGGAGAATTATGCAATGCCGTTAAAACGGTTTTTTTCCTCGGCGCCGGCTGCATAGTCGGTCTCGGCTCATTTGTCCATCTGCTCAATTATCTGTTCAAAAGATTTCATGACCTGACGGTTGCCGCCCTGATCGGGTTCATGGTCGGCTCTCTGTGGAAACTATGGCCGTGGAAGGAAGTGCTGGAATATTCGGTGAGCACCAAAACTGCGGTACTGACCGTAAAAGCCGCTGCAATCGCCAAATATCAACAGGCCGGCAATCAGCTCAAGGTGCTTGTCGACCGGAACGTATTGCCCGCGGTTTGGGATAGCACGGTCTGGTTGACGATTGCCCTGGCGGCAGCCGGTTTCATCCTGGTAGCGGCGCTGGAGTATTTTGCCGTCCGGCGGGGGAGGTGAGTAATGCATCCGATATTTTTACAGTTGGGACCGTTGACTATCAGATGGTACGGGGTTATGGCCGCGGTCGGTTTTCTGCTGGCGGCCGCGCTGATTACTCTCAACCGCAAGCGGGCCGGAATGAGTGAGAATCAGGCTTCGACACTGACCTTCATCGCGATCATCTGCGGGGTGACCGGCGCCCGGATATTTTACGTTATGGAAAACTGGTCGACGCAGTTTCGCGGCAATTTTCCTGAAGTGTTTCGGATCGATCACGGCGGCCTGGTTTTTTACGGCGGCTTTTTCCTGGCGATGGCCGGTATTATCACTTACTGCCGGATGGCAAAACTGGACATGATCCGGGTGATGGATGTTTTTACTCCGGGCTTGGCCCTGGGCCATGCCGTAGGACGGATCGGCTGTTTTCTGAACGGCTGCTGTTTCGGCAAGATCACTCATTCCTGGCTGGGCGTACATTATCCGGAAGGCTCAGGACCGGCCATGAGATTCGCCGAGGCTCCGGTGCATCCGGTGCAGTTGTATGAAGCCGGCGGCAATATTCTCCTGACCGTATTTTTGCTTATCCTGCTGCGGCGGTCCGGACGGGGCATTACTATGGCGGCGTATATGGTTTTGTACGGAGCGCTGCGGTTTGGGGATGAATTTTTCCGGGGCGATTATCATTATAATGAACTTTGGCTGGGGATATTTACGCCGGGACAGGTAATCGGGCTGCTGCTGATTCCGGCCGGGATTTTCATTTTAATTCATTTTGTGAGAAAACATGGCCAGCAAAACCATCAGATTGACCATTAATCAGGCAAGTAACGGCCTGCGTTTCGACCGCTGTCTGTCAAGTCTTATTCCGCAATGCTCCCGCGCTTTCCTCCAGGCGCACATCAAACACGGCAAAGCCCGCGTCAACGGCGAAATCTGTACTAACCAGCGCTTCCGGGTTTGTGCCGGGATGGAACTGGAAATCGATATCGAAGAACCCGAATCGACCGCACCGATAGCCGAACAAATCGACCTGGCGGTATTGTATGAAGACGACAACATGCTGGTCATCAACAAACCGCCGGATATGGTCGTACACCCCGCGGACGGCAGTCCCTCCGGGACGATCGTCAATGCGCTGCTGGCGCGTTATCCCTTTATGGCGGACACGATGTACACTTCCGGCGGCCGTCCGGGCATCGTCCATCGGCTGGATAAGGATACTACCGGAGTGCTGATCGCCGCGAAAACTCCGGAAGCGCAGTTCCGCCTGTCAAAATTTTTTGCCGACCGCAAGGTGGCCAAAACCTATCTCGCCCTGGTTCTGGGCATTCCCCGGGAATCGACTAAACAACTGGTCAGCATGATCGGCCGGCATCCGGTCAACCGCCAGAAAATGGCGATAGTGCCGCGCGACGGTAAAGAGGCGATTACGATTTATAATGTTTTACATTCGGGGTTTTACGAGGAGGTGCTGATCAGTTTGTTACGGGTGAATATTCTCACCGGGCGGACTCACCAGATCCGGGTACATCTGGCTTCGATCGGACATGCCATAATCGGGGACAATGTTTACGGCAGCCGGCGGCTGCTTAACGTGGGACGCCAGATGCTCCATGCCTGGCAACTGAAGATTCCCCATCCGGCAACCGGTGAACTGATGAGTTTTGAAGCTCCCCTGCCGGACGATTTTCAGTCGATCGTGGATGAAATGAAACAACACCCCGCCGGCAGCTGATCCGGTTCCGCCGGATAAAAAAAGCGGCCGTAAAGCCGCTTTCTAAACTCGAAGGCTGATACCTGGTTATTTGATATAATTTTTCGCTTTGGCTTTTTCCGTAATCTGTTTCACGAAGGCCAGCAGCGCTTCCTGGTTTTTCTTTTGTTTCAGGAATTCCTTCAGCTGGTCTTTTACTTCGGCAAAGGTTTTGGTTTTGGCCCCTTCCAAGGCATCGCGGCGGATAATATGATAACCGAACTGGGTTTTGACGATCCCGCTGAGCTCACCGGGTTTCAAGTTGATGACCGCGTTCTCAAATTCCGGTACCATCTGGCCTTTTTCAAAAGCGCCGAGAGAACCCTTGCCGGCTTTGCCGCTCGGACACCCGCTTTCCTTTTCCGCCAGTTCACCAAACCGTGAAGGATCTTGCTTCAGCATGGCGAGCAGTTTTTCCGCCTTGGCTTTGGCGGCGGCTTGAGTTTGGGCATCCGCATCCTTCTTGACCATAATCAGGATGTGGGAGGCTCTCATCGCGTCTTTCGAATCACCGGGTTGTTTAAAAGCGTTCGGATGGGCGTCGTAATAAGCCTTGGCATCGGCATCGTTAACGGCCGATTTATCGAGCACCTTTTCTGCCAGGAATGAATTGACCGCCATTTGTTCCTGAAAGGCCTGTTTCGCTTTGTTTTTTTCGATGAACTTCTCAATAGTCATACCTTGAGCCGCCAGACCTTTCTTGATCTGCTCCACCTGGAAACCGGGGGCTTTTTTCAGGAAAGCGTAGAATTCCTTAACCGCTCCTTCCGGCGACGGCTTGAACCCGGCCGCAATTGCGGCGTCGAGGATCGCGGTCGACTGGATATATTGGGTGGCCATCTCCTTGGAGGCCCGGTGCAGAATTTCCTGGGTTATCCCTTTGGGTATTTTTCCGCCCATCGGACCTAAAAGTTTCTTGATCAGTTCTTCCTTGGTAAGCTTTTTGCCGTTTACTTCGGCCACTATCGCGGGAAGAAAATCGAAATTGGCCTCGGGAGCAACAGGAACGGTGGCTTTAATGACTTTTGACGCCGCGGCAGCTTCTGCGGAAACGGCGGCGGCCTTTTGGGGTGCCGGGGCCTTGCCGGGAACGGCGGCGGCTTCTTTAGGCGTAACGGCATCCGCGGCAAAACCGGCCGCGGCAGTCGCGGTTAAGACTAAAATTCCAAGCGACATCTTTTTCATGGTAAATTCCTTCTTTTTAATAAAATGACTTCTTTTTTAGCCTGTCAATAAGTTTAACATGGAAAATCATATTTTACAAGGCGCAATTTACGGCAAAATTCAATAAATCTGTTATACCGGGCGGTTATTTCTTGACAAATTTTTCAAAAGTAATATTATTATTATATTCACAAGGGTAAAAAAAATTTTCAACGGGATATTCCCAAGATGTCTCCAGCCCGAAAAATCGTAATCTTTTGTCTGCTTTCGGTTCCCCTGCTCAACGGTTTGCGGGGCCAGGGATCCTACAATTATTCCCGTTCTCTTACTTACCCGCTGCCCAAAATTACCATGGAGCGTCTGGGCGAAAGCGCTTTGCGGCTCGCCAAACAGAAACTGGCCGTAAACGGTAAAGACTCCATGGGGTTGCTGCTGCTCAATTTTGCCAATCATCTGATTCCGCACCGCCGCGAGGTACTGCTGGTGCGCGGGAAACTGAAGTTTGCCATCCCGATTGATCCTCCCCGGCGCAAAATGGAGGAAAAGGACTTTCTGCTGCTGCTGTCCCAAGCCCGGGATCACATCAATGATTCCGATACCAGTATGAATCGCCACCTCCTGATCATCCTGAATCAATTGATAAGGAGTTTCAACCCCGAGGAAGAGGATGCGATCATTGCCCTGATGAAATTTACCGATAAAGGAATTGAGATCGATCTGGACAAATTACTGGCGAAAAAACTTGATTCCGTTACGGACGTCAAGTTTGATCCCAAGGATTCGCGTTATGCGGTTTCGAATATCACCAGATCGGTCGCGGTTCCGGCTAACGTGCCGTGGACGGACACCTGGATAAAAATCAGAGCCGGCAAAATGATCCGGATTACCGCCCGGGGTACCTGGAGCATGGGAGACGTAGCCGGTTTTCCGACCTGTGACCCGGAGGGCTATACCGCCTACGACGTCAGAAAAATAAAACGCTGGTCGGTTTCTGCCGGCAATTCGAAGAAAGTTATTCCCGTTAAGAGCAAACGGTCAGGTGCGCCCGGCTGCCTGCTGGCCAAAATCGGCACCAAGGAATATTACATCGGAAGCCAGATAACTTTCCAGGCCGACAACAGCGGCGTTTTATATTTGGGACCTTACGAATGGGACGATTATCTGGATAACTCCGGCGAACTGAGCGTAAACATTGAAGTTTACGACTGACTTCCGGATACGTTCGGGTTTTGTCCGTTGTTTTCTTTAAACGGGCCGAAGCGGACTGGTTTCGTAAGCGTTTCGCGCAGGTCAGGGCTGCGGTCGGCGGGAATCCGGTAAAGACTCATAATCAGCGGGGTGGATTTCCGGAGTTTCTCAAGGTCCAGCACTATTTTGGTTTTGTTTTTGAGTTGAAAAATGATGAACCCTTTTTCCGTCTGCCGGATCATGGCGATCAACTGTTTCAAATCCCGGATTTTTCTGCCGTTCACTTTTTCCACGATAACCGCGCCCAAATGCTGATAACCGACGTTGACCTCCGCGGCCAGTACGCGCGACAAGACCACAATCTGCTGGAGTTCTTTGCTCACCTTACCGTGGATGACTTCATACACCAGATCGATCGGGCCGTTATACCAGGGCTGGTATTTATCGAGATGATTGATGGACAACGGCACAAAGAGCAAACCGCCAATAAAATAATAGGTGGGCAATTTATCAAATACCCGGCGGGGAACGAGGCTTTTATAACGGCGCAACTGATAATCGACGGCGATTTCCCGGCCGTTGCGGAGAACGGTAAATTTGCAGTTATCGCCGATATATTTGCGCCAGATCAGATAGCCGAAATAGATGACTTCATCATTGCGGAACTTAACGGTGGCGTCATTGTCAATGGGAATGCCGTCGATCGCCATAATGACGTCGTCGACTTTGAATTCCCCGCTGGCCTTCACCTCCGGCGGCAGGGAACAGATTATGACCCCGGTCTGACCGGAATTCATTTTAGCCCAGGCCCGCAAATCGGGATTTTCCATTTCCGCAAAGGCAAACGGCACATGGGGGAAACCGTCGGTTTTTTTGTCTTCGACGTCTTTGAGGAAATGCCTGACTACCGGCACCGGAATCATGTAGCCGATGCTTTGCGACTGCGACAACCCCTGGAACGCGATTCCGACGACCCGGTCGTTATGCAATACCGGGCCGCCGCTGTTACCGGGGTTGATCGCCGCATCGATCTGGACCGCCAGCAGCCGCCGGCCGCTATGGGAGTAAACGATCGGCTCGATCCGGGAAATAATGCCTTCGGTAACCGAAATGTTATCGCCGCCGACCGGATAACCCATCACCACTACGGAAGTCTGCAATTCCGGCAGATCGCCGAGTTTGAGCGGTTTCACGTCCTTGAAAAATTCGGGGTCGGCAACTTTCAATATCGCCAGATCGCATTCGTGTCCCACGGCTTCCAGCGTGGCCACATACTTTTTCTGTACTCCCGGCTTGCGTACCATCAGGAAAGTCTGGTCGGCAACGAGATGCGCATTGGTCAAAATACGGTTTCCGGAAATAACGAACCCGGAACCGGTGATGGAATGCTGCGGATAATTCTGCCACGGCTGATTGTAATTGGGCCGGCTGCGCATCGCGAAAACCTTAATGATCGAAGTCTTGAATTTGCGGATATTGTTTTCCCGGGTTGCGACACTTACCGGGGCGATGATTTTCTTGGCCGGCGGTTTGACCGCCGGCGGCAATGGCAGTTGCGGCTGCAGCGGCGGCTGCGCCTTTGCAACGCCGGAGAGGAAGGCCAGGGCAAGCAGTAATTTTTTCACGGAAATTCCTTTTATTTCTGCGGCTTTCGGGGCTTTTCCGGTTCGGGAATGACCGCGTCAACCTCAATTACCGGCAGTTTCCAGCCGCTGACCAACTGCCGGGAGCCGGACACGGTTACGATTTTGTGCAGCCAGACGTTCAACGACGCTTTTTGACAGTGCAGATAGGCGGCGGGCATCAGGTTGCCCGGTTTATCTTCGAGGAGCAGGGCATGGGTCACATAGACGGCCCCGGGCCGCAGCGGAACAATCCGGCCGGAAAGGGTAACTTTCGCGGCAGTCCCCTTGACGAAAGGAAGAATGAACGGCGGTTTGGCATCATCGGCTTTTTTGAGAAATCCCGCAAAATCACCGGTTTCGCTGTCGATCAGGATCAATTTACGCGGATTTTGAGCGCTTTGCAACGCTTTTAATTCGGCGGCGTCAACCTCGACAAAACGGCTGTTCACCCAGGCTTTCAGGCCGACGGGCGGTTTCACTTTAAACCATCCTTTATCACCAGTCCGGTCGATGACCTCCAGTGTCACTCCCGCCGGTTCGGTCCGATAAGCCTGGTAATCACTGCTGGGACCGGCCCGCAGATTGACCGCGCGGCGGGTACGGGAGTCAGTCATGAAATGGCCGGCAACCCAGACCGAACTGGCCGACGGAGCGGCTATTTCGTACCAGTCGTCCACCTGCCGGAAAATTTCCACCTTATCGCCGCGCCGGAGCGTCGCCACGACAAAATATTCCCTGCCGGGCTTCACCCGTACATTCAATTTGTCATCCACCTTTACCGTGCCGGTAATGGATTTGCCGGAATCCGCGGCCCCGGCTGCGGCAATAACCATCAGTATTATAATAAGAAATCTGTCCATAATTCCGTCCTGCTCTCATTATATCAAACAAACTGAGCTGCCGCTGATTAACATTAAGCCGGTTAGCTTTTTTGTCAAATGCCGCAAAGCAAATTGTCCGAAAGAAATCGCCCCGGAATCGCCCGCCCGCCGTAAGTGCCTGATAAAAAAATAAATACATATTTTTTGAAAAAAAACACAATATATTGTGGTTTTTTACTTGACTACCATACATTATGTGGTATTCTAGGACTTGTAAGAAAAAAGGAGCGGGTCGATTGATTCCGGGGCCGGGGCAAAACTTGAGCGGGGCGGTTTTGCCAGCTGATTTTCAATTTTTTAACCTTGGGAGATGAGAGTAAAAATGTCCGTCAAACATGCAATCAAACAAATCAGAAAACGTGATGGCCGGGTGGTAGAATTCGATCTCGAGCGCATAACCATCGCTGCCGGAAAAGCGTTGCAGGTAGCCGGCACCACCAACTCCAAACTTCCCCGCACCATCTCTCAGGACGTGCTCGCCGAATTGATCAAACAAGGTTACGGTGACGACCTCATCCCGGACATTGAGATCGTTCAGGACCTGGTGGAACGTTCGTTCATCAAACGCGGCCTGACCAAGGCCGCCAAGGCTTATATTCTGTACCGCGCCCAGCACGATTCGCTCCGCAAAAGCAAACAGATGCTGATTGACGTTCAGGGACTGGTCGCCGATTATCTGGACCGCGAAGACTGGCGGGTCAATGAAAATTCCAACGCCGGTTATTCCTACGCCAGTCTGCTGAACCACGTGAGCGGCAGCGTGGTCGCGCATTATACTTTGGAAAACGTCTATTCCCGGGAAATAGCCGAAGCTCATTCCAGCGGGGATTTTCATCTCCATGACCTTTCCAGCGGCATTGTCGGTTACTGCGCCGGCTGGAGTCTGCGCCAGCTGCTCCAGGAAGGGTTCAAAGGGCGCGGCGGCCGGGCCAGCGCCAGTCCGGCCCGGCATCTGGACACGGCGCTGGGACAGATCGTAAACTTCCTGTCCACGCTGCAGACGGAATGGGCGGGCGCGCAGGCGTTCAGTTCATTCGACACGCTGCTGGCGCCGTTCGTGCGCGAGGACGGGCTGTCTTACCGGAGCATCAAACAAACCATTCAGCAGTTTGTTTTCGGGCTGAATATCGCCAGCCGCTGGGGGCAGACTCCGTTCACCAATCTGACTTTCGACTGGGTGGTGCCGGAAGACCTGAAAGACAATCCGGTAATTATCGGCGGCCAGTTCCAGGAGGGGAAATATTACCGCGACTACCAGGAAGAAATGGATTTGATTAACAAGGCTTTCCTGGAAGTCATGAGTCAGGGAGACTGCGACGGCCGGATTTTCACCTTCCCGATCCCGACCTACAACATTACCAAGGATTTCAACTGGGACAGCGAAAACGCGCGGCTGTTATTCGCGGTTACCGGCAAATACGGACTGCCGTATTTCCAGAATTTCATCAACAGCGACCTGAACCCGGGCGATGTCCGCAGCATGTGCTGCCGCCTCCAGATGGACGTGCGGGAACTGCGCAACAAGACCGGCGGCCTGTTCGGCGCCGGCGAGCAGACCGGTTCGATCGGCGTGGTCACCATCAATCTGCCCCGGATCGGCTACATCGCCAAAAACGAAAAGGAATTCTTCGCCCGGCTCGGCAACCTGATGATCCTGGCCATGGAGTCGCTCGAAGTCAAGCGCAAAGTGGTGCAGCGGTACCTGGAAAACGATCTGCTGCCCTATACCAAAACCTATCTGCCGGGTCTGGACCACCATTTCAGCACTATCGGCCTGGTAGGGATGAATGAAGCCTGCCTGAACTTTCTCGGCTGTTCGATCTGCGACCCGGAAGGGAACTCGTTCGCGCTGAAAGTACTGGAATTCATGCGCAATAAACTGCAGGATTTCCAGGAAAGCACCGGTCATATCTATAATCTTGAAGCGACTCCGGCGGAAGGCACGAGTTTCCGGCTGGCGCGCCTCGACCGCAAACGGTTCCCGGATATTATCTGCGCCGGCGACACCAACCCGTATTATACGAATTCAAGCCAGTTGCCGGTAGGTTACACCGACGACTTGTTTGAGGCGCTGGATTTGCAGGATCCGCTTCAGGTAATGTATACCGGGGGAACGGTTTTCCACGGCTTCATCGGGGAACGCATCGAAGACCCGGATCAGGTGGCGGCGCTGGTAAAACGGGTAGCCAATACTTACCGGCTGCCTTATTTCACCATCACCCCGACGTTCAGCATCTGTCCGGTTCACGGTTATATCCCCGGCAGTCACGAAGAGTGCCCCCTGGAGGCGGAAAAGGAAAAGGTGTGAGCTGAATGAATTTATCCCCCGCCTTCGGGCGGATAAGAATAACCCCAAAACAGGAGAAAAGTTATGGCTAAATGCGGACAAAAAACCGAAATCTACAGTCGGGTCGTAGGCTATTTCAGGCCGGTAGCGGACTGGAACAAAGGCAAAAAGGAAGAATTCAAGGAACGGAAAACCTATCTGGTCGGCCCTGCCGTCAGTAAAGCCTGCAAACAGGTGGCCTGAGGCTGTATTGCCGGAGATTATTTAGCGGTCGTTGGTGCGGGCAGTACCGTAGTCAAGGCGGGAATACGGAGAAATGAATATTCGCGGTCTGGTAAAATTTACCCTGGTTGATTTCCCGGGAAAGATGGCTTGTGCGGTTTTTGTCGGGGGGTGCAATTTCCGGTGCGGTTACTGCCATAACCCGTGCCTGGTTTTCGATCCGGAAAGTCAGCCGCTGATCAGTGAAAAGACTTTTTTTGACTTTCTCGCCAAACGCCGGGGAAAACTTGACGGAGTCGTAATCAGCGGCGGTGAGCCGGTGCTGCGCCAGCCGCTGTTATCTTTCGTCCGGGAAATAAAGAAAATGGGCTTTCTGGTAAAACTCGATACCAACGGCAGCTTTCCGGAAAAGGTTTTCGAGCTCCATGATAAAGCCGGTCTCGATGCCCTGGGCGTTGATTACAAAGCGCCCCTGGACAAATACCGCGAGCTGGTTCGCAGCGACCTGCCGGATCCCGGCGAAAGGGCATTGCAGGTCATCAAATTCGCCCTGGACAACAATATTTCGGTCGAGGTGCGGACCACGGTGCACAAGGCGTTGCTTGCCGAAGCCGACTTGCATGCCATGCGCCGGGAACTCGATGCCGTCGGAGTAAAAACCTGGACGCTGCAGCAGTTTCACCGCGGCGAAATAATCGATGATTCCCTGCTGGAAAAGGATACCTATAATGATCTCGAATTGATCGGTATCGCTCACCGGCTGCACGATACCCGGGTACGCGGCCTGCTGGGTAATATCATCAGTAAATGATTGACAGAATAACGCCGTGTGCAAGTTTTTTTTGAGCAGTAAGGAAATCCGATTTATCCCTGAAAGGGATATTCATCTAGTGTCGAGTCAAGCCTGTAAGGTCAACAAGATTGCGAATCATCCGGATGCTGGATGGAACTTGACAAAAACGAGAACCCGACTTATGTCATAAACCGGCGAAGAACCAGATATAGCAATGATTGCAAATTGGTATTAGAGGTTCCCTAAGGTTTTATTTTCAGCACCGGGCGGTTTCGAACTGTCCGGTTTCCAGCAATACCAGGGTACAGGCGTGGATGACCCTTATGCCGGCGTCGGTCAGGGCTTTTTCCAATTCCGGATTTTCAGTTCCGGGATTGAATATTACGCGTTCCGGTTTAAGCCGCAGAATTGCGGCGTTCAAGCTGGAGGATAATTGCGCGTTAACATAGATGCTCAGGGTATCAACCGGGATTTTTATTTCATCCAGCCGCTTCGCTACCGGCAACTCGCAGATAATGCCGCCGGCCGGATTCACCGGAATAACCTCATACCCGGATCTGCTGAGTGAACGTACTGCCTTGTTTGAATAACGCTCGGGTTTGTGCGAAGCTCCCAGCACCGCTACAGTTTTATTTTTTACCGCCATAATTATTTCCTCCCTTTCATAACTTATCCGTTATACCGAATTGATCTAAGAGCAAGTAAAAACAGCTTTGATTTTGAGGCTGAGTTGCCGGCAAAAATAATGAGCGATAGGTCTATCGCACCATTCTTTTTGCCGGTGAACGAGCCCAAAAGCATGCTGCCGTGTACGGTCGGATTCTTGCGGTGCCGTTTGGCGCCAAAACGAACCGTCGCTGCCTCGGTAGCGCACCGTTCGTTTTAACGCTTCCGGCATCCGCAATAATTCCGATTTTTACTGCTCCTTGCAAATCGGTATTACTTCACTATACGCCGGCCGGAGGCAAAAACAAGTCCGTTCGGCAACCTGGCCTTGCGAATTTATTATTCGATAGTAAATTAAGTCTGAAATATGGTATTGACGGGATTCAGAGATGAACATCGGTGAAATAGTCAGCAACCGCATACTTCAGGGCGATTATTACGCCGTCCGGTTTTATGCGCCGGAAATTTGCCGGAAAACGCAGCCCGGGCAATTCGTGCACGTCCGGATCGCCAAGCTGCAAGACCGCATTCTGCGGCGGCCGTTCAGCATCTGCGACGTTTCCGACGACGGTTTGCTGACCGTTATCTACAAGGTGGTCGGGAAGGGAACGGAAACCCTGGCCGCCCTGCCGCCGGGAACGGTCTGTGACTTGCTGGGGCCGCTGGGCAATCCTTATTCTTTACCCGGAACGGATGAATTTCCGGTAATCGTCGCCGGGGGATACGGTTCGGCCGCGACTTATCTGCTGGCCCGGCGCTGCCGCTCCAAGGGATTGCTGCTGCTCGGGGCGCGCTGCGCCGCCGAGCTGATCCTGGCCGACGAATTTGCGGCGGCCGGTTTTGAAGTACGCCCCGCGACGGATGACGGTTCCTGCGGTCATCGGGGTTTCGTCACCGAACTGATCGCCCCGGTGCTGGAAACGAATAAGGACAAAAAAATCCGTTTTTACGCCTGCGGCCCGACGCCGATGCTGCTGGCGCTGGCGAAGCTGCTGCAGGAGACGGGCTATCCGGACGGAGAATTGAGTTTGGATCACCTGATGTGCTGCGGAGTCGGCGCGTGTTTTGCTTGTGTCGTCAA
>JAQULZ010000086.1 GCA_028718375.1 Victivallaceae bacterium | reverse complement strand
CGGTGGTGGCATGCTCAATGGCGTCCCCGCCCATCGCAGCCCCGAAATCCTCGTCGGAAATGTTCTGCGCGTCGGCGTCCGGTTTGCAGATGCAGTAGATGACGTCACACAACAGCACCGGATCGGACGCCAACTGCTCGAGCAAGTCCACGTTCGGACGGTTCTTTTCATCGAGCTTTACCACATCCAGCAGATTAATATCCAGCAGCGACCGCACCCGTTTAACCGCGGCGACATTCACCACAATCGTCCAGTTGCGGTTCTGATTATCCTTGAAGCATTTCATGATCATCCTCCCGATGCTCCGCCTTCCCAGCTCGGTTCGCGCTCGGAATTGGCGGACGGTTTGACGCTTACCGCATAGTTGATCACTTCCTCCAGATCCTCGGTCCGGTTGAATGAAATCACCTCGAAATCGGCGTCCAGCCCGACTCCGCCGGTTTCCGCGTCGGCGATAAAAAGCGCAATCGCCGTGTCATTGAAGAACGCGTTCTGGATCGCCAGGAACCCGGCGTCGGAAGTATCCCCGGCCAGGGTAAATTCCACCGAGGCGTCCTTGAGTCCGGAGAGAACTTTTTTCCAGCCGGACGACCTGACTGCTACCTCGGCGCTGCCTTTTTCGATGTTCAATGACACCGACTCCGCGACATGTTTCAGTTCCGTCGAGGCGGTCGTCCCCGCGGTACCATAAAAAATCTTTGCTTCAAATCCTATTTTGTACATACCAACCTCCAATGGTTACTTAATTGACCCACGCCAAAAACTCGAAATGCGTCGTTCATTTGCCCTCAAAGCAGGCCCCATAAATTGACGTTTCGGGTACTCTCTGCCGTAGTATTTGCCCCCGAATTCATGGGCGCTGCCGGAACGCCCCGCGACTGAATAAGCCGGACCGATCACCGCCGACATTTTGGCCTTATCCACCTTGTAGAGCAAGGCTCGTTTCAGGAGTCCGCGCCGGGTATGCGGCGGGGTGCCGGCGGCGGATTCCTTCGGGCTGCGCCGGATGCTGTGCCTGGCGGTCAGCCGGATTGCGGCGGCGGCATGGTTCAGGCTTTTGAACGTCCCGGCTTCGGCCTTTTTCCTGACTTTCCGGGCGTTGAACCGGGAACGCCCCCGCATTCTGATCATCTCAAGTCACCCGGAATTTCAACGTGACGACGCTGGTGAACTGCCGGTACTGCCGCAGGTGTTCAGGATCGTAAACCGGCTCGTTCTCGATTCCGATGCACACCGCTTTCTGGTATTGTGCCAGGCGCTTGCGGTCGAAAATCCCGGCGATTTCCTCGACCAGTTGCAGCAAGGCCGCCAACTGCTCCGGGTCGGCGGTTTTTTTCTGCACACCAATATCGATCTGCACTTCTTTTGCCGATTCCAACCGGGTCGCCCCGGAAAACTTGAGCGACTTCGGAACCACCGTCACCTTGAGTTCCCTCAGGTCTTTCAGCTCGAATTCCGGCTTCAGATTGACCTCGGCGGTGAAGTCCAACGAAAGCTCCGCGGCATTCAGTTCCGCCGCCACGGCGTCGGCTATGTCAATAAGCAGCGGCATAATTCACCTCACTACATTGGCGATAATCGAGCCGATGGCGGCCAGCAATGCCAGGAGCGCCGCGCCCGCCGCCGAGAGCATGGTCCGGCGGATTTCCTCGGCGGGATGGCACGGCGGATGATGATGGATATTCTGATCCGAGAAGTGTATATTCAGCATCCCCTTGACTTCGGCTAATTCGCGTCTGGCCTCATTGATCACAGTCCAGATGTCTTTCAGATCCGGATTGTCGTTTCCGTTTGGCATGGTTATTTTCCCCCTGTGAAAAAGTCGAACATCATTTGCATGCAATTTCTGGATTTTCTGACCTTGGGTTCGGCATAACTCCTGAAATGCTGACGAACGAGAATGAGTTTTCTCTTCCCCGTAACCGGGCTGACGTCCCCGTAAACCGCGCCGGAAGTTACCGCGTCGATAATCTCCCGCTGGTTCCGGCATTCCCGGTCAAGCTCCCGGATGACATCGTCTTTCCGGTCAAGTTTGTCCAGCAGTCTTTTCAGTACAGCGGTGGTTTGTTCGAGGCTTATGGCGGAATTGACGGCGGCGCCGTGCATGAAATAATCATGGAGAGCCAGGTAACATTTCTTCTGGTACCTGATGATGGCTTCGCGTTT
Organism: Victivallaceae bacterium; assembly: GCA_028718375.1. Lineage (GTDB taxonomy): Bacteria > Verrucomicrobiota > Lentisphaeria > Victivallales > Victivallaceae > JAHOYW01. The sequence goes on along the minus strand of JAQULZ010000086.1, from coordinate 11,292 downwards.
CCAGCCTTTGTAACGGGAGGCCGGAACTTTAAACAACCAACCGTTCAAATATTCCAATGGAAGACAAATCATCTGATATGTTTTTCCATCTTTTCCAGTTACCCCCGTAATGGTGGTAACTGAACTGAGAACAGGGTCTCTTTTGATAAGTTCCTGCTGTTTATCCCAGTCAAGACCGATACCTTGAACAATAGGTTTCATGCCAACATACCGCTGGCCATTTTCTTCGATTACTACGATCTCATCCCCATAAAACGGGACTTTTACTATTTCGTTTTTCTTTGACATGTGATCACTCCTTTCCGATATATTTTGTGTGTATTCTCAGGGTCTGTCGGTAACTGTCCGAGTATCTCCACTCCGGTTCGCCGTTGGGAGCCATTACCTCATATATGAAACCGTCCTCGACAATCTCATCACCCGGTTCGGGCAGAACTTGTGTGTTATTCAACACCAAGTCGGCGGCGCTGATGAGGTAATCCCGGCTCTCGATATGCTGGAAACGACCGTAATCGTCGGTGACTTTAAACACTGTTTTGCCGATGGTCGCCGGAACCCCGGCGGAGTCCCCGCCGCGCCGGTAAACTACCGGCACGGTCAGGTGGGTTTTCCGCTGGGATTCCAGCCAGGCGATACCTTGTTTCAGCATACCCATTATTCAGTCGCGATCAGCCCCAGCGTCCGCAGCGCCGCCAGAATGGAGTCGAGTTTGCCGTTGTTGGCCTCGACGTCGTCCTTGAGGGCGTTGTATTCCGCGCTGATGGTGGCGAAGTTGTTGTTGATCGCGCCCGACTGGTCGGCTCCGGAAGTGTCGCCAACCGCCGCCAGTTGGTGAACGCCGCTGGCCGTACCGCCGGACTGGTCGTCGATGTCCTCGGCGCTGGCTTCAGGATCGGCAATCGCATCTGTCGCGCTGATCGGCACATCGCGGGAAACGTTGATAATCACCCGAGCATTGGCCGCATCGTCACCGGAAGCGATGACGGTTTTGCCGAGATACTTGTTGTCCCCGGCGGTGGTGGTTACCTGTGAATTTTCAGCATCCCAGAAGACGATGGTTCCGGCGGCAATTGCCGTGCCTTCACCGGTCGCTTTGGGAATGTCGAACACCCCGACCAGCGCCAGGGCTCCGAGCGCTCCCGCCTTGATGTCCAGTTTGGCGATCCCGGCCAGATCGCCGATGATTACCACATCTCCCGCCGCCACGTCGGCTTCGGGCGTATAATCGATGCTGTGTCCTCGTTGTACATACCTCGCAAGCATAAAAACCTCCAAAATAATTAAGAATTAAAAATTAAAAATTAAAAATTACACACCAGCGGATTTCACCATGCCGCGATGATCCTGCTCGCGGACGCCGAGGTCGAAATAGACCCGGAACCACAGTCCCAGCGTGTTGAAATCGGTGTCGCCGCGCTCGACTGTCGGAGTGCGTTTTCCCCTCAAAAACCCGATTTCCCAAGTGTCCACGGCCTGCGGGTCACCGAAAAGATACCAGGCGGTGGAACTCGCGTTGTCGTAGGTGACGTTGGAGAGATACGGCGAACTTACGACGACCAGATTTTCATCGACCAGCGCGTTCAGCGCCGGACGAATCGTCGGAATGGTCCCCGCGGTGGCGTCGCCTCCGGCAATCACCAAGGTCGCCCCCTTGGTCAGTTCGATCGCCGTGTGTTTCAACCCGGTCGGCACCAGCAGGAACCTGGGTTCGATGTTGATCGGCTGGCCATCGGCGTCAACCTGGTCGAGGAACATCTGCACCGCCAGGCGCAGCCCTTCGGGATTCAGGGCGCTTGTCGCTCCGGTCAGCAGATTCAGGTGCTCTGTTGCGAAGAGCTTCTTGCCGTCACGCTGTTCCGGGTTGGACAGCAGCCGTTTGAAGAAGAGCTGGTCGATCAGCCGTGCCGCCCGGTTGCCCATCGCGACCGGCACTTTCATGAACGCCCCGAGATCATCGTTCATCACCATTTTGCGGGTGAGGCAGAACTTTTTCCCGTAGGTTTCGAGCTGATTGGTGGCTTTTTCCTCGGTGAAACCGCCTTCCTTGATCTCGCCGTCGGCCCCGATCGGCTGTAAATCCCCGGCGTCGGTCAGCCGGAAGCGCTCGTTTTCCTTGAAGTCGTTGAGGTCGCCGCTGCTGCACAGTTTGGTCGCGATGATCGGCTGCGCCTGGTAGCTCTGCAGCAACTTTTTGTTCGCCACATTGCTCAGGATACCCGGCAAACTCACGGTCGAAAACGCCGCGTGAATGGTTTCGTTGCCGAACGCCCGGGGCGCGTCCATACCCTCCATCGCCATACATTCGACCAGCAACTGCCGGACCGACATGTCGCTGATCTCGTCGCCGCGATGCACGGTTTCATTACCGTATTCGGCAAGCAGGGTGTCTCCCGGAATGCCGATCCGCAGGCACATCGCCGCTTCCAGGGTTTTGCGCATTTCCGCTCCCTGGGGTTGGCGTTTGACGATGATGTTCACGTCGGCCGCCGGACGGTTTTCCCGCAGCGCCTTCAGGACTTTTTGCGAGGTTTCCTCCGGGCTCCACCCGGCGCTGATGGCCTGGCGTTCGAGCTCGGCGTATTCGCCGGCGCAGATCGCCTGGATTTTCCCCACGCGCTCGCGTTCTTCCCGGATCGCCAGAAGAGCAACGTCCGCCGCGGCTTCTGTCTTTTCCGGCGCTTTCGGCTGCTCTTTTTTGACTTCGGGATTGTCGGGTTTTGGGGTTTCTTTTTTGGATTTGTCCACAGACGTTTTCTCCTTTTTTTGAGGTTGTTCTTCAATTTGTTCTTCGGCCTTTATTTCTTCAGGGCCTTCGCCGATATTGAAACTGGCCGTGACCTTTAATTTCGTACCGCTGTCCGCGCCGCACGGCAGCACCGAAATTTCCCTCAAAGTCGATTCACCGATGTGGTAAAACGGCCCGGTCTGCTCCTGCCCGTTGACAGTGCGTTTGCCTTTGACCAGTTCGGACTTTTTGACTTCGGCGCCGATAGACAACTGCCAGTCGGCCCCGGCCTTGGACTGGGCGACGATGTCGTCCGCCTGATCGCCCTTGGCGACGATGTCGCCTTCGATTTCCAGCGTGTTGTTCACGACTTTCGCCGCGACCATGCCGACCCGGGACGCCACCTTGTTTTCGTGGTTCGCCAGGAGCGGCACCTGTTCCGGGATTTCCAGCCCCGCCAGATCGACCACCACCGGGTATTTCCAGCCGGGGAGGTTCATTTTGCCGCCGCCGTAGGCCAGCCCCGCCACTTTCGGGTTGCCGTTGCCGTTTGCCGCTTCGATAATGAGAAATTCTTCCATGTCCTGTTTTTCCTTTTTGTTGATTAAAAATTCACCTTGCCTTGCCTCGTTTTGCCATGCCGCGCCCGGCATTGCCTGGAAGCTATTTTTTATTCATCATCCATATCGTCCTCCTCTTTTTCATCGTGGTTATTTTGTGAAGGGGTTGCGTCTTCATCGGTCAATCCGAGTTCTTTCATCAGTTTCTTTTCACGAGCTCTCTGCCTGATTTCCGCTTCCCAGTCCCGGCCCGCGAGCGCATACTCGTTTGCCAGGGTTGTGGAATGGTTTTTGAGGCGAATATCCTGGGCACGTGCCTCTTTTTGCGGATCGACGTGCGTCAGCCCGTCCCAAAACCAGGCGTGAGGCGGGAGCGGGCGACGAAAAATCAGGTACGCCATAGGATTCAGGAGACTGTATTCCCGCAGCCAGCCCATCAGAATCCTATCCAGAATCACCGAAGCTATAAACGACTGGTCCACCCGGATGGCCTTGAAATAAACCTGGTGATCAAGCCTGCCGGATGCGTAGTTGTAGCCGCTCGAATTTCCCTTGGCGATGTTGCTCGGCATCAACACGCAGCGTACCGCTTCATCGATCAACTTGTCCACGTATTCCGCATAGGTGGTGGCCGGTTGTTTCGGGTCGAGCTGATCCATTTTCCAGCCGCCGGGCATGGTCAGGAGCATATTGCGTTCAAGCTCCACCAGCGCCATCGGATCGACATCGTCGGCTTCGCCGTTGGGCGGCGCGTCCGTGTACAAAATCCCGGCAAAATCCGCCGCCGCTTCCGCTGCGGTGAGTACCGCCAGCGTGAAGCGTCGCAGTTGCGAAAAAATCGGCAGCGCGGGGGTAAGCTCCGGCACTCCGCGATGCTGCCCCGGCCGGTCCATGCGAAAACAGTGCAGCATGGCCTCCGCCGGAATCACCACCGCTTCGTCATAACGGCTGAACTGGGTGCCGCCCGGATGCTGCTTCAAAACACGGTACGCATCCGGGTTGCCGAAAGCGTCAAAAGTAATTCCATCGACTTCATTGCTGTCCAGCGCAATCCCGAAACCGCTGGTGATCTGGTCGGCTTCGATCAGCATGATATCGAGTTTGATTTCATGCATTACCCGCGGGTTCGTCCCCATAACCGCGAACGCCTCGCCGTCCTGGCAACGCGCCATCCGCATGGTACGGAGTTTTTCCGGCAGCCGCGTCGCCACCGACCACAGCATGAAATCCTGTTCAATCTGCCGATTGAGTTCGTCGTAATCCGTCAGCATCTGGAGCCGCGGCCCGGTGCCGATCACATCGTTTGCCAGGGTAAGCACAATGCCCTTGGCATACGAGTTATTCGAAATCTCGTACCGGGCCCGGTTGCGCAGAATCTGCCTGACAGAAGACGTGGCTTCCGCGTCGGCGCTCAGGTTTTCAGCCGCCGCCCAGTGCCGGCGGTTATCGTGCGTGGTCTGCGCCGCGTCAAATCGCGCCGTCACCTGCCGGTTCCAGCCGGAAATCCTGCGCGCTTGGAATACCGGACGGGGCGAGGCTTTTATTTCCATCCGCCTGCCGTCAGGATAGTAAAGATATTTGCCGTTGGGTTTCACTAAAAAATGCCTCCCGGAGGACACATTTTGGTAATCTTGAATCCTGGCGTGCGCTTCTTCATCGCCTGTTTCGAATTCAGATAGCGGTCGGCCGCGATCTGATCAGTTAGCGAATGCTGTTCGACTTTCTGGCCGTCGCTTTCCGCCGATTTCGGCCCGGACGCGTTGTCTTTGATTTTCTGTTCAAGTTCGCTCATTGCAAAAATCCTCTATTATTTGAATTCTCATGCCTATCCAGCGGGCGCAGTTCACGGTGAAAGCATTGCCGCAGGCTTTGTATCGGGCTCCGTCCGGACATTCATCTTCACCTTTGCCGTTCCAGGCGATCCGGGTGTGATTGTCGGGAAAACCCATCAGCCTTTCGGCTTCAACGGGCATCATCCGGCGAACCACGGATTTATAGGCGACCCCATGCGGGGAAACCGTGTTCAACGTGTATTGAATTTCTTCTTTTACCCCGGTTCCGTTGCCGCCGTTTTTGACTTTGCGGTTGATGATGTTTTCGGCTATCGCATAGCTTTTGAGTACGCCGTAATTGCCGCATCCGCTGCGCAGCGTCGGAGCCAGGTTTTCCTCGTATCCGACGCTTCCGGCTTTTTGCCCCTGTCCCGGCAGGAATCCCGCCACCCGCACCAGGGGGCAAATTGTTACCACCGGTCCCGGCATGTGCGTTTACCGGGGGAAATACTCCCTCCGTAAGTTCCTTTATCCGGGAATCGTTCGGATGGTTTTCGTAGCAGACAATCGGCGGCTGTTTGTAGTCGGTAGCCCTGAGCGGATAGAGAATTTGTTCTTCCGTTTTTAATTCATGTGGGCGGTTGTTCAGGCAAACCACCGTCGTCGGTTCCGCCCCGTTGACCTTGACAGTCCCGGAAACCTTATCCTCCAACCAGAACCCCTGGCCGCTTTCCCGGCAGATTATCGTCTGGTCATTTTGCGTCTGAAGCGTGTGGGAAATATCATTCCCGACCAACGGACCCTTCCCGCCCTTTCCGCCGCCCTCCCTCATCCTGATGCTGTTGTAGAGAATCGGAGCTTCATGGTTGCAGTTCAGAGTCGGTGATTTATCTTCGCAGACTTCCGCGTTGCCCTGACCATGCGCCGCGCATAATGCATTCAAGGGCCTGCCGTTTTCGCCGACGAAGGTATGTTGCTGTTCTTTGCCGCTTGCGCCTCCAACGCTTGCCGTAAGGCTGCGGGCAATTCCCTCTTGCGTTTTTCGCTCCGGCGGAGTATCCCCTGACAGGCAGCCGGGCTCAAAAAGTACCGCCGCGGCACGTTCCCAGCTTCCAAGACTTCCGATAAGGAAGAGACGCCTTCGTCTTTGAGGGACAGCTCTCGGATACCCGTCCACTCGCACAAATTGAGCGTCAATAGTTCGCCATGCCAGCCCGTAGCCTCCGGGCGCCGGGGTGACGATTCCGGAGTTTTTCCAGCCTCTGACAAGCTCTCCGTTTTTTCTTTTTCCGAGTACAGGAACTTCAAGTTCCCAGCCGCAGAAAGCTGATAATATTTCAGCGAAGGCCCGGCCTTTTCCCTGAGACAGGAGCCCCACGACATTCTCGAATACCAGCCAGTGTGGACACAGTTTGTGAGCAAGTCGAGCAAACTCAAGCGAGAGGTTGCCTCTTGGGTCGTCAAGGCCTTTTCTAAGCCCGGCAACGCTAAAAGACTGGCAGCTTGGACCGCCGACAAGCAAGTCGATTTCTCCGTCATAATCCTCCTTTTCTATTTTCGTGAAGTCCCCCAGGTTCGGAATAGTCCCGCCCTCCGGGAAAGTTTCGATTTTCTTTTGCCACAGCTCGCGCTGTTTGCGTTCTTTTTCCGTGTCCGCCTCGTTCGGTTCCAATACGCGCTTCGGCTTAGTAGCCCCGAACTTCTGCATCAGTACCGCGCAAGGAAACGGCTCCACCTCGGCAAAAAACGCCGGCTTCCAGCCTAACGGCTCCCAGGCAAGGGTCGCCGCCTCTACTCCACTGCAAATACTTCCATAGCGCATCAGCTTGTCCTCCTTCCGCTTCCGCAAGGAGCCTTGGCGACTGAAGTTTGAAGCGGCATTTTCGCCGTCCGTCGTACGGACCCGCTGCATATGCTTCCGTAACGCATGTATTTTCCTTTATTTTGACTGTTAAACGGCTTGCTGGAGAAGCCCGATAAGTTCTTTTATCTGTTCCCTGGAAAGGCGCTTTTTGACGATGTCGAAAACCTTTTCCACATTGCCGATTTCTTCCGCCGCCCGGTCTAATGATTCCGGACTGCCCTGGGGCGGATTTACCGTTTGGTTGTAGGCCCGATTGATGCTCATTTCCCCGGATTTGACCGCTTCTCTGATTTCATCCGGAGCTTTGTCGAGAACGGCACGCGCTTTTTCGACTTTGCCCCTGCCGATACCTAAAACTTCAGCGGTTTCATTTGCCGATTTTCCCAAAGCCACATGTGTGGCTTTGGAGGTTTTCGCCTCAAAGTTCAGTGTTCTGTCTCTCCGCTTATCCAGTTCGGAAACACACTGGAGTATTTCCTGATCGGAAAGATTCCGGCGGTTGCGCTGGCATTTTATGACATACTCCAGCGCTTCATCTTCCGTAGGGAAGCTCTTTACCTCAACCGGAACTTCAAGAGTGTCGGTAAGCTCGGCGGCCCTCAGGCGGGTGTGCCCGTCGAGTACCGTGCAGTTATGCCCCTGCCAGAGAACTATCGGACGGGTATGGTCGAAACCGTTCTTCTTCATGTCCCTGACAATTTCATTCAGGATGTTGCCCCGAATCGGAAACAGGTCTTTGAACGGTGCTTTTACTTTCAAATCGCTGGTGAACATCATCTCAAATCACCTCCGGGAACGCTTCCGTATCGCGCCATCTCAAATTCTTGATAGTCTTTTCCCTGCGGAAATAGTTCCATGCCTTGAAAAACAGCGCGATAAGCGTCCTTGAGCCGGGTTTGATATTTTCACCCTTATTCTGAATAAGAACGTTCCTCAGGCTCAGGGCGGGATCTCCCGAGTGAAGGTCTTCGCCGGTGATTATTTGCCGGATGAAAAAATCGGCTCCCCGCGGATCGCGCAGAGAAAAGATAAAATGGCAGAAAGCGACGATTGTCCTGTTGCAGAGACGCTGTGCCGGCGCGGCCTTTTTCACGCTTTCCTTGATCGAGGGATAGCGTTCAAGCAGACTCAACAATACCTGATGATACACGGCGTCGCCGCCGGAGTTCCCCATTTTGCTATCCAGGTAAAGATAGATGTATGCCAGCCTCAAGGTCGCCGCCAGCGTGTTGTTGTTACCGCAGTCCATGATTTTCAGTATCTGCCCAGTCGTGCGCTTGCTGCCCTGGTCCATGGTCTTGAAATTTTCCGTTTCAATTCCGTAGACGGCCAGCATCGGAACAGTCACGCCGCTTTTGATAATTGCCTTGAGCCGGTTTTGTCCGTCGAGAAGTATGCCTTGACTGGAAAAAACAATCGTCTCGCCATTGAACTTCCAATGTCCGGCTTTCATTGCCCGGGCATAGCGGAGATTGACTATATTGCTGACGCCGCGATTCATGGTATTGTATTTCAGAAAGATTTCCGCCATTTCCGGCGTAACCATTACGGCCTGGGTAAAGCCATAAAATTCCACCGGCTCCGCATCCCTGATCGTGTCGAAAACCTCATGGTCAACGGATTTTTCCTGATGTTTCTCATTTCGCATTTTTAATGCTCCTTTATTTGGTTACGGTTATTTTTTTCTTTCTCATCCTGACAATGCCGTCGGCGAGAATGGACGCGGCTTCCTGTAACGGTGAATTAGTCTGTGTTTCTTTCTGCATAGAGCCTCCTTTGAGATTTCGGCAGGGACTGCCTTTCCACTATATACATACGGAACGGGAGCGAATTTTGACCCCCTTAAACTGGGGATGGAAGCGTCTTTAATGAAAATTTCTTGCGGGGAATAGGTTAAAAGACGGATTTACAGCATTTTTCGGGGCGTCGACGGGGTCATGATTTTGCGTCGGCCGGACGCCGGATTGAATTGGCCGCGTTGATAAGAACCCAGATCGATCCGTTTTCGCGGCCGGAGCGGTTTTCCCGCATTCCCGAATTCCGGCAGCGCCGCTCCCAGCATCGAAGCCGTGACCGCGCAGCCGACCAGGCAGTCGAGCCAGTGATTATCGCTGGCGTCCGGGCGAATTTTCCATTCATCCACCTTGCGTCCCCGGCCTTCGGTACGTGTCCGGTACTCGGCGGTCAGGTGTTCAGACAGAAGCTGGTGGGTAGCCGGCTGGTTTCCGAATAAGGAAAGGCAGCTTTTATCGCCCATTGCCACCGCAAACCGCGCGTGAATGAAACTTTTCCAGTAATTGGCGTCGAATAACGCATGCCTGATCGCCCGTTTGCCCCGGACGTTCGGAATCATCCAGTTGTGCCCGATCCGGTCACCGGGTTGTTTGCGATATTCATTCATCGGTTTGGAACCGGCCCCGATATAACGTCCATGGCTTGGCAGTAGTACCGCCGCATGTGTGCTTTGGCGACAGAACTGATATATCACATCGGTTGTCTGGCCCCAGTTGGCATCGATCAGGCAGCGGTCCACTTTCATCATCGCCCCGTCATCGCGCGGCCATTCCCGGCTTAATAATTCATCCGTTAACGCCTCAAGTCCGGCATAGACCGAACCTTCCAGCCCGGAACCCGGAGCGGCGTCCTGTAAAGTAGGATGCGCGTCCCGCAGCAGGAAGTATTTACGGCGCTGTTCCGGATAAACTCCATAATCCACCACATATCCGGAAAAACACTCCTCCCAGGCGGCCACCAGGTAATACAGAAGTTCTTTCTGAACGTCAATAAACAAGGTCAGGAACGTTGCCCCGACCGGGATTTCACCGCGTTTCATATTGTTCAGCTTGGCGGCGATCTCCCCGGCAGACATAATCGCGTCCTCGTTCAGATCCTCCGGCATCGGCTCGTTCTGGTACTCGGCGAAAAACGCCGCCTCGTCCTGGAATTTCAGGTTCATGGCGTGCTGGATCGCGCTCAACTCGTCGTGATTATAGCGCGCTTCCCAGGAGACGATGGCTCCTTTGTCCATTTCCTCCCGATGTTCCCGGTAAAATTCCGTGGCGTCTGAAAAGTCGCCTTTTTCGCGGAGGCAGTCCGCCCGGATATCGGCGTATTTTTCCCACAGCTTCTGGTTCTCCGGAAATTTATACACCATTTTCGTGCGCTCGCCGTTCCAGTCAGGATGGGTTTTCTTGTCCAGTATCTGGTCGGCCATATCTCCCGGCCGGATTACCGTGCACGGCATGATCCCGGAGATTTTCTGCCCCGGCCCGGCCAGACCAAGCACATCGCCGGACAATACCCGCACCCGTTTCCGGGTTTGTTCATGGGAACTGGCCGACTCCGAAGTCTGCGGATCGTCAATAATAACTAAACTCGGACGTACCGGCGTCGCCTTGTCCGGGCGCTTGAATTTCATTCCCCGGATTCTCCCGGTAATCCCGGCCACCCGGATGATCGCGCCGGACGCTTTGCTGCCCTCGACCGTCGGCAGGACTATTTCATTGGCCGTCCAGCTTATCATGGTGCGTTTTCCCCGGTAAAGCTGCCCGGCGCAGCGGTTGGCGATACCTCCAAGGCACAGGATCGGGAACACCGCCTCCGGAAAGTCTTCCGCCAGCAGTTCGTTCCTCATGAATTCGGTTTTGATGGATTCGAGCATTTCCAAAGCGGCGGTCTCGGTGGCCGAGATCAGCACCACAAAATCCCGGTGCCCGTAGAGCATCGCCCATAAACAGGCTGTTTCAGTTATCGTACTTTTGCCGGAACCGCGACTCATCGCCAGGGCATACAGCCCGCCCAGCAAAACCGCCTGTTCAATTCTCGCGATGGCTTTGAGATGATCCGGGGACCACGGCAGTGAATAGGTTTCGGGGAAATAACACTCGCAGAAGAGCCGGAAGTTGCGTTCGCAGTCTGCTTTCCGTTCGGGATCGATGATTTCCGGCAGCGGTCCGATGTTCCGGCCGGACTGCGACTGTTCCGCCTGCCGCCGCCGCTCGGCTTCCCGGCGTTGCTCATACGAACGCGCCGAAGTTTCCTCACGGGGCGTGTGCCTGTAATCGTGCATCCAGGCGATATATTTGAGTAGATTTACATTTCTCGGGTTGCCGGAGGCCGCGATACGAAAGCCCGCGCGGTTGAAATCCCGGTAAATCCGCGCCTGCGGCAGCACGAAACCGAATTCTGTGGAGTTGATTAGGCGCGCCACTTCCACCGGGCGCATCGAAGAGGGGTTAATTTGCGGCATCGTCAGTTTCCTTTGCCAGATATGCGGCGTATTTTATAAGGTTGAAAGTTCCGTCCGGGTTTACCGGCGCGCCGTTAGCGACGTCTTTCCGAACCGTTTCTTCCGAAGCGGTGCGGCTGCCC
>JAQULZ010000085.1 GCA_028718375.1 Victivallaceae bacterium | reverse complement strand
TGTTCGCTACGAGAAAACGGCCTGCGCATACAACGGGTTGCTTTATTTGGCCGCTACGATAATCACCATGAATAAGATAATGTCAATCTATCCAAAATTATAGAATTATTAGTTGATAAGCTCTTAGTTTTTTTCATCCGATACCGGAATTTTTTTCAGCAGCCGGGCAATCCACCACGGACGCGTCTTATTATCATTGAGAAATGCTTTGGCTTCCGGCATATCCGCCGTAAAATATTTGGCCGGGATAGATGATTTTGGCGAGCTTCAACAGCCACCGGGGGGACAAGCGCAACCAAACCCGTCGGGCGTTTTTAATGGTTATCCGATATTCCACCTGCCGGTAAACTTCTTCGGCATCGACTTCCAGTTCATATTTCATTCAGCTTTCCCATTTTTTTCGTGTATTTCGTGGTTAAAAATATTCAAAAGTCAAGAAGCAATCGCGGATCACATTTCAGCACTTTGGCATACTTTTCCGCGACTCTCACCATGCGGATACCGGTCTTGACCTGAAGCGATATCGCGGCTGTGCTGATCCCAAGTTTTTTCGCTAAAGTTTTCTGTTTCAACCCGGATTTTAACAACTGCTTCTTCAAAGCCGTCATTTTTTCACTGTCCTCCGGGATTTTCAGGCGCAAAGTACCTTTTAAAATCCTTTCGGCATATTCAAGCTCCCGCAACCATGATCTCGCGTGCTGAATATCGCGCCGGAAAAATCCCAATAAGCTTTCAAGTTCCTCGGCAGTGGCTTCTTCAATTTGTTTCAGGTTAAGCATATATAAAAAATCTTCCAGCCTTTTTAACTTGGTAATAAAACGACTTTTTTATATTGTGTTTTATATATTCTATATCTTTCAAATATAAAAACAAGTATTTCCGTTATTTTTTCTTTGTTTTTTATAGCCTTCCCCATATAGATATATAGCTGAATAACGATGGAGGCTGCTAGTGGAACAGGAACTTTACCAGGCATTGCGGGAACGCATTCATGAAGTCGGAAGTGAGCTTAAATTAAGCAGGATTTCCGGAGTTACCCAGTCAAATATCAACAACATAAAAAATAAAAACATATCCGTCAGCAATATAAGATTGGGAACACTGCAAAAACTTTTTCCGGATATGCAGATCGATTTTTTGGGAACCGGCGGCAAAAAAGGCATAGAGGGCAAGTTAATCGCCATGATCAATAAACTGACTCCTGAAGAACGTATTGATCTCGCCTTAGCCATAGCGGAAAAATATCATCATGCCGTAGAAGAAAAGCTGGACTGAACATTATACCGCGATTAGTAAATAAAAGGGGAATAAATTGCCGCGTCCCGAAATCATTATCGGGATGCGGCAATTCATTCAATCGGGTCAGTTGCCGAAGTCTATTTTTTCGTTAAAACAGACCTGGGGCTGGTTGTTATCGCCCTGGACAAGATATTGAATCCGGAATGCGGCCGGCAATTTGTTCCGGGTGCGGTAAGTGGCGCCGTCAATGATCGAATATTTGGTCACCTGGGCCTCGCCGTCAACCATTTTAACCACGCGGTAGCGCCGGTTGAGAGTAAGGATCGAGGCGAAGTCCACCCGCAGCGGTTTGCCGTTGAGGCCGGTCAGTTTCAGCATGGATTCCCGCTCGTAGATGCCGGGGTTCTTTTTAAGCTGCCGGCAGAAGGCGAAAGTCCGGTCATTGAGTTTGAAAACGGCAAAAAATCCGTAATTATTGGCGGCTTTCCGGAGCAGCTGCCAGTTGGACTGGTTAACGGCGGCCACCCATTTATCCAGGGTGCCGGTGTCGGGCAGCTTATGGGTCTTGAGGTCTTCGATGCCGCGGACGGAATCGACGATGTTGCTGATTATTTCATTGAAAACCACCTTTTTCGAACCGTTGATTTCCGTGGCAATCACCCGCAGATGACGCGGGAAGACCCGCATCCGGATGACGTAGCCGTTCAGGTCGCGGGTCCGGAGCACTTCGCCGGTTTCCGGATTGTGGACCTGGTATTCCTGGATGATGGAAGCATTCGGGCCCCATTGCGCCAGCCGCAGGTCATTGCCGTTGACGTCTTTGACTTGCAGGTCCAGAGGCCGGTCCCCGCCGGAAATGTGGCGGAAGCAGAAAGCCAATTCACTGCTGTTCATGCCGACGGCGAAAATCGCGAAGTAATAATTATTCTGTTCGCCGGCATAGAGCAGCCGCCATTTATACAGCCGGGTCATCTGTTGCAGCCAACTGTGGAAGTTGTTGTAAACGGGCAGCTTATCGACGTGCTGGCTTTCAAAATAGCCGTTGGTCCAGTTTTCCGCCCCCGGATCAATATCCGAATCGGAATCCGCATCCAGAAAAAAATTACCGCCGAGTACCGGATTATCTCCCTGGTAGTTGGAGCAGAACAGAGTTGATATTCCCGCCAGCAGCACCATACCGATAAATAGCCATTGTTTCATCTTATTTCCTCCTGATTCTATGGTTTTTTATAAGCTACAGTCTGACTAATCTTTGTCTACTATCCATTGATTGAAAAAGTATTTATTTTTGTCTCCGGCCTGTTTCATTTTCAGGTCGGCTTTAAACACGTCGCTGCTGATCTCATCCGGAATCCGGGTAGTCGGGAAGGAAGGTTCGGCTTCGCATACCAGCACCAGTTGAGAGCGTTTAGTGGATTCTTTTTCCGTGGAGAACAAGTATCCCAGATATGGGATGCGGGATAAGAGAGGCACGCCGGTAACGCTGCGGACGACTTCGCGTTTGCGCAGGCCGCCGATGACGAAATTCCGTTTGTTGTTGCCGATCTGCACTTTGGTCTGGATAAGGTTATCCTTCGAAGTACGCGGCGTGCCGTCGGAATTCCAGCCGATCAGACTGACATTGGTCATTTTGATTTCCATGACGGTAGCGTGGCGATTGACGACGGGCTTAACGGAAATAGCAAAACCGTAATAACCGGTCCGGAGCTCAAACTGAGTATCCTTTTCGCTGGCGGAGGTTGAAGTCGGGGTAACCGTTGTCCAGGCGAGGGGACTGGAGGCGTCGGCGGGGTCGGTATACGAGCTTTTCTGCAGTTTGAAGCTGAACACCGTGATATTGTTGCCGTAATTATTGCCGTTGGCGTCGATGAAAGTGTTGCCGTCCACGGTCATAAGATAACTGGTGGCCTGCTTGGTGCCGGGGTTGACCGACATCACTGTCAGGGTACAGGAACTGTCGGTGTTCATGGCGATCCGGGTACCGTCGCTTTTGTAGGCGTAAAGTTTATAATTGCCGACGGCGGCGGGAGTGCTGAAACCGGTGCCGTAAGTGAATTTCCCGCTGGCGGTATAATAATCGTTGACGATGCTGCTGCCAGCCTGTTTATCGGAACGTTCGACGTTGAACGCGCCGGATTCCTTGGTAATGTAACCGTTCTGACGGTTACGAATGGAAATTTTGCCCCGGGTCAGGATTTTCGCCTTGCTGCGCGAAGCCAGGAAATCGAGGTAACGGCTGTTCCATTTGGGATTGAAGTTGATGAATTTAGTGTTGTTGGAACCGGTTTTGGCGACGCCGGAAGCGAAGGTTCCGCCCCAGTTGCTGCGGTATCTTAAACTGGCGTTGAACAGGTCGGCGCCGTCATTGTTTTTCCAGGCCAGAAAATCGACGCCGATATCGGTGTCGTTTTCGGCGTAGATTTCGTAGACTTTATAGGTAAGTTTTACTTCCGGGAGCGGAACGTCGTATTGAGCCATCATATAAAAGATGTTCTTGATCGTATAAAGCGGGGTATAGAAAAACAGACTGTTGAGTCCTTTATCCACTTCGATCTTGTCCTTACCGTGCTGGAGTTCTAGTTCTTCGGGGTTGGAACTGGTGTTGGCGCCGACGTTGGTGATCATGGTCTTGAGTTCTTCCGCGGAACGGTACATCGGCCAGTACATATAACGCTTGGACCCGGATGACGCCTGAATCCGGGGCTGGTCAATGGTTTTGATGATGGTGTCCAGCCCGGCTCCGTTCACCGAATCGGTAAAACGGTAATCTTCAGCGGAAACAATCAGGAATTTATCTCCGTTATTATACACGATACCGGTAACGTAAGTGTTGTTTTCCGCCACCCTGCGGGTTTCGACGGCGGACAGAATGTAATCGCGCAGCGTGTAGGGATTGGCATATTTCAGCTGGTAAACCTTGGTGATTACATAAGGGTCGGCGTTGTCGCGGATGAAGTTGACCCGCTGGGTGTCTTGGTCGATATTTACGTTCAGCCGCGCCAATACCAGCGTATTCAGGTAAGGACGCGAGGAGTTGGTGTTTTCGCCGCGCGGGATGCCGCCGGTAGTCAGAGCGGATTTGTCATAGGACTCCGGCACCAGCGAATAACGCAAATCCTGAGCAAAGACCCCATTTGCCGCCGTAATCAGCAGCAAACCGATAATCAGTACGGTTTTTTTCATTTTTTCTTCCATCATTTTATTTTGGTTCTGTCAAAATTTACTTTGCTAATTGCCTGTCATCTTGTTAATTATTGACTCTTTGCGTAAATCTTGCTGTTTTCCTCATTTTGCTGACTGAAAAACAAAAGCTTTTTTGTTTTTCAGAACACCTCCCGTCTCGCTTTATCGCCGCTTTTTTGTCAACGGCCAAAATCGTATAAACAGCGACTGCAAAAGGAAGTGGCGATAAAGTAACGTTATGCGTTTGAATTCAGCTCGAACGCTCAGCATTTTCAAAAACCCACTTCGTTCTTTTCTTGAAAATATCGCTTTTCGAGAACGGTACTGTCCAAGCGCGGCAAGCCGCGCAATACTTTCGCTCATTGGAGATGAGCGACCAACGTTTTCGGCCGTTGGATCACCGAGGCGTTGCATCCGCCTTCATTTTCGGCTTCGGTTTCGGGGCGAAAGTTTTTTCCGCCAGGGCGATGTCGCTGCTGAACTCCCTGGCCATCCGGTTACCGGTATCCGGATGTACCAGTTCACCCCGGACGGTTACGAAGAAACGGTTTCTCAGTTTGATGGTAGTGGTCGTTCCGAAGATATATTTCAGGTAAGGGATATCGCTCAGCCAAGGGGCTCCGATGGTTTGTTCGATTTCCTGTTGGGTATCGTAACAGCCGAGCAGCTTTTCGGTGCCGAGATTGAGGGTGATTGAAGAGTCGATCTTTGACGTATCGAGCAGTTGCTGGCCGAAATTATTGCGTTCGACCGGCGTATTCATGGTCAGATTGAACCCGAAGATCACCGTGCTGCCCAGTTCGTCGTAGGTTTCGGGAGAAAACCGGGTGTAATTGTATTCTCCGAACTCCTGTTTTTTGTTTTGCCGCAGACAGATTACCGGTTTTCTGACGGTTACGGTGAATTTGGCGTTCTCCGCCGGGGAAGTTACGACATCCGTCTGATCCTGCTCGCCTTTCTGGATGTTTTCATATTCCGGCGCCATGGTGATCGGATAGCTGCCGGTATAATCATTGACCACGGTCAGGGTGCCGGTGGCGGCGACGTTGGCCGCGCCGCGCTGGCTCAGCAGCCGGATGAAACTCATGTCGAACGACGGCGCAAAAAATATTCCGCCCCAGGCAAAACTTGAAGTTCCGGACAAGCCCTGATTGATCAAGGTGTTGAATATTTCTTCCGTGGCCTTGGTAAACAGGTCCTGGAAACTGAAATTGAAAATATTCAGTCCGGGGCCGTTTTTCCAGGCGTTGTAATCGATCCCGAGATCCATCAAATCACTTTCGCGGATTTCATAGATTTTAAAGGTCAGCCGGATTTGAGGCAGGGGACGGTCCATATATTTAAGCCAGTGCCGCACTTTTTCTTCGGAGTGGTAATGGTCGGTTTTCCAGTAAATGATATTGGAGGCTTCGTTGTTCCAGACGTACCCCTGACCGACCACGCTTTTATTGAGAATGGAGACAAAATCGTCACCGGAGCGATACTGCGGCCGGTAGGCGCCGCGGGTGATCCCGGTCGAACTGACCAGCGATCCGACTTGGTCTTTCAGTCCGGGACGGTCCAATTGTTCGATCATCTTGTCGATGTAAGGCATCATCTGCTGACCGGTACTGACTACTAAAAACTGTTTCTGGCCGTGTTTGTAGTTGAGGCGTTCCACGTGGGACTGCGGAGTAAAACGGCGGGCCGCACCGAGGACAAACGGCGTTATATCGGAGGCGCGCAGGTATTTGAGAGTGTAAACCTTGGTGACCATTTGCGGCTGGGCATCATTCTGGATGAAATGCACGGTGCGGGACTTTACGTTCGGGTGAAGCTTGTTGTAGGGATTGGAAAAATTGTCGGGAAAAAGCAGCCGGTTTTCTCCCTGCCGGACGACTTCCGGCGGAACCGGCATGGAATCATTGGGGTTTGAATCCTGTGCTTTCCCCGTCAGCGGGGCGAGCAGGAACGCTGCCGTCATTCCACTGGCCGCTATTCCGCCGGTAATTTTTTTCTTCATCTAAAAAACTCCGTATTTAGTTTTTTTCTTCTCCCTACTTCTTCCTTACTTTCCTCATTATAAAGTTTACCGTCGGATTATTAGGATAGCATTAAGCCTCCATTAGAAGATAAATAAATTGATGGTGTTCCCGAAATAGCAACAGTCGGAATTTACGGCGGCATCTCCGGCAATACCTTCCAGAGCGTTCAGATCAACTCCTCAAGGGTTTCATGGATTGCCTGTTTCAGGCTTTTTTCGCCGGCGGTAACTGCGCCGGATTCGGACTCGTCTGCAATTGGGGCAAGCGGCGCCGGCCGGGAAGTTTTCGGGAATCAGCGTTTGCCCATGGAGCGGGTATTCCGCTGCCGTTTCCGAAAGCAGCGACCGCAGATGCGCTTCAACGCCGGGATTGACCCCGCCGGGTTCCAGCTGAAGTTCCGGACGGCAAGGTCGAATGGTTGGTTGCTTTTTCGCCGCCGTCTATATTGCTTATCCTTTGACTCCGCCGCCGAGATTGATGCCGCTGATGAGTTTTTTCTGACAGATGACAAAGATCAGGATCAGCGGGATGATGCAGATTACGGTTGCCGCCAGCAGCAGTTCGACCCGGCCGCCCTTGTCGCCCATGAAACTGAGCAATCCGATCGGTACCGTGCGGAGACAGTCGGACTTGACCATGATCAGCGGCCACATCAGGTTGCGGTAAGAGCTCAGAAAAGTGAATATCGCCAGCGTAATGATCCCGGGTTTGGCCTGCGGCAGAATAATTTCGGTGAAAATCTGGAAATGCCCGGCGCCGTCGATCCGGGCGGCTTCGTCGTAACTCAGCGGAATTCCGAGCATGAACTGGCGCAGCATGAAAGTTCCGAACGCGGAACACGCTCCGGGCAGGATCAGCCCGGTAAAGCTGTTGACCAGATTCAGGGAAACCATGATCTGAAATACCGGGATCGTCAACACCAATCCGGGAATCATCATCGTAGCAAGGTACAGCAGAAACACCTGGTTGCGTCCGGGCCATACAATCCGGCTGAACGCGTAGGCCGCCATACTGCTGGTGGTTACCTGGAGCACCGTCACCCAGCTGGCCACGAAAATACTGTTGAGGATGTACCGCAGCAACTGTACCTGCAAATATTGTTCGGAAAACGGATCCTGGCACAACCGCAGTACGATCAGAAGGTTTTTCGGATGAAACACCTCCGGCCAGAAGCTCATGCCTTCGATTTCCCCGGGTCCCTTGAACGCCGAACATAACATCCATAGAAACGGCACAAACATTACCGCGGAAATGAAAGTAACGATAAAAAAACGCAGCAGCAATTGCACCGCCCGCCACCAGTTTGAATGTCTGATATTCATAAAATCCCTTTCCCGATTACTGATATTCGTTCTGCCGGTTGCCGTACTTCCAGTTAAGGAGCGTAAGGATGAAAATAATCACAAACATTATCCACGAGACTGCGGAAGCGTAACCCAGCCGCAGTTCTTCAAAGCCGGCGGTGAAAATGTAGTAAGACAAGGTCGTCGTGGTTCCGGCCGGCCCCCCCAGGGTCATGATCCTGGCAGTGTCGAATCCGCCCTGAATTCCCCCGATTACCGCCATCACCGAAATGAAAAACGTCGTGGCCGCCACTGACGGAACGGTAATATGGATAAATTTCGCCACCGCTCCGGCGCCGTCGATTTCGGCGGCTTCGTAAAGCGATTGGGGAATATTGGCGATCGAGGCGATATACAGGATCATATTATTGCCGCCGATCGCCATCCAGAACGTCATGATCATGATCGCTTCCCGGGCTCCAAGCCCGAATCCCCCGTTCGAAAACAGATTGGGCAGCGGCAGGAAACCGAGCAGGTTTCTAGTGCTGGTCAGCCAGGTCGGGAGTTCCGGATGCAGTCCGAAAAACCCGAACAAAGCATCCAGGATTCCGTTGGCCAGCCCGTAATGCGGATTGAAAACCTGTACCCAGAGAATAATCGTGGCCACCCCGGAAGCGAAATTGGGGATATACATCATGGTGCGGTAAGTATTGCTGCCGAACAATACCCCGAAAAACGCCGCGAGATACAATAACGCCAGCAGCAGCGCCCAGTCGGGTGAACCGGCCAAAAACAGCCAGCCGCAGGTAATTACCCCCGTCAAAGCCAGCACGAACGCAGTTTGCAGCCGTCTTGAAACCTTTTTTATCAGCAGGTCGTGCACCAGCAGGTTTGCCGCCACCAGACTGCCGAATACGGCAAAGGGGATCCCCAGCATGAAATAAGCCGTGTTATAGAAATAAAACCAGAATTTGCCGTCTGCGAGCAGGGAGAGGTAGTTATCAAATCCCACGAATTCCAGCGGCACCGTTTTTTTCAAACTCCAGTTGGTGAAACTCATATACAAACTCAATCCTACCGGAAACGCCGTAAGAAGCAGGAATCCGGCGAAATTCGGCAGCAGAAAAACGCCTGCCGTCGCCAGTTCTCTATGCCGTCTGAACCATTTGGTCATTTTTTCACCTTTTCTTCATGATAATATAAAGCCGGCTCCCCGCCGTTTTGGAGAATTTTGCGGTAGAATTTCCGGAGCGATTTATTTTTAGCGATATTCTCGGCGATTTTCCGGTTGATGATTTCGGCGGAATAATCCGCCAGTTCCTGAATATCTTTCCGGTTCAAGTCGCGGTTGGAATGGATTTTGCCGATCAGTTCATTGAATTCCCTGGATACGACCGCGTTATCGATCAGCGGACTGAGTTCTTCCATCCGGCCGTATTTTATCGAATCGATCGACAGGTCGTGAATTTCCTTTTCCCCCGGATATTCCCGGCTGTAAAAAAGTTCCTTGCGGAAAAATTTCTTATTCGGCGGTTTGGAATCTGCAATATCGATGATTTGCTGCGCATAATTCCTGCTGGCGGCATAACTCAGAAATTTCAAGGTCTGGTCAACATGCGGACTTGCAGCGTTCAGCGCCGCACACCGGCCGCCGCAGCTGGTATACCTGGGCCCGTTTTTAAACCGCGGTACTAAACAGGCGCCGAACCGGTAAGGTTTGGGCCCGGCGTATTTTTCTCCCGGATGGGCTTTTTTCCAGGCGTCTATTTCCTGCTGCCGTTCCTTGAAATAAGGCCGCATCATCATCAGATACCAGCGCGCCCCGAAACTCATCGCCAGCCTATTATCACACAACCAGGAATAACTGGCTTTTCTGCCGTCGCTGGTAGTTACGCCGGCGACCATGGTTTCCGTCGGTTCCACTTTGTACTTATAAATCAGATCATGAAGAAAACATAAAGCATCAACCGCGGCTTTGCCGTTCAGCAGGCAGCGAGTTCCGTCTCGGTTCATGATCCGGCCGCCTTTTTCCCAGACCGGGATCATCGGGATAACACCCTTGGCGCCGAAGATTTCCGGAACTTTATCGTCGGGATTCCGGTAAATGGTCAGTTTTTGGGCGATTTCAATATACTTGTCCCAAGTCAGGTCATACGGGGGGTAAGGAACACCGTATTTATCAAAAATATCTTTATTGTAGATGAGGTAAGTATGATAGAGATTGAGCGGGTAAGAATACTGCCGCACTTTTATATTGCCGTTTTCGTCAAGCACTTTCAGACAGACCAGCGGGTGTATCTGTTCCGGGATCGTATCCAGCCCGAAACCGAGACGTTTCGCATCGTCAGTGAGGTCCTTGATAATCCCGGCGCTCTGGTAGGTCTGGATATTTACCTGATTGACAAAGTCAATTATATCTCCCCCCATGTTCGCGGAACATTGTACCACCACTTTGGTTACCCCCATGTTGTTGGGATCAATGGTTAAACTGCAGTCAGGGTTCAATTGGTTAAATTCATCCGCCTGGCGTATCCGCTCAGGTCCGTTCCAGCTCAACCAGCTCAGCGGGATTTTCTCATTACTTACCGGGCGCGGCATTGACCACCATATCAGCAGTGAGAACAACGCCATGCCGATATATATCAGCACCCATTTCCAAGTCATGCTCATAATTTCAACCTTTTTTCTGAAAAACATTGTTCATTCCAGTCAGACGGTACTGTTGCCGCTACCTGCCGCGGCCGTATCGGACAGCCTGCGCAGCCTGCCACGCCCCGAATTTTTCCCCCGAGCAGTTGTTCATAAACCTTTCTGAAATCTTTCAGCGCAAAAACCATTACCTGCGCACCGCCGATTTTTCCTTCTTTTATCAGTTTTTTCTTTCTCATAAGTTCATAATGTTTCCGGGCATCGAAAACCCGGCAGCCTCCGTCCCGCCATCCCCAGGTCCGGCGTTTGACCATTTTACCATCGGGAAGCCTTACCCGGTATTCCTCGGTTCTTTCGCCCAGGCAGGGAACGTGGTTCGTCATCTCGACCACGTGGACGAACGTATTGGCGTCCGGACAATCAACCAGTACCACTTTACCACCGGCACGTTCCAGCAGCTCCAGCGGGGAACCATAGCCCATGGTCGTAACTTCATGATGATTTTTGACGTAATCAACCGCGTCTTTACCCCAGACGGCAAACGCGTGGGAAGGATCCTGAGACCTGAATACCCCTTCCTGCCGCCAGAAAAAGTCCGGGACCGCACCGTTGGTCGTCGGTGTTTTCAGGGGATCAAAAAAGCCTTTGCCATCCTCGCCCACCGCCTGGTAATGATTGAACGACGGCATCATTAACACTCCGCTTTCTCCCAGAAGTTCCATGGCGGCCCGGCAAACGGTCTCCGCTCCGCCGACAACTTCCCCCAGGGAGGAAAGCGAAGAATGAAAGATGATTTTATCGCCCTTCCGGAGACCCAGTTTGCGAAGGCCCTTTTTAATATCCGCTTTTTTTAGCCGATACTTCGGGACAATTTTCACATAACCGTATCGCTCGAGATATTTGAAGTAGTCAATCAATTCCCCGATTTCATCGTCAGTATATTTTTCACCATGCTCAAATTCGATAAAATGCAGGATTTCATCAAGACTTTTCTGCCCGTCGATCCAATTCATGAGCGGATGAAGGCGGTCGGGATGTTTTCGTCTCTTCCGATAGGGGATTTGCGCCAATGAAAAAGGCAT
Organism: Victivallaceae bacterium; assembly: GCA_028718375.1. Lineage (GTDB taxonomy): Bacteria > Verrucomicrobiota > Lentisphaeria > Victivallales > Victivallaceae > JAHOYW01. The sequence goes on along the minus strand of JAQULZ010000085.1, from coordinate 2,089 downwards.
ATCCCCCCTTCTTTTCAGGATGATATTAGCGGCTTTTCTGCCCATTTTCGACCAGCTCCGAACGTGAAAAGGAGAATGGAGCTGCGCTTTTTCGCGGTACTTCCCGGTCGACTTGTTGAAACCGCGGATGAGTTGCGCCTCATTAACCGTTCCGGGAGCGAATTTGCCGAGCGAAAGCATCCGTTCGCATTGCCGGGCGGAAAGATAATTTATCTTTTCAACGGCCTCATCCGCCGTCAGTTCCTGTCGTTCAAGCTGGGAAATTACCTTTTCGCACTCCGATTTCAAATCATTTTCCGCTATCCGGTAAAGTCTTTTCCCGAGTTTTCTGAAATCGGTTTGCCCGCCCGAAACCAGAAATAAGATGTAAGTACCGATCAGCGAGACGATCTCAACTCCCGTAACCCAGTCAGGAACGGAAAATACGGCACTGGAATTATGATGATACTTCCCCGGGTGCGTCCATAACCAGTTAGTGGGAACGCCGATTCTGCGGTCCGACCCGAAAGTATCGTCGGAAAGATTGCCTTTGACTTCCGTATAAGTAAAATCCGGAGCACATTCGCCGATAATGTCTTTCAGCATCAGGTCGGTGAAAAACGGCATACTGTCCGGACACAATCTTAATTGCGGTAAAATGCCGATGATTTTCGAATTGTCGCAAATCCCGTCCATATTTGTTCCGCAAATCATTTTCCGCCGGTTCCGGGGATTTCTGAAATATTGGGCGAAACCGTATCTTTCCATGGAGATTACGAACCGGATGCTTTTTTTCAAAGCGGATATTTTCCCGGATTTAAGAAGATCATTGACGGTCCGGCAGATGGCGATAAGCGCTGCCGCTCCGGCCGAATCATCGGCGATGAACGGTTCGTAAATATGCGCGAAAAGCGCTATCTCGGCTTCCGATTTGCCGGGGATTCTGCCGGTGACCGTATAAATTTTACCGTCATAAATCCGGCTTTTAATCAAGACATGTACTTTGACCGGGCCCCGGTTTAAGATTTCCGTCAAAAAGTCCCCTTTGGAGGGCGTTATCGAGAAACAGAATATTTTCCGGTCTTCCTTCGTGTGGTACCAGCCGGGACTTGCCAGGCCGTTAAGCCAGTAAGTGTCGTCGGGACATTCGTCCGCGGCGGGCGAATAAGCCGAGATAATTCCGGCAGCCCCGGCCTTGGCAACGTCGGAATAAATTTTTTCAGGATGGCTGGTGGTGAAAACAACTTTATTTTTTATTTGGGCTTTTTTATCTGCATAATCAGTCCACTTCACGACCTCGCAATCCAGTCCGTTTTCAGGAGTAGCGGAGCTCCGGTTGCCGATGCAAATGGCAGTTTGCCTGAAATCGGCCAGCACACGTCTTGCTTGAGGGATATGGTCATCAAGTACTTCCAGGGTCGCCGCTTCAATGTCCCATGCTTCGGGCATGATATAATCCTGATAAGCAGTTTTCCCGTCGGCTTTCAGAGCTGTTTTTTTGACGTCTGAAGCTCCGGCATCACGCAGTTTGTCAACACAATAGTCCACGGCTCGGGCAAAATCGTGATAGGAGCAGGTTTTTTCCAGTTCATGAATGTTCAATGCATCATTCCTGAATTTTTCAAGATCAAATGCCGAGCTGAATTCTGAGTAAATTTTTTGGTACATACCTTTTTATCCTTATACTATCCGGCGATTCTGTCAGAAACAAAATTCCGGAAGATTCATCACCAAATCCTTTTTCTTCGATTCAAATTAGAAAATACCTTAAAAAACCGCTTATGACCCGGAGTGTAACCGTTCCTGAAGGCATATCCAGAGTTCCTGGCTCCTGGATCATAAATAACACACAGCTCCGGACTAAAGGAACAATGTAATTCTCTGGAATTTAAAAGAGGAAGGTGACAAAAGCAAATAGTTTTCTCTTAATTTTGCTCGGATTTTTCTAACGTTTCTTTAAACCATTCGGTTTGTTTTACCTTTTCCTGAATCCGTGAGAAAATCACGATAAAAGTTAATTAAAATTAGAGATAACCTGTTGATAGTATTATATTAAGATTGTTCACATCTCTAATATAACACATTAACCAAACAGGTGATCTCATGAAAG
>JAQULZ010000084.1 GCA_028718375.1 Victivallaceae bacterium | reverse complement strand
AAAAAATTATTGGGTTAAAAAATTTTTTCCATTTTTTTAACCCGCGGAAGTTGGGTTAGGATGGATTCGGGTATCTGTCATGTTTTTTTCCCAACTTGACAGATACAAAAAGGGCGCAGCCTGATTCGCACACGACAGAGGCATCGCCAAACGCCCGAATAGAAATACGAAGAGACTACGCCCAATAATAGGGACGTAACCTTCTTGACATTATTTCCTATTCAGATAAATTGGCGATTTTTCTGTCGTAACTCTGTCAAAGTTTACGTTATTTGATTGTTATTTACTTAATCGTCTTTCTGATAAGTTTCCTTATTGGTTTTAGGGTTCAACTTATAAAGTAGCATGCTGAATTCGCATGTCAAATTATTATCACCGGTACTTCCATGATCTTGGATGAACAACACTATTTTTCTTGGAGTTCTGACTTATTTTGGCCTCAAAATCCTTATTGGTTGACATTTTTTTTAAGTGTGAGAGCGACAATCAGGTCCGCTCATTTAAACACATTTAGACAAAGGAGAATGATAAAATGCAGGACATTCAAAGAGAGCAGTTCGAGTTCGGTTCAGGTAAAGTTACTTACAAAGGGACTTTTTTAGGTGAAAGCCGCGGAGCTATCGGGATTACCAGAAAAACCAGTATTCATGAAATTAAAAAAGAGGCGATCTCGATTGTAGCGAAGCATTCAATCGTAACCGGCATAAAGATGGAAATTTCAATGACGCTGCTTGCCACCGACGCCAGCGTAGAGGAATTTTTCAACCTTCAAACTCTGCTCCTTAGTCCGGCAATCGGTTCCGGCCTGGCGGATACTGCCGGGGAACTGGTCATTCAAATTGATGACACCGGCGAAGAACACACTTTTTCCAATGTCGTCATCGACCCCGGCTTCAAGCGTCACCTTGGAAGTGAGAATCGTATTATTGATGTAGTCTTTTACAGTTACAGCAATTCTTAAAGCGGGCTTTGCCCGCAAACCGGTACCAGGGAATTCGCCACTGGAGGCGACCAGGGCAAGTCCTGGTCGACGAGAAAATCCTCATGGATTTTCCATATTTGGAAACGCTTTTGGATAAAACCATAACCCCCAAAGGGAAGAAATTATGTCATCAACAACCCAAAATGTAAAAATCGGCCCTTGTTCAATCACTTATAAAGGCGAATTGCTCGGGATAACCCGTAATTCATCCACTTTAAGCTTCAAATTCAGTCATTATGACGTGAAGTGCAACCGAACCCATGAACAGATTATCGACAAACGTTTAACCGGCATCCATATCTACTTTAAAACAGAAATTCTTCAGATAGATACAGGCATCAAGCATTTGTTTAACGGAAATACAACCTGGACTATGGACTATCTGGGTAAACGCTGGAGCCTGGAGGGCGGCGAGCTTTTGATTGTTCCGATAAGCACTAACGACAAAATCGCCTATCGCATGCCTAATGCCCTGATAGTTAATCAGGGAACGTTGACCTTTAATAATAACAGTGAATATACTTTGCAACTGGAATTTGAGTCCAACTATAATGACGGTGAAGAAATTTTGATCGAAACTTTAGACGCGGATACATGTGAAAGAGCAAGCCTGGAAGACAGCAGTATCGATTCCGATTCTTTTGAATTCGCCATGACCGCCTACATTGCCGCCAAGCTGGGAATGACTGTGGATACGGATATTTTCCGGGGCGGCATTCCGGTAAACGTCGATGGTTGCGGGGTGGAACTTGTCGGTTATGAAGAGGATGATTCAATGACCAGCGCGAAATATTTTATCAGCTTTTTCTGTTTGGATCCGTCAAGAAAAAAAGTTATGAAAAATATAAAATCCCTTGCCGATAAATTCCCGGTTTATGGAGAAACCATTACGCTTGAAGGTGTCGGTGATGTAACCTGTTTGGCCATCACCAAAATCACCGTAAAATTCAGTAAAGAAACTACCGACAATGGGAGAATAAAGAACTTCGGCGAACTGCTTTTAAAAGTTTCAATTTAATATTTTAAGGAGTACTATAGAATAGCAACAAAACTACTTGTAATTATATTTATTATTTTGAGGCCAATAATTGATTGTTTATTACAACAGATTAAGTTTCGGAGCAATAATATGCCTGACAAAATTCATGCTCGACTAACGCCGGCTTACGATATGCAAAATAAATTTGACTCGACAAAAATACTGCGAGATTGGCAGGATATACCCACCCATAATAAAACTTATGAGAGTTTATCTTTTGTTTGCGATAAAATCGAAAACGCGATCCATAATAAAAATATGGATTTGGCGGAAACGTGGCTTAAAAGAGCTTATGCGAGACTGGAAAAGCTTGATGTCAAGCACCCTGTCAGCGAAACGGAACTCAAAAAATACTTGAATGACAAATCCAAAGTTTTGAAATTTACCAGACAACTGAACAAGATGGCCAAAGCCGCTGCTGCCGTAATGAAGTATGAAGCTATTATTACAAAGTCAATCATACTGATAAAAGACCTCAAGGCCCTATCCTGGAGCAATAACGATAACTCCACCGCCAGTCGTGACGATAAAGCAAAGCAGCTAAAAGCCAACCGGGATCAACTCAGAGAAGGTTACGCAAAGATGAAAGTTGCTATGGATGCTATCAATATTCTCGGAGAACTCGCTCCACCGGGAATGGATTCTATGATTGAGTTTAGTGCTGACGTGTTCAAGGGAGCTGAAAAGACGGTAAAATTTACTTATGATTACGCAGAGCAAATAGAAGCCTGGATAAAGGACGCGGGTAAGTTGGGTAATGTTAGAGGCTCTAATGAAATTACGACCAGTAAAACTCTTCAATTTATCGATAAAAATAAACGGGCTCATAAAAACCTTACGACTGATCAATATTTGGATTTAGTTTTGGGACGTCCCAGGTAAATTACGCTTGTTTTTTTCTTTCAATTCTTTGAGATATTGTAGAACTTTCAGTTCTAAAGATGGTTTATCGGATCCATATTTTTTAAATATCTGCCGAGCTTCTTCAAGATATTTGAGAGCATTTTTATCCTGATCAAGGCAATTATACAACGATCCTGCCCCGGCAGCATAAATTCCTGTCTGGAGATTGTCTCCGTATTTATTTTTTTGTTCGTTATAGGCAACTAAGGCAAACTTCAATCCTTTTGCGAACTGTTTATTCTTGCGATAACAAATCGAAAGTTTACTGGATAACACAATTAAAGAATCTGTGTCCAATTCAGCTTTGGAAGCATTATCCCAGGATTTTTCAAAATTAAGTTTGGCCTTTTGCCATTCTTTTCGGCAAAAAGCAATATTTCCAATCCGGTAATATAAAAAACCAAGAAGTTTGTGGTATTTTTCTGGGTGGGAAACAAGCATGGCAACCGCTTTCAAGTAAAACTTTTCTGCATCAGTGTCTTGATCCAGTTCATAATAGCCATCAGCAATGTTAATAATATCTCCCAAAATTTCGGACAGGAAAAGTTCCGAAAGTCCAGAAATATTTTTATCTGTTAACAATTTTTTTGCGGCGTTGAATGCCAGCAAGGCCTTTTTATTCATTTTTTGCAACAAACATAAAGCGCCAATTTGGCAAAATGCATTTATTTCCTGCTCCAAATATGCCTCGTTTTCCCTTAACTTCGGATTGGTATGTATTACTTTGACAATTTTTCTGTAGGATTGTTCTGCATCTGAATATTCTCCTGCACATTTATAAACCTTTGCAAGTTGCTCATATGCCATATTTAAAGATATTGGTTCAGTTTTGATGTCCAACATGAACTTGACAGCGTTTTTAGCGTTTTTAATACGTTTCTTTAAATCGCCCTGACTGTTATAAAAATCGTCTAAAAAACTATAACAATCCGAAGCAAGCGTAGATCGAATATTAACTTTATTATTTCTCTTAATCAACTCCAGGCATTTATTGGCATATTCTGCTGATTTCTGCCACTCTTTTCTTTCATTATAACAGTAGGCTATTAATTGACATGCTCTGGCTACCCAAAGAGGATTCTTATCTGAACTCGGCAGTTTTTTTAAAGAAAGTATAAGCAAATTTAAGGATTTTTTTGATTTTTCGTCATAACCGGCACAGGCAACTTTATAGACAATTTCGGCAGCATCTTTGCCTTTGACATCTTTTAATATCTCAATACATTTATCAAAGTATTTATTAGGACCATAAGGTTTAAGTGCTCCTAATTTATAGTATAGATTAGCAATTTTCTCCTTACTCTCATTTATTTCCTTTAAAACCTCAATTGCTTTTAAAGTGTATTTTTCAAATTTTTCTTTATTATCATTTATTTCTGCTACTTTCTGGTATAAAGAACTCAAGTCTAAACTTATTGGATTAGCTCTTTCTAAGGAAAACAGGGCATTGTTAAACAACTTATTGCCTTCTTTGTTAAATTCTATATCAGCTACAGAGCGTACACTAAGAAAAACATCTGCAGCTTTATTGAGATATTCAATTGATTTTTTGAATTCTTTTTTTTGTAAGTAAGCAATACTTAAAGCACAGCAAAAGTTTGAAAAATAACCTGGATAAAATAATGGTCGCTTTTTATCAATAAGCTTAAAACCTTGAGAAAGATTTTGTAAAGCACTATCAATCTGTTTTTTTCTTAAATGGGCCAACCCTTCATGGTAATAATAAGCAAAAGACGGCATACTAAAATTTACATTTTTTTTATACCTGAAATCTTTATATTTATCACATAAGCTTAATACCAAGTCTGATTTTTCCTGAACTGAAGCTAGATACACTAAAAACCATACTAATTCTAATTCGTGCGATTTATTATTATTTTTTTGTGCTAATATCAAAGATTTTTGTAGACTATTATACGCTTCGCTATATTTATTCCTATGACGGTAAATATGCCCTTTTTCGTCATAAAGGCTTTCCAGAATTTTATCTGCATTTCCAGTATTTTCATAAAATAAAATTTTTGTTTCTAAATTTTTTAATGTTTCCTTTTCGTAAATTTTTATATCACTTTGTTTAGGTTTTGGTACATATAAAAAATAAAAAATAAAACAAATTACAAAAAAAACAAAGACTGTAAGAATCCAGGCAAGTATATATTTTTTCAAAATCATTTCCTCTATTTTTATTAAGCACAATTTAATATAGTTATTCTTCCCGACAATTCAATTTACATTGAACAAAAGAATTACTTTCCGGTTACGTTTCCTTCCAGAGGATATCAGGGCAAAAAAAGGCGCAGCCTGCGTAAAAATACGAACAGACCGCGCCAGTAGTAGAGAGATTTCAGATAATGACGGTTAACGACATGTCTACAAGGACTTGCGTACGCCGGTACGCGTCAGCTTCACTGCCTCGATTATGAAACAAAATAGACTTTTTCAGTATCGACTAAATATCTACTTTTTCAGTGACAACTATTATAGCGAATATCTATCATTACTTACTGATTTATTCACATGGTGTCACAACGTGTGGCAAAGCCTTCCAAATTACATCAATGGCAAATATTGGCAAACAAATTTCAGACGATACGGAAGGATTTACGTTCAAATTGAAGGAATAAAACTGGCCGCGAGAGAAGCCCTTCGGCCCTCAAACTCCCCCCGCGCCTTCCGCAGGCGGCGCAAGGACAGAGTCCTTGACCGATTGACCGATTACCTCATTGGTATTATTTTCCCGAAAAAAACCGTTTCCGGGCTTGAAACTTATTGCTTTTCGGATAGTTATAAAGACTGTGTGTCGTTAATCAGGGAGCAGAACAACTTCAGGCAAGTGAAAAATTATGGCTGACAATCTGGTAATAGTGGAATCTCCGACCAAAGCCCGCACCATCGGTAAAATATTGGGTAAGGACTATAAGATCATGGCTTCGGTGGGACATGTACGAGATTTGCCGGCCCATTCGTTCGGGGTCGATCTGAAGCATAATTTCAACCCGCTGTATGTCGAAAATCCGAAGAGCAAAAAGGTGATCAGCGACCTGCGTTCCGCCGCCAAAACCGCCAAAACCGTTTTCCTGGCTCCCGACCCCGACCGCGAAGGGGAAGCTATCGCCTGGCATTTGCAGGAACTGCTCAAGTACCAGTATAAAGGCGAATTCAGACGGGTAACGTTCCACGAGATCACCCGGAGCGCCGTTTCCCGGGCTTTCGGGCAGTGTACGCAGGTGGATATGAGATTGGTTGACGCTCAGCAGGCGCGCCGGGTGCTTGACCGGATCGTCGGATACATGGTCAGTCCGTTGTTATGGTCTCAGATCACCCGCGGCACCAGCGCCGGACGGGTGCAGACGGTGGCTTTGCGGCTGATCGTGGAGCGCGAGCGCGAAATAATGGCGTTCAAGCCGGAGGAATACTGGAATTTTACTCTGAAACTGGAAGCGGACGGTCAGACTTTTATCGCGAAACTCTTTAAGATCGATGCCGGCGATTTCAGAATCGACAACGAAAACGCCGCCGCCGCCCTGCTGGAGGCGGTTTGCCGCGGCAACGGCTTCCGGGTCGCCCGGATTGAGACTAAAGACCGGTTTCGTAACGCTCCCCCGCCGTTCACCACAAGTACGCTGCAGCAGGCGAGCAATAATCTGCTGCATTTTTCCGCCGGCAGCACTATGCGCCTGGCGCAGCAGTTGTATGAAGGCGTAGACATCGGTTCCGGAACGGTCGGTCTGATTACCTATATGCGTACCGACTCGGTCAATGTCGCCCGGGAGGCGCAGGAGGCTTGCCGGGAATTTATCGGCAGTGCTTACGGGGGCGAGTTCGTCCCGTCCAGGCCGAACTTCTTCAAAAGCAAAAGCGGCGCCCAGGAAGCTCACGAGGCCATCCGTCCCACCGAACTAAACCACACTCCGGAAAAAATGAAAGCCTATCTGGATGACCGCCAGTTAAAACTTTATACGCTCATCTGGAAACGTTTTGTGGCCAGCCAGATGGCTCAGGCGCGGCAGCGCCAGACCGCGGTCGATGTCGTAACCGCCGGCGTGGACGGCCGGGAATACACTTTCCGCGCCAACGCCCTGGTGACGGTGTTTCCCGGTTTTATGAGCCTGTACGGGAATGTCAACACCGAAGAGGACAAATATGCCGGAATCCTCGGAAAACTGCGGGAACGACAGGAATGTATGTTGACGGAAGCGTTCAAGGACCAGAAGTTCACCGAACCGCCGGCGCGCTATTCCGAAGCCGCCCTGATTAAAAAACTGGAAGAATCCGGAATCGGCCGGCCTTCCACTTATGCGACTATTTTGGGGACGATCCAGGCGCGGCGTTATGTCGATAAGGATAAAGGCAAATTATTGCCGACGGAACTGGGCTTCAAAGTTACTGATTTTCTGATTGCCGTTTTACCCAGTTTATTTGAAGTGGATTTCACCTCCCGCATGGAGACCCGGCTCGATGAGATCGAATCCGGCCGCCTGGTCTGGACTGAAATGCTCGCGGGATTTTATAAAAATTTTGCCGCCTGGCTGAAAGCGGCGAAAGGCTTCGGCGCTCCCGGCCATGAAAAAACCGCAGCGGTGCTGGACCAGCTTGCCACCGTGAAAAACTGGGAGGCGCCGGTAAAAATCGGCCGCCGGATCTACGATGACCGGAGATTCTTCAATTCCGTCCAAACCAAGTATGCCGAGACCGGAATGCTTTCCGCCAAACAATGGGAGGTGCTGCTGCGGTTTTGCGCCAAATATGCTGAACAATTGCCGGGGTTCGCCGCGGTTGCGGCTCAGTACGGTTTTGCCGGCAGTTGGCATGCCGCTCTGGAAAAACAGCGGGAACTGGCGGCAAAACGCGCTGAAGCCCCGGCGGAACATGACCGCGTCAAAGATAAAACACTGCTGGCTTATTTCGACCGGATCCAATGGGAAAAACCGGTGAAACGCGGCAACCGGGTTTATGATGATGAAAAGTTTATTACTTCCTTCGCAAATCAGGTTGACGGCGGCAGGACACTCTCGGAAAAACAGTTGGCGGTATTGGGACGTTTGGCCGTCAAATACCAAACTCAAATTCCGGATTTTCCGGCACTTTGTGCTTTGCTCGGGATAGATCCGGAATCATCCCCGGAACAGGAAAACGGCCTGCTGTCCGGACAGAATCCGGAGGCGGTTGAACTGCTGGCCGCTCTGGAGAAGGTCGCCGACTGGGCCAAACCGGTCAAAAAAGGCCGGCGGGTTTATGATGACCGGGAATTTATCGCCTCGCTCCGCTCTCAGGCCGCCCGCGGCCGGATTCTCAGTCCCCGGCAGGTCAGCGCCCTCAAACGTACGGCGCAAAAATATTTAGACCAAATTTAATTTAATTTAGTTGACATCACCCGCTTCGCGATTAAACTAATCTAATGATGTTTTTGATTTTGAATCAGTTATACCTTGACCCTGTGATTAATTGGAGTTGATAATGCGGCGTAATGAATCTCAGGAGACGGAACTGTCTGCTTTGCGCCGGGAAAATGCCCGCCTGAAGGCTGAATTGGCCGAGGCCCGGCTGCATTCCACCGGAACTGCCGGAAAACTTTTCAAGGCCGGAAAAGAACGCTTGAGTTTCATGCAGCGCGTGGCCGATGCCCTTCCTATTCCCGTCTATTACAAAAATATGCAGGGCGTTTATATCGGTTATAATGAAGCATTTGAAAAGTTCATAACCAGCACCGGTTCCGGTGATTCCGCCCTGGTGGGTTCGACGGTGCTTGATGTTCATGCCGTCCTTAACCGCCGGGTGGGGATGCAGATTGAAAAGGATGAGAAGGCTTTTCTGGCTGATCCGGGACGCGGCTCTGAAAAGACTTATGTGCTGAAAACCTGGTCCGGCGATACGCGGGTTGTGACCAATAAAAAAAATATTCTGTATGATTCCGATGATAAACCCAAATATCTGGTTGGCGGCGTTCTGGACATAACCGGACTGAAACTGGCGGAAAAACACTTGCGGCAAACTACGGCGCAGTTGAACACCACCTTAAATGCCATGAGTGAAATGATCATGTGTTTCGACGCCGATCTGACCTTGCTTTGGGCGAACCGGGCGGCGCGTACCGCTCTCGGCGGCAGCCGGAAACGCTTTACCGGACGCAACTGGCGGCAAATCTGGGAAAAAGGGGAAAATCCGGATTCCGAAGACCGTCCGGTTTGGCGGGTGATGAAAAATTCGCTGGATTTCAGCACGGGCAAAATAAAAACCAAAGACGGGCATATTTATGAGGTGCACGCTTATCCGGTTCGTTCCCGGGGAAAAAAACTGACCGGGGTGGTTGAAGTGGCTCTGGATATAACCGAACATGAAGCCGTCAAAGCGCGCGCCCGGATTCATCAGGAACAACTGATGCTGGCGGATAAAATGAAGTCATTGGGAGTGCTGATCGGCGGCGTGGCGCACGAGATCAACAATCCGAATAATTTTATCAGTATCAATATCGGTCTGCTGGAAAAAATCTGGAAGGATTCAAGACCGGCTTTGCGGAAGCAGATAAAACATCATCCCGAGTTTAAACTGGGCAATATTCCCGCGTGCAGACTGGAAGCGAGCATCGATGATCTGTTATCCGGCATCAAAGACGGTTCGGAACGGATCGGCAGGATCATCGACAGTCTGAAAACCTATATGCGCAACGCTCCGAATGACGTTAAACAGCCGTTCAATTTGAATTTGGCCGTCGAGAATGCGATCTTTCTGCTCAAAAATCAGATAGTGAAAGCGACGACCCGGTTCACCGTGACTCAGCGCTGCGAAATCATTCCGGTATGCGCGGTCAGGCAGAAAATAGAGCAGGTCATTATCAATGTGCTGCAAAACGCCTGTCAGGCGCTTAGTTCCCGGAGTCAAAGGATTGAGGTCGAGAGTTTCGTTGATCCGGAAAAATCGGCGGCCGTGGTCAAAATTACGGATTCCGGGATCGGGATCGTCCCGGAGAATCTGAAATACATAACTGATCCGTTTTTTACTACCAAACGGGAAAGCGGCGGTACCGGACTGGGCTTGTCAATCTCTTCCGCCATACTTGAAGACTGTAAAGGACGGTTCAATTTCACTTCCGGGCCCGGAAAGGGAACTTCGGTTGAAATCATTTTGCCGCTGGCCGATGAAAGTGCGGTTTTGAACGATTAATCTCAGGGAGGCGAATATGATTGAGCAGTTATATCCTGAAAATCCGATTTTGCTGATCGATGATGAGAAAAACGCCCTGCGCAGTTATGAGTTGGCGTTGCAAAGCGCGGACATGAATAATATCATTTCCTGTGTCAACGGAATGCAGGCCCGGGAGATTGTCAAATCCCGGAATATTGAATTGATCGTTCTGGATATGATGATGCCGGAAGTGCCTGGGGATGAATTGCTGGAGGAGTTCTGTTGCGAGTACCCCGAAATCCCGATTATTATGGTTACCTGCGTGAATTCCCCCGAAAAAGTGGTGGAATGCATTCACCATGGAGCGGCTGATTACCTGGTAAAGCCGGTCGATATCAATAAATTTCTCGAAAAAATCCGTAAGTGCCTGGACATTAAGCTGATGGAACGTGAAAGCCGACGTTTGCAGCATCATCTGCTGGTTGCGGACAACCGGGAATATTCCGAATCTTTTGCACCTATTATCACCGGCAGTAAATCCATGCGCATGATCTTCAGCTATTGTTCCTCGGTGGCCCGCAGTAAACAGCCGATCCTGATAACCGGGGAGACCGGAGTCGGCAAAGAACTTTTCGCCAAAGCCCTGCATGTGGAGTCGAAGTGCTGCGGGGGACTGGTGACGGTGAACATTGCCGGTCTGGATGACAATATGATTTCGGATACCTTGTTCGGGCATGTCCGGGGAGCGTTCACCGGAGCCATGACCGATCGTTCGGGATTCGTGGAAAAGGCCCGTAACGGTACCTTGTTTATTGATGAAATCGGCGACCTGAATATGGCGTCGCAAATCAAATTATTGCGCTTACTGCAGGAACGCGAATATTTGCAGCTCGGGTCGGATGAGGTGAAACAGTCTTCCGCCCGGGTAATCCTGGCTACCCACCGGGATTTGTATGAACTGCAGCGGGATAAGAAATTCCGGAAAGATCTTTATTATCGCATTTCGACTCATCACATCAGCATTCCCCCGTTGCGCAGCCGGATCGATGATATCGTCCTGCTGCTGGATTTTTTTATCACCGCAGCCGCGAAGGAGCTGAATAAGAAACCGCCCCCGTATCCCGCTGAACTGATAACCTTATTAAAATCTTATCATTTTCCGGGCAATATCCGGGAACTTGAAGCCATGGTTTACGATGCGGTCAGCAGTCATGAATCGAGAATGTTGTCGACAAAAGTGTTTGCCGCGCATATCAGGCGAAATTCCCAGAATTATCCGGACGCCCCCGGCGAATGCCACGATCTGAATAATTGTTTGATGAAGTTGCCTTCGCTGCCCGATTTGAAAACCCTGGACCGGGTATTGATTCGGGAAGCAATGCGGCGCAGCGGGGGTAATCAGAGTATTGCCGCAGGAATCCTGGGCATTACGCCCCAGGCATTGAGCGCCAGACTGAAAAAAGCAGTGCCGTGAAACCGCGAAATCCGTAAAAAAGCGGACTTTGGGCAGTTGCGGTCAAAATAGAGCCCCCGGGACTTGTAGTATGAAGTGTAACTTTGAGGAGAGAGAAGATCCCGGGGGCATTCGCTGATAAACTCAATGCGGCAGACCAGGGAATAATTGTTTTTTCAGAGCTTGCCGTTTAATTTTAAGATTACGAGAGCTGCGATCATCATTCTTACTTATTCCCCTTGGTCGAACATTGTTTAATCAGGAGCCTCTCCTGATTATTATTATACACGCTGAATCGCATAAATTCCATTCAAAACCGCCGGAAGATGCCATTTTTATGAAAGAAATATACTTGCGGCCGTTCCCGCGAAAAAGCGGCAGGCGCGGATTTTATCAGCAGTTCGCCACCACCGCATTTACCCCTCATCCGCGCCTGCCGGATTGATAATCAGTTTAAAGATGAACCATCCGCACTTTTGGGAACTGTGGTAAATTTATCCGTTTCCTCAACGACCAGTTCTCCCGGACAAATAAATCCGGCCACTTTCAACAGCCACATCGCCAAATGTAACCGCATCCCGGCTCGCAGGGAATTCCTGATCCTTATCCGGTATTGAGCCTGCCGGTAGACATCTTCGGCGTCAATTTCCAATTCATATTTCATGAGAGCTCACTGGTTTTCCATGGAGAGGTTTCTTCAGTTACTTGCAGGGGTAATGTCCGGTCTAAAAAATTTTTATATTCAACCGCGGAGTAAAAAATTTCCTTTACCAATCCTTCCGGGGTTTTATTTTCCTTCCGGGCATAGTCGGAGATCAGATCGCACATGTCCGAAAATTCCTTTCCTTTCCTGATCAAATCTTCAACCGCAAGATTGACCGTGCCTGTATTGGCCCGGTGATTCTTGATTATCTCGCGATATCTTTTGGAAATAGTAATATGTCCCATATTGGCCTCCTGTATAATCTATCTTAATTTAACCTGGGAAAGTAAAACAATCAATTCCGTTTCAAATTTTTTTCAATTTTTTTTTGATTTTTCGTTTCAGTCGGGCTATTGTATAGGGGAAGAGGTTTATTGAGGAACAACTTACATAACTTATTTGGGTTTTGAATTATGAAAATTATCAGTCCCGATATTCTGGATGCTATCCATCGCATGAAAATACAGCTCGGTACCAATACGGCAGTCGCCAAACGGTTTGGAGTAACCTCGAAACATGTCGGTAAAGTATTGGCGGAAGAAGTCAATTATTTCGAAGATAAAACCTGGGCCAAGATTCAGCCGGCGCTTACTCCGTATATCCGGTTGAGCAGCGCTTACAGTTTACACTTGACGGAAGATGAAGCCAATATCGTCAAATATCTGCGCCATAACCGGCGTGAAATGCTGCAACTGCTGTTGAAAATAGAGGACTCGAAAAATAATTGTTACCGGATTGCTGCCGGAGGCGAGGAGCATGAAGTCAAAGAGGAATCTCCCGGATTGCCGGCTGTAGCCGAAGAGCGGGCGCCCTATAAGTCCAGCCGCCGGTAATTTGGTCGAAAAATGCTTAAATAGCGCTGCTATTCGCGCTTTTTCGCCCTGAATTTCGGCTTTGCCGGATGATTTTCTCGTTACGAAGCCCTCAGTCCGACAGACTGCTAGTAAAAACAGCTTTGATTTTGAGGCTGAGTTGCCGGCAAAAATAATGAGCGATAGGTCTATCGCACCATTCTTTTTGCCGGTGAACGAGCCCAAAAGCATGCTGCCGTGTACGGTCGGATTCTTGCGGTGCCGTTTGGCGCCAAAACGAACCGTCGCTACCTTGGTAGCGCACAGTTCGTTTTAACGCTTCCGGCATTCGCAATAATTCCGATTTTTACTTGCTCTTAGATTGCAAATCGGTATAACCACGAAATACACGAAAGGTTTTTTAAGGAGCTGTTCAAAAATAACCTTTACATCTGCGGGTTTTGCTTTGCAGCTTACCGATCTGAGGCTATGCGCCTCATCGGTAATTCCTCAAATCATTTCCTAAGTTAGAGTCTGTCCGGAAAATCGGAATTTTTGCTTGTCACCATGCAGCCCCAAAATTTGACTCGAGAAATTTCTGTTCAGGGGTATAAAAAATTCCGAAACCGCCAATTTTTATTCGTTTTCCGGT
>JAQULZ010000083.1 GCA_028718375.1 Victivallaceae bacterium | reverse complement strand
TCCGCCTTGCGTTTTTTGTCGACGCCCGCGCCGGTCTCCGCTGCTGGAGGCAAATACGAAAATGACGAAAAACAATTATGCCGGCATCAATCCGATGGTGGTACGGATCGCGAAAAGCGCGGCCCGGCGGATGATCGGCAAATATGGTCTTACCGAATCCGACCTGCCGGATCTGGAGCAGGAACTGGTCTGCACCGGCTTGAAAATGATGGCGCGTTTTGACCCGGGGAAAAGCAAAGAAAACACATTTATCGCCCGGGTGGTTGAAAGCAAAGTCCTCGACCTGATCAACCAGCGGCAGGCGGAATGCCGCGACTGGCGCAAATGCCGTGACTCACTGAACCGGACCGTAACTCTTCTGGACGTCGGCGTCATTGAAAAGATCGAAACGCTCGAATGCGAACAGAATTCCGATCCGCTCCTGATTCTGGACGTTACCCTGATCCTGGAACGGCTACCGCCCGATTTGCGGGAAATTTGCGAGATAATGAAATACTATGGCGGAAACGGGCTGTTGAATGATATGCCCCAAACCATGTTTTTCCGCAAGCTGCAAAGGCTCAGAGACATCTTCCTCCAAGCAGGGCTTGATGAGAAATTTTCATTAAAAACGCTTCCACCCCCAGTTTGACGGGGTCAAATTTCGCTCCCGTTCCGTATGTATAGAGTGGAGAGTACGACTGTCGGCGCCGGGAACGTCCCGGTGCGATGTACTGCGTCAAACTTCGCGCTAAGCGCTACGGACGCAGAAAAAATCAATAACAAAAAAAAGGAAAATAAAATTGCAAAAATACGACTTCATAATCACAGAACCGGCCGAAGAATATCACGCGAAACGCAAACAGTTTTTATCCAGCCATGCGCTGGCTGACTTTCGCAAATGCCCGGAATTCTTTCACAAAAAAGAGACCGGCGCGATCATAGACGAGGATCGACCGGCTTATGTCATCGGTCGTGCAACGCATACGTTGACGCTGGAGGGCATGGACAAATTCAATGCCGAATACACCGTCGGCGAACCGATAAATGAAAAAACCGGCAAAGCCTACGGCAAAAACACCCAGGCGTACCAGTCCTGGCTCGAAGCCCAGGATAAACCGGTTATTTCACCAAGAGACTTTGATTTTATCAAGCGTTTGCAGATCGCCGTCCATCTGCATAACGGTGCGGCCAAACTATTACAGGACGGCGTTGCCGAGGGAGTGGTTCGTACCGAATACCGCGGCGTACCGTGCCAGATCAGGATGGATTTTTTCAATAGTGAATTCGGCATTATTGACCTGAAGACCTGCGATAATCTCGATTACTTTGAATTTGACGCGCGACGCTTCCAGTATCTCCACCAGGCGGCGTTTTACCGCGCTGTCCTGCGGGAAGCCTCCGGCAAAAATCATCCCTTCCACTTAATCGCGGTGGAAAAACAGGAGCCGTTCCGTTGCGGCGTGTGGAGAATCTCAGATGACGCGCTTGCCTTTGCCGAATCGGAAAACACCGCCGCCATCGAGCGGCTTAAATGCTGCCGCGCCGAGAACCTCTGGCCGACCGGTTACGAGGAAACCAGGCTGCTTTCCTTCAACCGATAACCCCGGAGACCATATATGTACATAGCCGATATCAAAACCGCATCGCCTTTCCGCGATCTTTTCCCAGTCAGGAAACGGGTTCTGGAAGATATCATGTGGGATATGCGAAAGAACGGCTACGACAACAGCCAGCCGCTGGTGCTGTGGAAAGATCACGGCAATGTCATCATCGACGGGCATACCCGGCTGGCAGCCGCCAGGAAGGCAAACATATATCAAATCCCGATCGTTTTTAAAGCCTTTTCCGATGAGGAAGCCGCTTTAAAATACGCGATTTCCTGCCAGAGAAACCGGCGCAATCTTTCTGATAGTGAACTGGTTGCGTGTATTGTGGAGTTAGACAAGAGAAGAAGCGCAGGCCGTCCTAAACAGGATGAAAATAAATTTGCACCATGTGGTGCAAATTACACACGATCGTCCCAAGAAACTGCTGAGCTATTAGGCATAAATCATCGAAAGGTCGAACGCATCAGAGCAGTCATGGATAACGCTCCGGATAAAATCAAACGGATGGTAAAAACCGGCCGCATGACGCTCAACTCCGCCTATAACCGGACGATCGGGGCCAGGCGTAATGGAAAGTTCGGCAAGGCTGTCCTGGATGATTTCTGCGCTCTCACTATCAAACGTTTTGACCGCGAAGAATTGCGGTATATCGCCGATGTATTTAACAAAGAACTAAGCAAACCAAAGGAGAATGTCAATGAGTCTGCTTGAAAACATCAAATCAGGAAAACAGCCTATGCCGCCGAGGATCGAAGTTTACGGAGTCGAGGGTATCGGGAAAAGTTCGTTGGCCGCTTCCGCGCCCAATGCGGTTTTTGTGCAAACCGAAGACGGACTGAGTGAAATCGACTGCCACAAATTTCCGCTGGCGAACAGTTTTTCCGAGGTAATGGACGCGTTGAACGCGCTCTATCAGGAAAAACATGATTTCCAGACGGTTGCAATTGACAGTCTTGATTGGGCGGAGCGCCTGATTTTCGATGAGGTCTGCCGGGAATACGGGGTGCGGAGCATTGAAAAAGCCGACGGCGGCTATGCCCGCGGTTATGTCCATGCGCTTGCCTACTGGCGCAAAATTCTGAACTTGCTGGACGTGTTGCGGAACGAAAGAGGCATGGCCTGTATCCTGATTGCCCATTCAAAAATCGAAAAGTTCGAAGACCCGGAATCCTCCGCCTACGACCGCTATTCGCCGCGTCTGCACAAACACGCCAACGCCCTGATCTCCGAATGGGTGGACGCGGTTTTATTCGCGACCCGCAAGTTCAGGACGCAGAAAGAGGACGCAGGATTTAACCGGGAACGGACTATCGCCGCCCCTCTCGGAGCCGATGGCGGCGAACGGATACTGCGGACGGTCGGCGGCCCGGCCTGCGTTGCCAAAAACCGCTTCAATCTGCCCGCCGAACTGCCCTTGTCCTGGGACGCGTTCATGACGGCGATGGCTGGCAACGGAGCGGAAAAATGATCCGGCGCAGTTGGGTTATCTACCGGCGGAAGTCGCGGCGGATTATCAGCGTCGTGTTTCATTTCAGGAAAGACGCGCTCCGTGATCTCAAACGCCTCAATAATTATTACGGCAAGCGGCATTATGCGATGCAACTGACGAAAACCGATTCCGAGACCGGGAAAATCGTCAGCAAATATCCTGATGTGGATTTGCAGGAGCTCCCTAAGCAGGAGGCGGAATATGGCTAAATGCGGCAGGCAATGCGAGGTGTATAGCAGAGTAGTCGGCTATTTCAGGCCGGTGGCGGACTGGAATAAAGGCAAGAAAGAAGAATTCAAAAATAGAAAAGTATTCAAAGTCCCAAATCAAAGCAAAGGAGAAAAGTAACTATGGCAACTCTCAATTTTAACGCCCATGAAGTCGAACCGGTTATGGCTCTTGAAGCCGTTCCGGCCGGGAAATACATCGCGGTGATCGTTGATTCGGAAATGAAACAGACCAAGTCCGGCAACGGAAATTATCTCGAACTGACCTTCGAAATCACCGAGGGCGAATATAAAGGCCGCAAAGTATGGGCGCGGCTCAATATCGACAACCCGAGCGCCGATGCGGTGAAGATCGCCAGGGGAGAGCTTTCGGCCATCTGCCGGGCGGTCAATGTAATGACGCCGAATGATTCGGTTGACCTCCATAACCTGCCGCTGGAAATCAACGTCAAGTGTAAAAAGCGGGACAATACCGATGAAATAAGCAACGAAATCAAAGGCTATGCCGCCAAACCGGCTCCGGCAACATCGTCAGAGCCGCGCCAGCAGTCCGCCCCGTGGAAACGCGGGTAAGATGGAATTCGAATTGCCGTATCCTCCAAGTGTAAACCACTACTATCGGCATGTCGGCCCCCGTGTGCTGATCAGCAGGGCCGGACGCAAATATCGTGAGATCGTGATTGCGCGTCTCCGGTCCTGCGGCATCAAACCTCTGAACGGTGATATAGAGCTTTTCCTTGAAGCCTATCCGCCTGACCGGAGGCGTCGCGATCTGGACAATTTGTTGAAATGTGTTCTCGACGCGATGCAGTATGCCGGAGCTTACCACGACGACAGTCAGATAGTGAGGATAACCGCCGAGAAACATGAACCGATGCCGCCGGACGGCATGCTTTATATAAGGATAGAAAAACTATGCAATGCAGGTGCAGAAAAATAATTATAACCAGAAGAGTCGTAAATAACCTGAGCAATCCGGTCATGCGGGAAATCTGTTATTTGCTGATGGCCGGACTCAACCTGGACGCCGCACAAAATAAACTGAAACTCTCATTTACCACTTTCAATACGTTTATTGATGAGCTCAGACAACTACTTATCGAAGCCGGGCTGGAGGTTAGAAAGGCATAAGAGTTGTAAAATCAGGAGAAATCCGGATTCATACCGAGAAATTCCTCCGGCGTAAGCACCGGAATATCAACCCGGGGAAAATCCTTGACATTTCTGGTAATTAAATAATCGGCGCCGGAATGAAGTGCAGAGAAAAACTGGATCGCATCCTCAAAATCTTTCATTCGGGAATCAATGGCTTGATTAAGAATTTGTGTGTCAAATGGAATTGGAGTACATATTGCCCTGAGAATATGCATAGCTCTTTCAGCTTTCTCCCGCCCCATCTCCCGGCGCATGATGTAGTAAAGATTGCTGAAGGTTGTTACAGAAACACATCCGATAATTTTACCGCGTTCTGCAAAGTTCCAGATTTGTGCGGAATCATCGTAAAAAGGATGGCGTTCGGCAAATACGTCGTAAATAATGTTGGTATCCAGAAAAAGCTTCATTTTTTTGCTCCGTATTTTTCAATCAGAGCATCTGTCAGAGCTTCCTTGTAATCAAAATCCGGGGGAACTTTGAGCATGCCGGTCGCTTCTTTTGTCAAAGGTCCGAGTTCAGGTCTGGTTTTTGAGGCTCTCCGGACTTCCCTGGCTTTGATAAAGTTAACGAACATAGCTGATATGCTGGTACCGTCCGCTTTGGCCTGCTTTCTGGCTTTAGCGACAACATCACTATCGGCGCTGAGTGTAAGTCTTGTCATGGTCATAATTCGTCTCCTGGTTTATATGCGTATCGTTTTTCTAATACTATACGCATAAAATTAACTTTTGTCAATTCTTTGAGAGGTAAAATTTGAAATTAAGACCTTACCAGCAAGAAGCTGTCGAGGCGGTTTATGAACATTTAAGGACGCGGGATGACAATCCCTGTGTGGTGTTGCCAACAGGTACAGGAAAATCCTTGGTAATAGCCCAGATAGTATCCGATGCTGTACAAAAATGGTCCGGCCGGGTATTGATTCTGGCGCACGTCAAAGAGCTCTTAGAGCAGAATGCGGATAAAATCCGCATACTCTGTCCTGAACTGGACGTCGGGGTTTATTCGGCCGGACTCAACAGCCGCGATACCGATCACGCGGTGATCGTCGCCGGGATTCAGTCGGTTTACACCCGCGCCTGCGAGCTCGGTTCCTGGGATTTGATTGTTATCGACGAGAGCCATTTGTTAAACAGCGACTCCGAAGATTCGATGTACAAATCGTTCCTGAACGATATGAAAACCATCAATCCGCAGGTTCGCCTTATAGGAATGACCGCGACGCCGTTTCGGATGAAGGGCGGACTGATCTGCAAGCCGGAAAATCTCCTCAACCATGTCTGCTACGAAGCCGGGCTCAAGGAAATGATCGCGCAGGGCTATCTGTCGCCGCTGGTTTCCAGAGCCGGAAGAGCGGCGGTGTGTTTTGACGGTCTGCACGTTCGCGACGGCGAATTTATTTCGTCCGAAGTGGAAGACCTCATGGATAATTCCCAACTGGTGGACGCCGCCTGCCGGGAGATCGTCAGCCTGACCCAGGAGCGCAATTCAGTCCTGATCTTTACCTCGAGCGTGGAGCATTGCAACCACGTCGCGGAGAGAATTGCGGCATATTCGGGAACGGAATGCGGCATTGTTACCGGTTCTACTTCGTCAGGGCTCCGCGCGGAAATTATCGCGCGATTCAAGGGCGAGGAAGTGCCGGCCGATTTTTTCAGCAGCAAAGCGCCGCTGAAATATCTGGCGAACGTCAATGTCCTGACCACCGGGTTCGACGCGACCAATACCGACTGCATTGTGTTATTGCGCCCGACGAACTCCGCCGGGCTTCTGGTGCAGATGGTGGGGCGCGGGACCCGGCTCCATTCCGGAAAACGGGATTGCCTGGTTCTGGACTACGGCGGCAATATCATGCGCCACGGGCCGGTGGATATGATCCAGATAAAAGAACCCGGTACAGGCAATGGCGAAGCCCCGGCAAAAAAGTGCCCGGAATGTCTGGCGCTCATCCATGCGGCTTATATGACCTGTCCTGAATGCGGTTATGAGTTCCCGCCGCCGGAAAAAAGCAACTTGAACGCCCATGCGGAAGCCGCCGGTGTACTCTCCGGACAGGTGAGTTACTTCGATTATGACGTCCACAGCGTTGAATACAGCGTCCACCACAAACGCGGCGCGCCTGACGATGCTCCCAAGACTATGAGAATAGAATACTGCACCGGTTTCAACCGCTACGAAAGCGAATGGGTTTGCCCGGAACACAGCGGCTACGCGAGGCGAAAGTTCGAAGCCTGGTGGAAGCGGCGTTCGAAGATTGCGCCGCCTGATAGTGCTGTTGAAGCCGTCCGTTTAGCTGATGACGGAGCCCTGGCCAAGCCCTCAAAGATAATCATCAAGTCAGTAGCCGGGGAGAAGTTTGTCAACATTGTGGACTACGAGCTGGAAGAACTCCCGGATTACTGCCCTGAACCGGGCTGCTACGATGCAAATCCATACCATGGTTCCGATAATTACGACGAGGACGAAATTCCATTTTGAGGGAAAAATTATGCACATGACAAAAATATTTCCGGTGATCCTGATCACCTTGGACGTTGCCGCCGCGGTAGTTTACTGCTGGCACGGTGATTTTAAACATGCCGTTTATTGGCTTGCCGCAGCAACCCTGACCGCGACCGTAACTTTTTAAAAGATGGAACTATAAATGCGGAATAATTGCGATGACATAAACGCCATCCTTAATCTTATATTTTCTCCCGGAGATGTCTTCGAGGTGAGATGCCTGTATGCGACTTCTCCCGGTGCGAGATATCAGCATATCGAATCAGGCTATTTCACCTGTGAAAATATTCCGAAGGTGGCTGAGGAACTGGCGAGGATAGAGGCGCTCGGGGTGTATTTTACCCCGAACCCGGTCAATCCGCAACTTCTGGCCCGTGCAGCCAATCACTTTCAGGTCAGCAAGCGGGATACCGCCACTACCGATGCGGATATCCTTTCGCGACGCTGGCTCCTGATCGACTGCGATCCGAAACGCCCATCCGGGATTTCCGCTTCCGAGGAAGAACACGATGCGGCGCTCTATAAGGCGATTGAAGTCAGTGAAAAGCTGAAATCCCACAACTGGTCGGAACCGATAATGCTGGATTCCGGCAACGGAGCGCAGTTGATGTACCGGATCGATCTGTCGGCAGATGACGATGGCTTGATAAAAGCCTGTCTGAAGGCGCTGGCTCCAATGGGAGACGACAAGGTTTCAATCGATCAGACGGTGTTCAATCCGGCTCGCATTTGGCGCTTGCCCGGAACCTGGAACCGCAAAGGGGACGAAGTCGATGACCGTAAATATCGTCTGGCGAAGATTATCTCTATGCCGGAATCACCGGAAATCGTCCCGGTTGAAAAACTCCAGGCTCTGGCCGGAATCGTACAGCCATCGGTTCCGGAGAGAATCCCGAACGACTCAACCTTTTACCTCGACGCCTGGATTGCGGAACACTGCCCGGAAGCCGAAGGCCCGACTGACTGGAAGAACGGCCGCAAGTGGATATTTCCGGTTTGCCCGTTCAACGAGGCGCACAATAACCGCAGCGCGGTGATCACCGAACAGCCTAACGGCGCGATTGCCTTCAAGTGCCATCACAACGGTTGTATTGACAACGACTGGCACGCCCTGCGGGAACTTAAAGAACCCGGTGCATACGTCAAGCCCCAGGAAGATTCGGAAGTCGATCTGTCAAAGCTGCCTGCTTCTCTTGGCTGCGGCATAAGTGAAGCAAAACTCCCGGAAAAAGCAGTAGAAAAAACCGATAACACGACGATCCTCAAGCCGCTTAATCAGCTTATAGATAATTTTACCGGCCTGAACCCGCCGGTTATTCACGGTTTTTTGCGCGAAGGGGAAACGATGAACATTATCGCCAGCCCGAAAGTGGGCAAGAGCTGGTTCGCCACCCGGCTGGCCGTTTCCGTCGCGTCTGGGCTCGACTGGCTCGGGTTTCCCGTTGAACAGGGCTTTGTGCTGCATCTGGATAATGAACTTTTTGAAAATACCCTGACCGACCGGTATCAGAAGATCGCGGCGGCAATGAACATTAAACCTGAGCTGTTCACGCGAAATGTCGACGTTCTGTCCATGCGGGGAAAACTTCAGGACATTATTTCGCTCGGAAAAGTGTTTAAAACTCTGCCGCCCGACCGTTACAAACTGACGATCCTCGATGCTTTTTACCGGACGCTGCCGTCCGGGACCGATGAAAACGACAACAGCGCGATCGCGAATATCTATAATCTGATCGACTATTACGCCGGATATCTGAACTGCGCATTTGTGCTTATCCACCATTCGAGCAAAGGCAGCCAGACTTTGAAAAGCATAACCGACGTCGGTTCCGGGGCCGGAGCGCAGTCACGGGCCGCCGATACTCATCTGATCATCCGGCCGCATGAACTTGAAGATACCTTCGTCATGGAATCGGCAATCCGCAGTTGGGCTCCGATTGCCCCGATGCCGCTTCTTTGGCGCTGGCCGCTGTTCATCCCGGTGGAAAATGTGGACGTAACGAAGTTGCTCGTTCCCGGTAAAACCGGTTCCGGAGAAAAAAATCCGACGCTGGCCGAGTTCGTCGACAACTGCGTCGCCACCTATGACCCGTGCTCGGAGAGGTCAGTCGTCTACGAAGCCCAGCAGCGTTACGAGATGCCGGAACGCAAGGCGAAGGACAACCTCGCGCTGGCGATGGAACGCGAATTATGCGCCAGAATAAGGATTGGCTCAAAGATGGAATATGTGAAAAAACGCCCTGGCGTCGATGGAGAAAAAGGGCTGTGGGTGGCCGCTCTCTTAGCCAATAAACCGGATTTGACGTCGACGGAAATCGCCGAAATTACCGAAGTTTCACGGCAGTATGTCAACAAGTTGAAACGGGATTTTAGACCCCCCGAAAGTGGAAACTGAAGTGTAAACGGGTACCGGGCCAGTTTCCAAAATTACCCCTTTCAGTTTCCACCCAGTTTCCACTTTTTAGCCTCAAAATCGGGGTTTGGAAACTGAAAAGTGCGACAAATCGTGCGACACGTCAAAAAAAGTGTCGCAGTTTCCACTTGAAGTGTTGGTGCAATTCTTTAAAAATCAGCATCTTACACAAAAATCAAGTGGAAACTGGAGTGGAAACTGAGCAAAATCTATCCCCCCTTAACAGGGGGATAAATACGGGGCGTTTGAGACGCCCCCGTAATTTACCCCCTGTGATAAGAGGGGATTCCGCGCGAAGAGACAAATAAAAATAAAAATTCAAAATTGCATAAACAGGAGAAATCAGGATGTGGAAAGTTTTGGTGAAATGGAATGAGTCGACGGACAAATATATCAACATGGTCCTGTTAAAACTTTCTGAAACAAACGCGCCAATAGGCCGGTACCATTTGGCAATCAACACTCAAACAGGAGAACTGTGCAGAAACCATGGAGCAAAAGAAATACATCAAATCAACGAGGCAGTGATGCTGGTGAAAAAAACAGCCGCTGAAGTACACAAAGCCAAACAACTTTTGAAGGAGACGCTATGAAAACCCAGAACTACGCCAACGCCAAAGACGTCCTGCCGCCGGAACTGCTCGAACAAGTCAGGGAACATTTTACCGGTAATCTGTACATCCCCGGAAAAGACGACGCCCATCAGAAGCGCGAGCTGATTATCACATTAGCAAAATCCGGTGCGGACGCCGCCGAGATCGCGAGGATCGCCGGGGTGACCACCCGCAGAGTAAACCAGGTGATCTCAAAAAAGCGCCGGAGAACCTGGGAGTGGATCGAATAACGCGTTGCACGCGTGGTCGCCCCATGAAGCGGCGTAAGGGTGTAGTACCGCAGTTCAGCGCCGACGCGCGTCAGAAAGGCATCTCTGCGCGTCCTCGGGCGTCGTGGAGGGATAAGGGATTATATATCGAACAACTTATTCAAGCCTGATATTATCTCATTCACGGAAAACGGCAAGCCGAGTGCCCGGCAATTAACCGGCTCGCTTTTTAAGTGTCCAAGGAAAACAGCAATGTCATTTTTCATGTTCGGCGGCAATGTTATGGAAACTGTTGGCGATAATACTGCGAAAAGTCGGCAGATGTCATTCTTATGTTTTCTGATATCCTTGGAATCAACAGCTTCTCCACGTTGTCTGCGCTCGGTAAGATCAAACCAGGCTTTGGCTTTTAAAACAATCAGGCATTCGGGAGTAATTAACGAAATTCCTTCGATTTCGATTTTGCTGGCTTGGATAAATGTGTAATAAGCATCGTCCAGCAATATGGCGGAAAGACTTGAGACTTCATCATCAATCGGAATTGGCGTTAATTGGCTTTCATTGGCAATATCAAAAGTGTCCGGTTGTCTGGAAAAAAGCTCCAGCATTACAGGGAATGCCGGGTCGACAGGCTTACTGAAACGGTAAAACTGTTTCGCTCCGCTTGTTTTTTCCCGGATTTGATAGCCGCCTGCTTTGATGAAATTCCAAAACGCCGTCCCGAAATCGGCATCCAGCGATTCGACGCAGAGTACAATGTCGAAATCGCGGGTAACCCGAAACGGCACTGCGGCACGGTTCAATATTATATCGCACGCCGCTCCGCCGATCAGGATATATCTATCGGCGAAAGCGGCAAAACGTTCTCGAAAAAGTTCTAATCCTTTTACCATTGGACTCCTTTCAAGAGTTCGTCAAGCGCGATTTGGACTCGTTCGTCGGCATCGTCTTTCAAACTCAAATATAAAGATAACGAATCAATCATGTTATTTCCGGGGAATGTGGGCGAATAAATCCAAAGCTGAAGCAAAACAGGCGCACTTGCCTTGGGGATTGTCTCAATATTTTTCAGGGCGTTATACGCTTTAGCCGTAGTCGCATACTCAATTTGCGAAGATTCGGAAAGCATCGTTTTTTGAGCCAGCGCATTGATTCCGGCAAGGTAAACCGGTAGACCGTCGGGAATCGTCTCAATGCCGACAACACGTCTAAGCGGCGTTTTCATAAGCGGAAGCGCCTGCTCCCATAGGGCTTTGCCATGCGCACTAAATATAAGATGTTTGGTTTTTGTACTCTTTTGAACTTCACGCCTTGCCAAAGCGAAATATTCCAATTCGTCAAAGGCACGGCTGATGGACATCTGAGAATAGCCAAAGTAAGCCGAGGCCTGTTTTATTGTCAGCGGCTCAGTGATTTGCTTATTTAGTATGCCCAGTACCAGAAGTTGGGACAACACGCCAAGTTCGGAAAATTCCTTACCGGATTTATTTTCCGATTCGGAAAAAACCATGCCGAGGAACGGCAGGTAAAGCTGGCGTTCCGGAATTATAAATGGCACCTGTTGTTTTACCAGGCGAGTCCGATCATAAGAAGACATTTTAGCCGCCGCATAAACAACCTGTCCGTTCCAATGCTCGCGGACAAGATCGCAATGCTTACGAATGGCGAGCGGGGTAAGATGTATCGTCTGGCGATCATACATCAATAGAAATTTTTGCGTGCTGACGGTTGCGACAAAAAAAGTATAATTGCCTTGCAGTAAATATGGCAACGCTTCAGCTCCACCGTACGGAACCAGCGTTGCTTGCATACCCAGTGTTTTCAGTATGTAAGCGGCAATATTGTTTATCATTTCCAGCACCTAATCGTAAAAAACTTATATTCTGCACAATTAAAATATAAATGTTAAATGTGCAAAAATCAAGTTTTTTCAAAAAAATAATAACTCTCATATTCGGTTTACAAAGTGTGAGAGTTATTCAACATCATCGAGAAATGCAACTGTTTTTGTAAATTATCATCGGAAAATGTTCCAAAATGCCGCAAATCATCATCAATAAATGTTCATTATTATCGTATCCATCGGCAACGATAAAGACGGTTCCTCCTGCGGCTCAACGGTTTATAGGGCGGCGGAAGGGGTGAAGCTACCAAGGAGACTTGCTTGCGGGCGATAAAAAAATATTATTCCCTGATTATTAAAGAGTTATGAAGTCAGGAATCCGGCGAAAATCAGGCGGTGCGCCAGACAAAAATATTTTAGGTGCGGCAATTAAGATTCATCGGCAAGTAGTGCCGGCACTAGGATTTTGAGGTTAAATCCGGCGATTTTCAGAGCCCGGCGAAAAACTTCCCACACGTGGGCTTCAATCGTTTTTATACTTTGCCTTAAAAAGCCCGAAAATCAGGGCTGAAATCGGGGGTAGATGTGGGAAGTTTTTCCCGTAACTCTTTTATTGTTAAATACTTAATTTTTCAGTCCGCAAACTGCTAATCGCCATTTTCGCTGGTGTGGGAAGTTGCAGAATTGTCACTTTTGCCGTCTTTCCCGGATTTTCCGGGAATTTCATAAAACCAAAACAGGAGTAGTCCAATGACACACGAAAATCTCGAATCCAATCCGGCCCGGGGCCGTCGGTTTGTTGCCGATTATGTCCGCCGGAAAATCCGTCTTGGCGAATACCAACCGGGCCAAACGCTGCCCAGAGCAAAGCAACTGGCGGAGGAACTCGGCATCCACAATAACACGGTCGAAAACGGTATGAGACTTTTACGGAAAGAAAAACTGGTAGCCAGCCGTTTCGGCGGCGGGACCGTAGTGCGTTCGGAACTGCCGGAAAGTCTGAAAAGTGTGGCGTTGTTGTTGCCGGACACTGATTCGGAACACTGGCGGCGGGTATCGAAAGAGATTGGCGTCTGGTTGCAGTGTGCCAACTGGAAACTGGACATTCAACAACACCACGGCAACGCCTGGACATTCCGTAAAATGATTCGCGAACTCGCGGCCGGGCATTATTCCGGGGCGATGATCTCGGCGACGCCGGAAATGGTCAACGGCTATATGCCGCTGGCGGCGCTGGTCAGGGACGGTTTTCCGGTAACTTTTATCGGGCGCGGCCCGGACGGAGCCGACTGCTGGCGGGTTGATGACGGCGATTTTGCCGGCGGCTATCACGGGACAAAACATTTGATAGAATGCCGCTTCAAACGTATCGGCCTGATTGGCTGCCCGGAGTACAATGGCGGGGAGTTCATTCGGGGCTGCTGCGAGGCACTGCGGGAATTCAACGGTGAACCTATGGCGATGGGTTTTGCAAAAGACGAAAAGGATGCGCTGAAATTATTAAAGTCCTGGCTGGAAGATGATGATATCCGGCTTGATTCCGTGTTTTTTCACCGGGTCGAACAGGCGCAGCCGGCGTTTTTTTACTTGCAGTCGAAACGGATTCAGATTGGAAGCGACATCGGGTTCATTACTTTCGATGATACGTTGTTTTACCGCCTGACGATCCCATCACCGAGCGCAATCCGGCGTTATCCGGAACGCCTCGGTAAAAGGATCGCGGATACTTTTCTGGCCCAATTGTCCGTGCCGTTCGAACAGCGGAACTTTGCCAAAACCGTGGAAGCCCAGGTCGGCCTGGAAGTCGGCCGCACCACCGGCGACCGTTCCGCCAGGAAAGTTTACCATGCCATCGATCCCTACGGCAGAAGACGCGAATACGAAAACCCGTATGGGCGTCGTTTCCTCTACTAAAAATTATTCTTTTTCGCCCATTTCGGGCATTTAACCCATGCAGTTCTTACACGAGAATTGGCTCAAAATTCAGGAGGTCTCTATGCAAATCGAGCAGAAAAACATTAAT
>JAQULZ010000082.1 GCA_028718375.1 Victivallaceae bacterium | reverse complement strand
AAAAAAACGATGAAGTTTGCAAAAAAATGCAAATATTGCAGAATAAAAATCGCTGTGGTTATCACTTTGACTTGTCAACGGCAATGGGAAACTCCGAAATCAGGAGTTTTCGGTCAAGCACTAATTATCCAATCAAAATCTGAAAACCATTTTACAATATCAGGAGTTTGATTCATGAAAGTTAACGCTTCCATTAATCTGTCTTCCACGGCATCAATGCTTTTGAAAACGGCATTTGCAAAATATTTTTCCCTTACTTCTTTCCACAAATGTTGGTTCTTCACAAAAATCTGTATCAATGTCGAAAATATTTTTCCGAGCGGGTATTTTGCCTTTCGGGTTACAAGTCAAGTCAAAAAAGCCGCATAACGGAGCTGCGCTCCGGCCCTTCGGGCCCTTATAGGCTTTTAACTTGACTCGACGCCCCGGCAAAAGAGCTGATAAACAGTTCAAAAACAAAAAAATTGTTTTTTTGTTTTTGAAAACAGTGATGATCTTCGCTTTTGATTGAGCTGAGGACTGTATGACGGCAGAAACAACAATTTTATGTTATCTGGAATAGCAGTGTGCCATGATGCTTTATCCATGAACATGATAATAAATTCGTCGGGGAAGCGTTCTGCTACCTGTTGTAAAAAGATGGCCATGATTTCTGTGTCGGCGCGAGGAGCAATCAGCGAATCAATAACACCGTCAACAGGACTTATTGCAAATCGGTATGGGTATCAGTTTTCGACGGGCCGGGTTAAAATCGAAAAACGGCAGAGTCCGGTAAAGCCGCCTGATTACGGAGATCAGTACCGGCAGGATTCAGGATATTCGTTGCATAACAGGAACCGCGGACTCACATCCTCTTCAATGGTTGGGAAGCGGCCGGTCGGATCATGGAAACGATTGTCATTACAGTCGTCATTGACTCTCGAGACTTCCCCCACCAGAACTTGGCCAAATCCCTTTTCCCCCCAGAATTTATGGTATTGACCGGGAAAAAGGGTGATGCTTTCTCCGGGCGTCAATTTCAGCACCGCTCCGGCTGCGACCGTGTAATTCCTGCCGTCACTCGAAACTTTTACCGGCGTGTCCGCAAAATCCTCATCGGAGTCCGAATTGAACAGTTGAATGAGCAGATTCCCGCCGCCCCGGTTGATGATATCCTCCATTTTATTCCAATGGAAATGGAACGGGGTTACCTGTTCTTCCGCCGCAATCATGATTTTTTCCGCATACGGTTTGGAGTAACAGGTATCGTTGAGATTGCCATTCCTCAGGGTAAAGAGCAGCAATCCCGTCCCGAAAAAATCGCCGCTGCCGAAATCCGTAATATCCCAGCCCAGTTTATTGGCGCGGATTTCATTATATTCGGCTCCCTTCTTCCGCCAGTCTTCAGGCGTCCAGCCGGCAAACGGAGGAAGTTTGAAATTCATTTCATCCATAAATTCGATTCCACTTCGAATGATCTCATTTAGCTCTGATCTTTTCATTCTGACTCCCGGTTGTTGTTTAATTGTCGTTGATTTTCAATGTTCCGGCCGCTCCCGGGTAAAATAAACCAGGAGCGATACTATACCGTAAGCGCCGAGGTTGACGGAAAGTTTGTTCGGACCGATCCGGTTTTCGGGCAGATCCGCTATCGGACGCTCCATCAAATCAACCGTTGCGGCGGCCTTTATTTTTCCGAAAACATCGTCGAAAATTATTTCCGGCTTTGAATTTTTGCCCTCCGTCTCGTAAAGGCGAATGACGATTCCGGCGGTATGCTCGGCCTTTTTAAAGCCGGATACGATTACGTTGTCCGCCGATATTTTTATGAATTGTCCGGCAGGGGGCAACTCGCCCGGGTGCAGGTCGGTACCGATCACCTTGAGGCTGCGGTTGAAATTCTGGCCGTGTTCCGTACATTCCGCGGTGGAAAGATTCCCTGAAAAAGGCAATAAGGCGAGATTGATTTCATGTTCCCCCAAGTCCGGAGCCGGGTCCGGATGGCAGGAACTGCGGAGCAGGGAAATACGCAGGGTGTCGCCGTCCAGGGCGTGCCCGTATTTACAGTCGTTCAGCAACAGGCCGCCTGCCGGTTTCCCTTTTCCGGTCCCGACCACCTTCGCCCATTGCAGAGCCGGGACTTCCTCATCATGCTTCAAGTCGCGGTTGATTGCTCCGAAAGGTATTTCATAGACGGCTTCGGCCGCATCCAGATTGAAAGCAAACGGCATCCGGAGCGAAGGGTAGCCGGCGTTTTTATTGCCGGTTTCGAGCCAGAGGCCTTTGATATTGATGGAAACGGCCGGATTGTTTGCTCCGATTTCATAGGTGACGGTGAATTTCGAATTACGGATTTCAGCCTCCACCCGCACGGCTATTTTATATGGCCCGAAACTCAGTTGGGAAATGGATTTGATTTCGGGTTCTTCCCGCTTGCCGCAGAAATCGATCAGCCAGCTCGACATCCCATGAGGCCGTTCCACGGCGTATTCAAACAACGGAACCTGCCGTTCCGGGCCGATGATATCCAGTCCCGATTTTTTATCATGCAGCCGCAGAATACCGCCGGTTACGGGGTTGATTTCCAAAATGATATCCGCGTTTTCACCGCCGAATATTGTGGCACGTTCATTTGTGGAATATCCGCAATGGTGCGGAGTCTGGATAAGTTTCAAATCCGATTTATAATCTTTTATTTCAGCTTCGTTTATCGTATATAAAGCATAAGAAAATCCGCTTAGTTTTACCGGGAATGCGAGTTTTACATAGCGGTGCGCCCATTCTCGTCCTTCGGCTATGAACTGCGCCGGAATCAATTTGCGGTCGGGGGTCATAACGGCATATTGCCGGTCAGCGAGGGGCTTGGTGTCACCCGGAACCGGATTGTCCCATACCGTAGCTTCAACAACTTCCTGCCGGTCCGCCGCTGTCGGATTGAAAATTACAAACGGACGGCTTCCGCGTCCCAGACTTTGTTCGGCGGTACTCAGATTGCCGTGACCGACCCCGATCCCGACGCCGGCGCCAAAGGCGTCCTGATAAAATGTCGAAGGAAATTCATCCGAAATTTCCGGGGAACCGCTTTCGGAAGTATTGACGGCCGCCGCCAGGCGCCGCAGCGCCAAGGTTTCCACCATGCCGGTAGCGGCCATGATGTTCTGGAAAAGTCCCATGGTGTAATGCCGGGTGTCCCTCACTCCCGAACCGGGCAGAATATCATGAAAGTGATTGAAAAGACAGTTTTTCCAGGAATGCTCGAGTTTTTCCTGCGGATAATCCTGTTCCAGGAGTTTCCAGGCCATGGTCGCGCCAAACTCCGCATCGGCCAGCCGGTTTTCACTGTAGCGGTTGGCTTTCTTGATCAGGGACTGGCTGGTGTAGCAGCCGGTAAATTCGACGTTCAATTCTTCTTCAAGAACCGGCAGCTCGGAAACTTCACGCTCGAACGCCTCGAAAAAAGAACGGGCGGCAGCGAACTTGATTTCAGGAAACACCGGCCAGGCGGCCATATCCAGAATTCTATTCAGGTCGCACCGGGTGGGACCGCCGCCGTGGTCGCCCAGCCCGTAAACAAACATATAACTGAAACTGCCGTTTTCTTTCACGAAATTAATTAAGTTATTACCGATATTGGAACTGACCCTGCCGTTATAGGCGTGAATCATATCGTTTCTTACCAGCACCCGGGTTCCGTCCGGAGCCTGCCAGTAAAACATGCCGGGGCGTCTGGAACCGAAGTTTCCCGGGCGATGCAGGTAACAGAATCTGACGCCGCCCCGCACGAGGTAGGAAGGTACGGTCACGGCATGACCGAAGGTATCAGGCGCCCAGTCGATGATCACGTCTTCGGGTTCAAGCCCGAAAAGTTGCTTCACGTAAGCGCGGGTATACAGCAAATGTCGGGTCAATGTTTCTCCGCTGACCAGGTTTTTGTCGCCTTCCACCCAATGACTGGCGGTAACTTCCCAGCGTTTTTCGCGTACCCGCCTCCTGATCTCTTCCAGCATCGCGGGATTATACTTTTCAACGATCTCGTAAACACTTGCCTGGCTCTGGGAAAATACGAAATCAGAATATTCGTCCATGAGCTTCAGGACCGTTGAGAAAGTGTCGTTTGTGACAGCCACAGTCTCGGGCCATGACCACTTCCAGTTCATGTCGATATGGGCATGACCGACACAATAGACCGTGTATTTTTTGGCAAATTTCGCAATAGGAATCATAATATCTTCCGCTTTGCGGACGGCTTGTTTCAATTGTTCATAGCTGCTCAATTCAGAAAGTTCATTCACGCTTTTCACGGCTTTGCCGATAAGGCCGCTCCATTCTGAAGCCGCCTGGGGAAATAATTCTTTCAGCCGTTCAGCAAATTTTATCTGCGCTGAAAAACGTTCCATTTCATGTCTCAAATGATAAGACTCGAATTGCAGCTTTTCCTGTAATTTGTCCAGCGTATCCATGATTTTCAATCCTGTAATTGTTTTTTCTTATCTTATTTTTGGGCCGTTCATTTTGTGAAATACGACACCGGAAATTTTTCATCTTAGTTCATTCCAGATATCCAGAAACATCTTTTGAGCTTTTTTACATATTTTCAGGGTTTGAGCGACGTCAATTCCCTGGAGCTCAAAAATAAACGGGCCGGCGTAAGCAATATCCCTGAGTTTTTGCAATATCTGCGGATAATCCAAAACATTATTCCGGTCCCAAGGCTGATGTTCGACATAGCCGTGCCACATTTTGGTTACGCTGTTCAAATGCACTTCGGTTATTCGGTCCCTGAAACTTTCCATCCAGACAAGCGGGTCAGTGCCGTTGAGCACCGCGTGCCCGATATCGAGCGTCAGTCCCATGCCGGGAAGCGCTGAAAGAACTTTTTCCTGGCTGACGAATGCCTTTGTAACCTCATAGTTTATTTTTACCTTACGTTCCTTGGCGTAATGAATGACGGCTTTGCCGAAACTGATGTCATATTCGTTTATCATCTCTTCCGGCATTATTACCCCCGGAGTCGGTCCCCCGGGATGAAATGTAACAATGGATGCCCCGATGTCCGAAGCGAATTCCACGGATTCAATATATTGCCTTGCCGATTCCTCCCTGATGCCCGGATTGACACTGGCGATATTTATTCCCACGTGAGGGGCATGAACCGTAACGAAGTCAAACCCGGATAATTCATCCCGGAGGCGTTTTCTTTTTCCCCGGTCAAAATCTCTCGGCCACAGGCCGATGCTGGGTATCGTATAAGGATGGCCTATCGTGCCCCCGAAACCCAGTGATATTTCCAGTCCGTTGAAGCCGGCCTCGGCTATCATGGCCGTGATGTCGGAAAAACTTTCTCCCCCGGTCGCAGGAAGAAACCAGGTAGATATGCCAATTTTTTCTTTCATAGTCATATTTCAATAATTTTTTTTTCGACGGCGGGAAAAGTGGAGGGGAAAATTTTTCTCGCCGCTTTTATTATTTTATCCATTTCCTTTGACGGAGCGTGAATTAGAAACAGTTTATTCACTCCGGCTTTTTGAGCCACCTCAGCTGCGGCTTCAGCGCTGGTATGGCAGGCGTCATGAATGAGTACGGGAAGCCCCTTGGCAAAATCAGCTACCGGGGGATGATAGTGGGTATCCCCGGTGAAAACGAAAGCTTTTCCGGTGCTCCGTTCAGTAAATTTAGAGATGAAGGCTTCTTCCATATTCCCGTCTCCTGAGCTATGTCCGGCCGGGATAGTCTCAAGTGAAAACGTTTTGCTTTTATAAGTTTTTCCCGGGCTCAGCGGAATAATTTCAAGTTTGATCCTCAAACTTGGAAAACGGTTTATCTGCAGCAGCCTGACTGCCGCCTCCACCACCGCTTCGATATGTCTGGAGGGGCCGATTATTTTGAACGTCCTGCCGGCAGGATAAGTACCTTGAATTTTTTTTATTGCCAAATAAAACAGCAGCTGGGGCAATCCCAGGTAATGATCCTGATGGAGGTGGGTCAGGTAAAGATATTCAAGCCTGTTAACGTCAATACCGGAGTCTTCCAATTTCAGAACGTTACACCATCCGGTATCCACCAGGAAATGGTCATTAACAACAAAAGACGCCACTTCTTCATTTTTCCCGGGCACACAGGAAGCGGTTCCAATGAAAGTTATTTTCATAATAATCTAATGTTGAAATTTTTTAAATTTGATTTTCCCGAAATATTCGGGCGCATGAAAGTTAATGCCGTTGGGGCATGACCAGATGCTCCATTCATTTTTTTCCGGATTCCCGCGGCACAAATTAAACCCCCAAGTCGTACCATCGGTTATATTATTGACGCCAAGCGTCTTGAACGGTATGGAAACTTCCATTGTCCAGCCGCCTTTCCCGGCACTGCCAACCGCCTGCCAAGCTCCGTTCCAGTCGGTATTTTTAACAAAGGGGTCACATTTCTCATCACCTTTGGTTCCCATTGCATTTACCAGCAAATGATAATATGTTTTACGGTCATTATTCACATCAATAAAAATTTCAACATGGTCGTCATGGTAGACCGGACCGTCATATTGTAATACGGTTGATTTCGGAGCCGACTCCTGGGAACACTTAAAAAACAAATACAAATTTTTGGAGTCGTAAGTCAGGTGGACTTCGGTTCCTTCCTTAACTTTTCCTCCCAAGCTCGTGACAAATTTTCCGCATTGGGAAGCCTTTTTCCAAGCCGGGTCTTCAAATTTACCGTCAATGACCGGCGCATTTGCGGTTTGGCAAACCTCGATAACTTTATTATCCCGAGCGGTCAGATGGCGGGCGCTCTTCCGGATCTCTATCCGCCGGGGCCTGGGATCGGCCGGTATTTCAAATAAAATAAACCGTTCTTCAAAATCATTCATTTCAGTAAAAGATAATTGCTGATTGTTATTCAACACCACCTCGCAGCTTCCCCAAAGCCGGGGATAAAATGCCATTATTTTAACCTTATCATCAGTGCTGTGTACGGACAAACAACATTTTTTATTTTTTTGATCTAATTGTCCGGAAATTTTAGTACCTAGGGTTTGAGGCAGCAGTAACTGATTTTTTCGTCCGTTGACTGAAAAAACGACCGCCGGCGACGAAGTTACCATAATCATGTTCAATAAGTATGGATCCGTTCCAATACTGAACGTTCTCCGGGAATTTTTCAGTCTGAACATACCCCGATATTTCCGCTTAATGACCATTCGCCGGTCCAGTTCTCCTGCAGCCGAATTTTTCCCGGTTACTTCCCAGGGATCCGTCATGGCAAATTCCCAGGCAAACAGCAGGGTGTTGGGGGGCGATCCCATTTTGGCGAAATCGGCTGATACAATTACTTCCCGCCTGATATCCGTATGGTTGATGACGGGAATGAAATAAGCATTTCCCTGCCTGGTGGTATAGGCCTCCAGTTCAGTTTCCCGGTTATTCCACCAGCAGGGTGAAATATCTCCGTCTATCAATTTTACTTCTTTCATCTCGTATGCCGCGTTTATATAAGGCATTTTTGATTTCAGGCTAAGCCATAATGAACCCAATTCATTATAATCGGCTTCACAGGGATGCGATGGTTTTAATCCGAATGCGATAATATAATTACTGTACCAGGGATCGTTATTTCTGACATTTTTTATATTGGCATGTCCCCAGAAAATGGGAGCGATCCATCGGTCTTTATATTGATACAGTTTCGCAAAACGAATTTTATCAGCAAAAATACGCCAGTTATAAGGGCCGTGGTTATCATTTGGATCTACCCAGCGCTCTCCGTGTTCGAGAAATCCGCAATCCGCCTGTATTCCCGCAGCATAAAAGTTTCCGTTAGGCATATAGATATTATCTTTTCCGCATTCTCTTACCGTTTCCCGCAGTCGCCCGAAATAATCCAACCAATGATAGGTATGAATGACTTTTTCACTTTTCCAGTCCGCGTAAGTACACCCGCCGGTCCCATCGGTATTGTAAACTTTGTAGTTCAGTTTTCTGATAACTTTTCTTACCCGTTCCATCTGATAATCAATATATCCGGGAGCTGCCGGATTGGCCCGGTAGGCTACTCCCTTTTTCAGAATATCAGCTAAAACAACCGGATTCCCTTCTTCATCATATACCACCCATTGAGGATGTTCCCGGTAAACTTTCGACTTTTGCCCCAAACTCCAGGGCCAGGTGTAATTGCCTACCCTTATCCAGGGAAAATCATTCTGGACCCGTTTTAACGTCTTAAGCTCCTGCCGGGCAATAGAATAAAAATGTAAAGACGGATCATCCAATTCACCGTCAAGCCAGTCTCCCCTCACATCAATCGACCAGTCAAACCAGGGAGAAATCGGCCAGCCCAGGATGGGCTCATTCCGGCCTGTCAATGACCTGAGAGCAGGGCCGGGGATCACTTTGCCGAGCTGGTGGACTCCGCACCATCCCAGAACAAAGCGGACCTCTTTTACCCAGGCGGGAGTTTTGAAATTTTCCCGCATTCCGGCAAAGTCGGCCAGGGCCATATATCCCTGGTGAAAATCAACTGCATCTCCTTCAAAAATGACGTAATGGGTTTCGGCGGAAAAGGGTTGGTCTTTTTTAAGGAATTCCCCGCTTATGCCGATTTCCCAGCCCGCGGGGACAAGATAACTCGGTACCAGTTCCCCTGCCGAGGGCAGATCATATCTTCCATTAACTCTGTATTTATATTCCCCCACTCCATAACCCTTGCCCGGATTGACCAGGCATACCTGAGAACTCCAGTAAATATTTCTTTTACCAGCAACCTCTTCGGGGTAGATAATAGATTTATCGTATCCCTGTACTCTTCCTAAATGATGAAAATAACCCCCGGTTATGAACTCGGAGGTTAAAGTTATTCCTGAAGCATATTTAAAAAGCATCACTTCCTTAGCCGTAGAAAACGTGACTCGTTTTATTAATTTGTTATCATTTGCACTTATTTCATATTCCTTGACGATTTCGACTCCCAGACTGGAATTTATACATTTCAGGGTCAGGATATCACGCCCGGCTTTTTTTTTCCGAAGCGAGCTGATGATCCGGTCATCCAGCTCACTGGATTTTTCGATGCGGTGATCAGTCTTATATTCGGCCC
Source organism: Victivallaceae bacterium (assembly GCA_028718375.1). Lineage (GTDB taxonomy): Bacteria > Verrucomicrobiota > Lentisphaeria > Victivallales > Victivallaceae > JAHOYW01. The sequence continues at coordinate 5,298 of JAQULZ010000082.1, read as the reverse complement.
AGTAAAGATCAACCCCTTTTTCAATATCCTTTCCCGGTGAAAATTTGTTCCATGCGCCTGAAATATTACCATTATCCGGTGATATTCCAAAACCGATTTTTCCATTTTCCAAAACCCAGCTGCCCTTCTTGCCGCGCCGCTCCGAGGTTATTTTGTCCGGGGGGCGGCCGGTGAAAGCAGAACCGGCTTTTTTCAGTTGTCTGCCGGAGATAACGATTTCATCTATTTTTCCCTGGAAATATCTGTTCCTTCCCGGCACTCCGCCAATGAAAAGTTGGCGATCCGCTTCAGCAGCTGACGGAAGAACAGCTTCCGTCAGAAAAAGCGGCTTGCTGTATCTCTTCCCGTTGATAATAATGCTTATCCGATCCCTTTCCCGATCATATTCCCCCTGAATATGAACCCATTCGTTTAAATTAACGGATACATAGGGAGATGCATGGCATTTGACTGGTCTGCTTCCTTCCCATATTTCAAAGTATACTTGTTTTTTGTTATTAAGCCACAATCGGGCCCGGTCATTTTTATAGCCGGCAATCAGAAATCTTCCGTCACTTTTATGACCGGACTTTGAATCATCCGTCCCCGTCGCATAAATCCAGGCCTCCATGCTGATGAAATCTTTAATCTCCAATTCCGGTTTCGGTAAAATTTTTACATAGTCATTTATTCCGTCGAATTGAAACCCGCCTCCAATTTTACCTGCCGGAGTGTATAAATCCGCTTTATCCTTTCCCGAATATGAAAACCCGCAAGTCTTATTGGAACACTCATCCATAACCTCGGGGCCGTTTTTATTAAAACGTAAAATAAGTGCTTGCTTCTGCCGGGAAGAATCTACGATTTCTCCGGCTGCTGTCATAATATTCCAGGTCAATAAAACTCCCAGGTTCAAACTCAAAATAATTCTGCCGATGTTATTCATTCTTTCCTCGATCGGGTTATTTACTTTCTGCATCGCCACCATCCTTCCAGGTTATAGCTCAACCTTTTCATTGATAAGTTCCTTACATAAAATAAGGGATCATCCGCCGCTGCATCTTTTCATTTGCAAATTCATTTAAAGATTAAACGCCCGAACTGGGATGGGGTATGAAAAGCAGACGTATTAATATAATTCCACATGCTCCATTCATTGGTTTTCGGAGTTGCGCGGCAGAAGTTGCATCCCCATATTTCATCCTTTTTCGGATTTTTTCTGAGTACGGAAAACGGTATGGCAATTTCAGCCGTCCAATAACCTTCAGAAGTACTGGTCTTGGCATTCCATTGGGGGTTCCATTCCTGGTTTCTGGAAAACGGAGTACATTCGCTATCGGTGGTAACGCCAAATCTGCTTACCCTGAAATGGTAGTAGGTTCGGCGGTCAAGATTGGTGTCAAGATATATTTCAATAGAATCGTCCTTGTGAATACCTCCATCATGTTTTGAAACCTGCATTTGTTCCGCAAAAAATTGCTGAAAGCATTTAAAAGCGATATAAAGATTATTTTTATCGTAGCTGAGAAAAACCATAGTTTGTTCTTTTGCTTTTCCTCCTCCGCGGTTATGCGAGAAAGCGTCGGCAACCGTTTTTGAGTCATATTCTCCCGGAGTAATCCTGCCGTCAATAACCGGTGTATTTACGGCCTGATGGATTGCTATTGTTCTGGCGGTGACCGGAGCCTGGTTTTGACCTTTAATTCGAATTTCATTTTTGCCTTCCGGGACCATGAACAGCAGAAAACGTTCATCAAACTCATTAACTTCGGTATAGGGAATTTCTTCTTTACTGCCAGTTGAAGTTATTTTAGGTCTTCCCAGATTTTTGGGGAAAAGGCTCATGATTTTAACGTTTTTGCCCTTGATAACAGTTTTCAGGATACATTCCTTATGCTTAAAGTCAATCCGCCCTTCAACATGGTTTCCCAGCGTGTCAGGAAGCAACAGTTGATTTCTTTTTCCGTTTATCGAATGAATAACGGCAGGACTCGCCGTTACCATAATAAGGGTTAATAAATTCGGTTTCAGAGAGACACCAAACGTTTTACGGTCATTTTTCAAGACAGCCCGGCCTAAAAATTCTTTTTTCATCACCGCTTTATTTTCCCATTCGGGCTGAGAAACATCCTGGGCGGTAATTTTCCATGGATCCAGCATTTCAAATTTCCAGGAATACAATTCCTGCCCCCGCGGCAGTCCCATTTTAACTAAATTCGCCGATACCGCGGCATGGGTTAAAGCATTATTATGACCGATTACGGGAATGAAACCGGCATTCGCCTGCCTGGTGGTGTAGGCTTCTATTTCGGTTTTACGCTCATTCCACCAGCAGGGGGAAATATCTCCATCGACAACTTCCACATTTTTCATTTCGTATGCCGCGTTTATATAGGGCATTTTTGATTTGAGACTGAGCCACGGGGATTTCATTTCACGAAAATCCGCTTCCGCCGGGCATGAGGGTTTTAATCCCAAGGCAATTATATAATTGCTGTAATACGGATCATTATTTCTCCTTCCCGTTTTGTTGCTCCAATGTCCCCAGAAAAGCGGAGATACCCATCTGTCCTTATATTGGTAAAGTTTTGCAAAGAATATTTTAATGGAATAAATCCGCCAGTTATAAGGGCCATTGTTATCGTCCGGATCAACCATATTCCTGGTGCTTCCAAATTCGATAAATCCGCAGTCCGCATTTAATCCGTCCACGTAGAAAGCTCCGTTGGGCATATAAATAATATTCTTATTACATTCTCTCAACGTGTTTCTCAATTTACCGAAATATTCCAACCAGTGATAGTTATGGACAACTTTTTCGGTTTTCCAGTCGGCATCATCCCGGCCTCCGGTTCCGTCGGTATTGTATACTTCATATTTTAATTTATTTATGACTCTTTTTACCCGTATCATTTGATAATCCGCATATCCCGGCGCCGCCGGATTGGCGAGATAAGACGTTCCGTGAAGGATATCGGCACATAACCGCGGATCGCCCTTTTCGTCATACACCGCCCACTCCGGATGTTCACGATAAATTTTTGATTTACTTCCCAGACTCCAGGGCCAAACATATACACTTATCCGGGCCAAAGGACAGTTTTCCTGGACATACTTAAGAACTTTCAGTTCGTTTTGAACAATCGGATAGAAGGCGAAAGCCGGATTGGTCGATTCTCCGTCCAGGCAATCACCTCGCACATCGACAGACCAATCAGACCAGGGTGTAATCGGCCAGGCAATTACAGGTTCATTTTTATTTAACAGACGGGTTAATTTGTCATAGGGGACGCTTCTTCCCAAACCATGGGCTCCCCTCCACCCCAGCACCAGCCTCGCTTCATTGCTCCAGGAAGGAGTTTTGAAGCTTTCCCTTATAGCGACAATAGCCGGCAAATTCATATATTTTCGGTGAAAATCCACTATATCGCCCTTGAAAACCACATAATGAATTTCAGCGGAAAAATCCTGATTCCGCTTTATAAAGTCTCCGGTGATACCAATATTCCAGCCTGATGTAAAAATATAACTGGGCATTAACCTGGTACTGGCCAGGTCGTATTGCCCGTTAATTTTATATTTATATTCTCCGACGCCGTATCCGTCACCGGGATTGACGAAACTGACCAGAGAAGCTCCGTAGATATTTCTTTTGTTCCCGATCTCATCGGGGAAAATAAGAGGCTTATCGTACGGTTCCGTGATCCCCAAATGATGAAAATACCCTTGCTTGACAAAAGCTGATGTGAGCGTTGTTCGGGAGGCATATTTCAGAAGAAAAACATCGCTTTCATTGGCGGTAGAAAATGAAATCCGTTTTATCAGTTTCTGATCATTTTTATTGATTTGATATTCTTTAATAATATTTATTTTCAGATTATCGTTTTTGCATTTGAGCGTCAAGGTATTATTATTGTAAATCGAGTCAATGATTTTATCATCGAGTTCACTGGATTTGCTGATCGAGAAATCTTTTTTATTTTCCACCCAGTAATTGTCAATCCCGGTCTCAACATATTTTTTCCCGAGGTTTTTATTCCAGATACCGATTATATTGCCGTTGGTTTTCGATATTCCAAGCGCAATTTCACTGTTTTCCAAAGTCCAGAAAGGCTGCTTTTCACATTTGACCGTTGTGGTTTTTTTCAGTTGGTCATTGCTATCAGCCCGGCTTTTGTCTTCAGTTTTTTGAGGAACGGCATCAAGTTCGGCCTTATTGAAAATAACTATATTTTTTATTATTCCCTGAAAGTACGCATTAGCGGAAGGGGCAGACCACCCCACAGTGGTGGCCGGTTTGCCGCCGATAAAAATGTTCTGTTCCCATGGCCTTCCTCTTGATAATAAGCCTTCCGTCAGAAAAAGCGATTTGCTGGATCTCTTCCCGTTAACGGTAATACTTAAGGTGTTGCGGTTTTTATCATATTCTCCGCACACCCGGTACCATTCATTTAACTTGACAGGCACATAGGGAGAGGCATAACATTTTACCGGATTAGCTCCTTCCCATATTTCAAAATATAAAAGGTTTTTGCTGTTTAACCATAAGCGGGCCCGATCATTCCCGTAGCCTAAAATCAGCGACCTTCCCTTACTTTGTCCGGCAGGATAAATCAGCGCTTCCATCCTTATGGAACCGGTAATGTCTAATTCTTTTGCCGGAGATGTCAGGGTTACGAAATTGTCTATCCCGTTAAATTGAAGGCCCGGTTCTCCGGTCGTTAAATGTAAATCTGCCGCATCTTTCCCTGCAAATGAACGTCCTTTTGCTTTTGAAGAGGAAGAGTCAATAATTTCAGTACCTTTTTCATTAAAGTCCAAAATCAGCACCTTCCCTTTTTGAGAGCGGTTAATATCTTCCCTGGCAGAAGTATTAACCGCTGTAATCAGCAACAGCCAAACCAAAGGAATGGTTATAAATTTACGGATATGATTACCGCGCTTCGGGATACCGTTAAAGTTCAACCCGGAAAGGCTGCTTCCCCTGAGAAATTTTTGACTTTTCTCAGACCGATTGATTTTGTCGTTGACGGTTGGCATAGTGTCATTCTCCTAGGTTTTTTTGATATTTCTTCTTGTAGGTCAGGTTTTTATCTCCTGATTTCTGAGGCTGACCTAAATCGCATGAACTTTTACCTGCTATTTCATCCTCACCCTTCATTTCCCGACGACAGTTTTATTTCGGTGGATTGCCGGAGCTAAAACTTTGCGTAAGAATCTGGATGTTTCCACCGCGTCGCCGAGTTCCACTAAACTTTTAATCTGTTTGTTATTAGTTCGCTGAACGGCGTCAAACGCGATCAGCCATTGAATACTTTC
>JAQULZ010000081.1 GCA_028718375.1 Victivallaceae bacterium | reverse complement strand
GCGACTGTAAGGAGCTCGATTTTGCGCCTTGACAAGGAAGTGGCGATAAAGTAACGTTATGCGTTCGAATCCAGCTCGAACGCTCAACATTTTCAAAAACACCACTCCGTTCTTTTTTGAAAATATCGCTTTTCGAGAGCGGTACTGCGCGGGCGCGGCAAGCCGCGCAATACTTTCGCTCATTAGAAATGAGCGACCAACGTTTTCGGCCGTTGGATCACCGAGGCGTTGCATCCGCCTTTTTTCATTTTTTTTCATGTTATTTTTGACACTACCTATTTTGAGATCATCCTTAACACGAATATAATAGTTAATGCCGATTTGACAAGCGCCGGACGGCAGACCTTGCGGGAAACTAACCGGAAATTAACTGTATTTTAACGTCCGAAAGAAAAAAGTCCAAAGATTTCGGAAAATCGTTTGTGCCGGGGCTGATCGGCGGCTACATTAACATTGAAATGATCAATCAACAGGACACCGATTATAAATGGCCATCAAAAAATGGAGTTTGGCCTGCTTAAATTCTGAAACAGTTGACAATTTAGTGCGGAAATTCGCCTTTCCGCGTCCGATCGCCATGTATTTGGCGGCGCGCCGGATCGCGGAAAAAGATGTTGATATTTTTTTGAACAGCAGGCTTTCAGCATTAAGCGACCCTTACCGTTTTCCCGGCATGGAAGCTGCCGTAAAATGTTTATGGGACGCTATTTTTGAACAGTCGCCCATTCTCATCCACGGCGATTATGATACGGACGGTATCACCGCTACTGCGCTGCTTGCCGACGTGCTGCGTCAGAACGGCGGCGAGGTTCATACCTTTATTCCCCACCGTTTTGATGACGGCTACGGTTTTACCCCGGCTTCGTTGCACAAGGCGGTTGAATCCATCAATAAATCCTGCAAGCTTCTCATAACCGTGGATTGCGGTATTACCAGCTGCGACGCCGTCCGGGAAGCTAACCAGATGGGGATTACTACGGTCGTTACCGATCACCATGACCCCGGGCCGGAACTGCCGGACGCCCTGGCGCTGATCAATCCTAAAATCCATGATGAGCTTGCAGACCTGCAGATTCTCGCCGGGGCCGGGGTTGCGTTCAAACTTGCCCATGCGTTCATCAAATACGGGCGGGAACACCAGCTTGGCGGATTTTCGACCAAACTTTCCGAGGTCCTGGATTTTGTAGCCCTGGGCACTATTGCCGACATCGTGCCGCTGCTTGGCGAGAATCGGATCATGGTCAAAAGCGGCATGAAAATCCTGCGCAAACAGTTGCGTCCGGGCATTCGCGCCCTGATCGAGGCCGCTAAACTGAAAGCCGAGCTGACGCCGTCGGACATAACTTTCAAACTGGCCCCGCGGGTCAATGCGGTCGGGCGCATGTATAATGCCGATATTGCATTGCAGTTGCTCGAATGTGATAATATTGTCGAAGCTTACCGGTTTTCCGCGGAGCTGGAGAAATACAATAACATCCGGCAGAACAAGGAACAGGAAATCTACCTGGAAGCCAAAAGGCAGATTCAGGAAAAATTCAATCCGGAGCGGAATTACTGTATCCTGGCTGCCGGGCAGAACTGGCATCAGGGGGTAATCGGAATTGTCGCTTCGCGTCTGGCGCGGGATTACAACCGGCCGGCAATTGTTCTGACCATCCAGGACGGCAAGGCTTATGGTTCCGGGCGCAGCGTCGGGAGTCTGAATCTGGTAAAAACCCTGGCCCGGAGTTCCGGTTTCCTGGAACGCTTCGGCGGACATCCCATGGCGGTGGGGATTGCCTTGGACAGCGGCAACATCGAAGGATTTTACGCTTCCCTGGAAGCCGATATCAAAACCGAAATCGCCGCTGCGGACCTTACCGAACACGTCAGTTATGACGGTGAAATCGAACTGGAGGAATTGTCCGGCGAATTTTTCGACTACCTGAAACGGCTCAGTCCTTTCGGGCACAGCAACCCCAAGCCGGTGTTTCGCTTCAATGATCTGGAACTGGTGAAAAGTTATCCGGTGGGCGAATCCCATACCCGGGGAATATTATGTAACCGGAAACATACTCAGATCGATTTTATCGCGTTCAACTTTCCGCCGGACAAACTTAACGCTGCGCTCCTGGATGTGTTGGCGACGCCGCAAATGAATACCTACGGAAATACCGATAAGCCGCAATTACATATTGTGGCTCTGCAAGCGGTATACTGAACCTGACTTTCAAAAAATCTTGCTTTTTGCGGTTATCGGCATTAACTTTAAGTTATAGAGTATAAGTGGCATGGAGATGCGGCGCATATGATTATCGGCAGAAGTTGGAAAACGGAATTTGCGGTAGCGGAGCGACTGGATTCGGATGAAGTCCTGATGCAGCATCGGCAACTGCTTACGGATAAAACCATTAGTTTGTTTTACGATTTTTCTCCCGATTTCATCGTCGTGCTCAACGAATACCGGCAGATTATCTTCATCAACAGAACCCTGCTGAACTTCCTTCATAAAAGGGCTCCTGAGGAAGTTATCGGAACCCGGCCGGGCGAACTGCTCAACTGCCGGGAGGCGGGCCGGAATGCCGGCGGTTGCGGAACTTCAAAATTCTGCCGCGGCTGCGGCGCGGTAAGAGCGCTACTCACGGCATTGCCGTTCGGAGTGCGGATGGAGGAATGCTATATCCAGACCGCTGACGGGTGCAACGCCTATAATTTCCGGGTATGGGCTTCCCGTCCCTGGAAAACCAATAATTATACGCTGTTTATTTTACGTGATATCGCCGATGAAAAATTCCGCAGTGCTTTGGAACAGACCTTTTTTCACGATCTTACCAACATCGCTGCTGATTTCCAGGGGCTGCTCGCCCTGATCGACTCTTCCGAAACTTACTGGAAATATTTTCCCCTGCTGGCCGGGGTAAACAGGGAACTGATGGAAGCAATCAGCAGTCAACGGGATTTGCGTTACGCCGAGGAAGGGAAAATACTGATCCGGAAGATCCCGGTCGATTCTCTGGAGCTGATGAGGGATTTAGTTAATCTGTATAAAGGCCAGAAAGTTGCCGCAGCAATAAAACTGGAGATTGCGGCGGATTCGGAAAATCTCCGATTTTCTTCCGATCAACGGCTGCTGACGCGGGTACTGGAAAATCTGCTGAAGAACGCCATCGAAGCCTCCGGCAAAGGACAAACCGTAACTCTGGCTTGCCGGCGGGACGGCGGCCAGGTCGTATTTTCCGTTCATAATCCGGCTTTTATCGAGGAAAATATCCAGTTGAACCTCTTCAAGCGCGCCTTTTCTACAAAAGCCAGGGGGCGCGGCTGGGGAACCTACAGCATGAAGCTGTTGACGGAGAGATACTTAGGCGGTAAGATAAGGTTTTCTTCTACGCCAGCCGACGGTACCACTTTTTACGCGGAATATCCGTTAGATAAATAACCTGCAGCATCACCTTGGGCGTTGATTGAAATATCCGGCCCGGTAACCCGGCCTGCAACGTTCTATTTCACCTCCGTTATCCTGCCGCAGTGGCGCGCTGATTCATGAGCCGCGAGGCAGAGTTTCAGGTTATGCAGTCCGTCTTCGCCGGACAGCGGCGTCCCGTTCAGAATGGATTCGGCATGATGACTGATCACCTGCTGATAAATATTCTGCAATTTTGCGGGCTTAAGGGATTCCTGGGCGTCAAACCGGTCGAGTTCCAGGCGAATTTTCACCGGTTCGCCGTCATAACCGGAAAGCTGGAAAAGAGTGGCGTAACCGCGCAGTACCGCTTCCGAACCGTAAATTTCGTAACCTAAATTGCTCAACGTGCCGCCCAGGCTGCCGCGCGGCTCGCTGAACGCGGCTTTGACGGAACCGCTCATACCGTTTGCCAGGGTGAATTTTATATAAGCTCCGTCTTCGACTTTGATGGCCATTGTTTTAGGCAGATAGACGCAGGCCAGCGCAACAATGGGGTTGCCGAACATGAATTCCGCCGTGTACAGGCAGTGACTGGCGACATCCCCGATCGGGCCGCCCAGCTCTTCGCTGCCGGCGCACCGCCAGGCGGCAGCTTCTTCCGGGGCGGAGCCGTAAGAGAATTCCATATGAAAACAAGCGTCATTGATTATACCGAGTTTACCGGAAGCGACCACTGCTTTGGCTAATTCGTTGTACGAATTGTAAACCATCATATGGTCTACAGCCAGGCTTTTGCCGGCGGCTTGAGCCGTTTTCACTAATTTTTCCGCATCGGTAATACTGGTCGCAACCGGTTTTTCGACAATTACGTGTTTACCTGCGCGCATAGCGGCTTCAGCGATTTTCGCATGAGTCAGGTTGTTGGTCGCGACAAATACCGCGTCAATCGTCGAATCCGCAAAAATCTCAGCCATTGCCGCGTACCATTTCAATCCCAGGGCTTCAGCAGCTTGGCGGCGGGCGGGATTCAAATCCGTGGCGCCGACCAGCTCCGCGTTTTTAAGCGCGGAAAAACGCGCCCGGTCGCAGGCAAAGCCCTCTTTTGCAATCCGGTTTTCGGCAATACCGCCGAAACCGATAATCGCGTAGTTAATCTTTTCCATAATGCCGTTATTCCTCTTGAATTAAATGATTTTTCCGGCAGTGCGTTATTTCAGGTAAACTGCGGCGCTTTTATATATTACTGGAAGTTTTCCATTATGTCAATATTCTTCGACGAAAAAAAGTTTTTTTCAGCCACCCGATAATATATTGCTTTAATCAGTTACAATTAAACGACATAAGTACTTGATGTCGTATTGCCGCTGTGCTCGGTCCAGGCGGTATGGAAAGATTTGCCGCGCGGTTTGTCGACCCGTTCGTAAGTGTGAGCGCCGAAGAAATCCCGCTGGGCCTGGAGCAGATTGGCGGGGAGGACGGCGGCGCGATACGAATCGTAATAGTTCAGCGCGCTGGAAAAGGCCGGTACGGGAATGCCGTTTAAAGCCGCCACTGCGACGACTTTCCGCCAGGACTGCTGACAATCGTTGATGATGTTTTTGAAGAAATCATCGAGCAGCAGGTTGGCTAAGTCGGGATTTTTGTCGAAAGCGGCCTTGATGTCGCCGAGGAAGCGGGCCCGGATGATGCAGCCGCCGCGCCACATCAAGGCGATTTCGCCGTAATTGAGTTCCCAGCCGTACTCTTCGGCGGCCAGTTTCATTAACTGGTAACCTTGGGCGTAGGAGCAGATTTTCGAGGCGTAAAGGGCTTGGCGGATGTCGTTTACGAAGGCGGCTTTATTGCCGTCGAAATCGATTGCCGGCCCGCTCAGTACTCGGGCGGCGGCAACGCGTTCCTCCTTGATGGCGGAGAGGCAGCGCGCAAACACCGCTGCGGCGATGGTCGGAGCCGGAGCGCCTAAATCCAGGGCGCTCTGGCTGGTCCATTTGCCGGTGCCTTTCTGGCCGGCGGTATCCAGGATGATGTCAACGACCGGTTTGCCGGTTTCGGGATCGGTGACGCCCAGAATATCCCGGGTGATCTCGATCAGATAACTGTCGAGTTCGCCCTCGTTCCAGTCGGCGAAAACCTTCTGCATGGCGGCTACGTTCATGCCGAGGAGGTTTTTCATCAGGTTATAGGCTTCGCAGATCATCTGCATGTCGCCGTATTCGATGCCGTTATGGACCATTTTTACGTAATGGCCGGCACCGCCGCGGCCTACCCATTCGCAACACGGGCTGCCGTCTTCGACCTTGGCGGCAATGGCCTGGAAAATCGGTTTGACCGCCGGCCAGGCCCGGGGCGAACCGCCGGGCATGATGGAAGGACCGAGCAGTGCGCCTTCCTCGCCGCCGGAAACCCCGGTGCCGATGTACAGCAGACCCATTTTTTCCAGGTTTTCAGTCCGGCGGATAGTGTCGGGGAAATGACTGTTGCCGCCGTCGATGATGATATCGCCCGGCGCCAGATGCGGGGCGATCAGAGCGATGAAATCGTCTACCGGTGCACCGGCCTTGACCATCAGCATTATTTTGCGCGGCGGCGCGAGACTGGCAGCCAGTTCTTCAACCGAATGACAGCCGATCAAATTTTTGCCTTTGCCGCGCCCGGCCAGAAAATCGTCGACCTTCGACGTGGTGCGGTTGAACACCGCTACGGTAAAACCTTTGCTTTCCATATTAAGTACGAGATTCTCACCCATTACCGCGAGACCAACCAGCCCGATGTCAGCTTGCTTCGCCATTTTTTAATCCTTTAATTTTAAGGTAATACCAATTCGCTCCAATTGATAGATATTTCGATGGTTCTTTTGAACCGATTTTTGCCATAAGTTCTTGCGCGATACTCTGTATCGCTCTGCGGCTCATAACCGGAATCCATCTCAAAATCCGCCATCGCCATGATCCATGACTGATCGCTCATTGGTATAATATTGCTAAAAGTTTCAAATAGTATAAACCGTTATCTTTGTAAAACAACTTAACAAAGCTGAAAAAGTCGAAATTTTCCCGGACTTTGGCGGTTAATGCTCTGCGGGGTAAGCAGTGTCGGGACGGAGACGGGGTTGGGGTTTTGGCCGGCGGCGTTTCCGGCGGGTTGGGCGGGGGTGTTTGCCGGCTTCCAGGGGCTTGGGCCATTTGGCGATCAGCCTTTCATCCTGCCAGAGTACGGCGTTCTGGAGCATCAGCATTTCCCGCGCGTGCTCGTAGCCGTGGGAGTGGAGCAGTTTATCGCGTTTTTTGTCGGGATTGAAGAAGTCAGGTTGCAGACTGAGGATGCTTTGGGCGGAAACTGCCAGGCGTTTGATCATATTGTGGGGCTGAAATACTTCTTTTATTATCCGCCGGATGGCGGTGAGCGCGGCATAATTTTTTGTCCAGAGCCGGCCGTGCTGTCCGAAACCGATCTCAGCCTCGATAAACGGCAGCGCGATTACGGCCATAGCCAGTGAAATACTGCTGCGGTAACGTCCCTCCAGAATGCGGCGGCCGCGTTCCGCCAGCAACTGCATGGCGTAGGCCCGGGGCGGGGAATTCCAGTTCAATTCCAGGTAAGGCAGACAGTATTGTAAGAAGTCGCAATCATGGAACGCATTCAGGATGCCGTCGCAATAAGCGCTTTTAAGGATTTTTTCTATTTCCAGTGAAAACCTTGAAGCGGGGGTATGTTCAATCAGGCTGCCGCTGGTGCGAACCGCCGCTTCAGTAGCGGGATCGAGGGTGAAGCCGTATTGGCCGACCAGCTTCAGCGCCCGGAGAACCCGGACGGGGTCTTCCTCGAAACGCAGTCCGGGTTCGCCGATGGAACGGACGATCCCGGCATGCATGTCATCGATGCCGCACCCGGTATAATCGAGCAAATCGTCGTTTACCGGGTCGTAGAACAGCGCATTTACCGTGAAATCCCGCCGCCAGGCGTCCTCTTCGGCGGTGCCGAAGTCATTGTCCCGGAAAATCATGTTTTCCGGCACCGGCCGGGGCCGGGCTTTGCCGGGAATCTGTCCGGTGGACTCGGGGCTGCGGCGGAAAGTGCTGATTTCAATGATGTCCGGTCCCATCCGCACATGCACCAGTTGGAAACGCTTGCCGATGATCCGGGCATTGCGGCGACCGAAAACCGCCCGGATTTCCTCCGGGGTGGCCGAAGTGGAAATATCGTAATCCTTGGGTTCGCGCCCGAGCATCAGGTCGCGGATGGCGCCGCCGACGATATAAGCGATATAACCGGCGTTCTTCAGTTGGCGCACCAGCTCATATATCGGTTTGGAGACCACTAACTTATCGCGCATAATCAGAATTTCCGCTGAACGATGGTATCGACATAATCCATTTCCACATCCCGGCACGGGTAATCCGAATTGAAATGCAAACCGCGGCTTTCTTTGCGGCTCAGGGCGGAATCGATGATTATTTCCGCGGTGCAGGCGATATTGCGCAATTCAATCAAATCCGGGGTGACCAGAAAATCCCAATAATATTTTTCGATTTCCTGGCGGATCAGTTTTATTCTGGCCTTGGCGCGCTGCAGCCGTTTATTGGTGCGGAAAATACCCACATAGTCCCACATGAAGCGGCGGATTTCATCCCAGTTATGGGAGATGACCACCTGTTCGTCGGAATCCGTCGCGTTGCCGCAGGTCCAGCCGGAAACACTGGTGTTCCGGGCCAGGGTTTTGAACATCGCGATTTTCCGGTAAATATCCTCACCGGACAATTTCGCTACCACGATGGCTTCGAGCAGGCTGTTGCTGGCCAGCCGGTTGGCGCCGTGCAGTCCGGTACAGGCGGCTTCTCCGACCGCGTACAGTCCGGGAATATCCGTCGTGCCGTTGACGTCGGTCAGCACGCCGCCGCAGACGTAGTGTTCCGCGGGCACCGCCGGAATCGGGTCGGTGGCCATATTGATCCCGGCTTCGAGGCATTTCCGGAAAATATTCGGAAACCGGCGGCGCAGTTTTTTTTCGCTGTGACGGGTAATGTCCAGATAAACGCATTCTTCGCCCGACCGCTTCATTTCGCTGTCGATCGCCCGCGCCACTACGTCGCGCGGGGCGAGACTTTTCATCGGATGATATTTTTCCATAAAAGAGACCAGCCGCCCCTGTTTGTTACGGCATTTCAGTACTGCGCCTTCACCGCGGACGGCTTCGCTGATCAGAAACGAGCGGATTTTCGGGTCATACAGAATGGTCGGATGGAACTGGATGAATTCCATGTTGGCGATTTTAGCGCCGGCCCGGTAGCCCATCGCGACTCCGGCGCCGCAGGCGACATCGGGATTGCTGGTATAAAGATAAACCTTACCGCTGCCGCCGGTGGCGAGAGTGGTGGTAAGACCGCGGAAGGTCTTGACGATTTTTTCCTTCCGGTCCAGGGCGTAAACGCCGACGCAAGGCCCCGGTCCGTAACCCTTGTTCCGGTCGATGATCAGGTCGATGGCGATATGATATTTGAAAATGTTTATCCGGGGATTATTGTGGCAGGCTTCGATCAGGATGCGTTCGATCTCTTCGCCGGTGATGTCTCCGGCGTGCAGTACCCGACGGCGGGAATGGCCGCCTTCCCGCCCCAGGTCAAATTCATTTTTTTTAGTCATTTCACCCATTTCTCCGCGGGTGGTGAAATGCGCTCCGCGGGAAATCAGCTCATTGACCGCTTCCGGACCGGCACTGATGATTTTTCTTACTACGTCTTCCTTGCACAGTCCGGCGCCGGCGTAGAGAGTGTCCTGGATATGGGCATCGAAAGTATCGTTTTTATCGAGAACGCAGGCAATGCCCCCCTGGGCGAACCGCGTATTGCAGACGTCGATGTCGCTCTTGGTAAGGACCGCGACGATTCCCCCTGCCTCAGCCAGATGTAAAGCCGAAGAAAGTCCTGCAACTCCGCTGCCGATGACGATATGATCGAATTCAAGACAGTCACTGACTTTCATAAGTCTACCCCTTGATTGTATTGAAAAGAATAATATAACTTTGGATTGAATAAATTCCAAATTAAACTAAACTAATTTCAGAATGAAAACCAAACCGAAGGAACGCGGATTCAAATGCCGGCAATATCGGATAACAATCATTTTAACGGAAGTCGCCGCTGCCGCAATGAGGCCTGGCGGGTACGCCGTCTGACCGGTATCGGAAAAATTGCCGTTCTGTTTTTGTCCGGTATGCTGACGTCAGCGAGCATGCCGCCGCTGGACTGGAGCGCTGCCGCCTGGGTGGCGCTGATCCCGTTATTCTGGATTGCTTCGGAGCAGAGCACCGCCCGGGCGGCGGCGAGCGGTTTCTGCTGGGGGCTGGGCTATGCTTTCACCGGTTTCTACTGGCTGCGGGAGATCGATCCGGTCATTCCGTACCTTATCGCTCCGGTACTGGCGCTGTTTCCGGCGCTTTGGGCCGGTCTGGTGCCGGGGCTGCGCCGCGGTCTGCTGATTCCCAATGACGTTCAGCTCCGGGGTCATGCCGCCGTCCGGGAATTCATTCCGCGATCGGCATTGAAAACCTTCTTTTATGCGGTTGTCCTGGCGGCCTGGTGGTGCGTTACCGAAGGACTGCGCGCCCGGCTGCTGCCCTGGAACTATCTGGCGGTCAGTCAGTGGCGGAATATCCCGCTGCTCCGGATTTGTTCCGTAACCGGGACTTACGGCATCAGTTTCCTGATCGTTCTGATCAATCTGACTTTAGTTGCCGCCCTCAAAGAGCGTTTCCGGAGCGTGAAAACGCCGACCGGATTTCCTCAGGCCTATCCGTTTTACCTGAGCTTGTTGCTGCTTCTGGCGGTACTCGGCGCCGGAGCTTACGGTTGGCGGCCGCCGCGGCCGCGGGCCGGGATCGAATTCAGCGCCGGACTGGTGCAGGGCGATATTTCGCAACGCCGCCAGGCTACCGCTGAGCAGGCCCTGGAAGCAATGAACGTTTATCTGAAGCTGTCCTATGAACTCGCCGCCCGAAAGCCGGGGCCGGATATTATCATCTGGCCGGAAACCGCTACGCCGTTTGCCTACCGCGATACCAATTGGCTGTGCGCGGATTACCGCCGGCGTTTGACTGAGCTGATCCGCGCTGCCAAACTGCCCCTGCTGATTGGAACGATCGATTTCGAGAAACTGCCTCCGGGGGCGAAACGGCTGCCCGGCATCACCAACAGTGCCTTTTGGTTCGGGCTTGACGGCCGCCCCGCGAGCCGCTATGATAAAATCCAGCGGGTGCCGTTCGGCGAATATATCCCGTTTCGCCGTTACCTGCCGGAATGGATGATCCGCTGCGTCGATATGCACCGTGACCTGGTGCCCGGAAAAAATTTCAGTCCGCTGACTATCCTGCCCGGAGTGCGTGCGGGGATAAGCATCTGCTATGAGGATGTTTTTGAATATATTGCCCGGTATGAACTGCTGAATAACGCCAATCTGCTGCTGGTGATCACCAATGATGCCTGGTATCCGACCAGTTCCGAACCGGATCAGCATCTGGCCAACTGCGTTTTCCGCACCGTCGAAACCGGTTTGCCGATGTTACGCTGCGGTAATAACAGCGCCAGTTGCCTGATTCAGCCGGACGGCCGGATTTCCGCTTGTCTGTTTACCAAAACCGTTGCCGGCCGCACTGTCGCCGCCCCGGAAATCCGGGGACGGCGCGCCGGCGTCATCCGAGTCGAAGTCCCGGTCGTCCCCGAACTGACTTTCTATGCCCGCTATGGAAATGTGTTTTTAGGCTTATGCTGGCTGGCGGTACTGGCGGGAATGACGGTCACGGTATTGAACTGGCGCCGGCGTAAAGTTATACTGACGGCAAAATTCGGGGAAGACCGCGCCCGGAGCGCGGATCGGAAATAACGGTTGCAAGGTGCTGAAAACAAAAGTATATTCCAGCTATGCTGAAAAATATCTACATCAAAGGCGCTTCCCAACACAATCTGAAACATATTGATGTTGAAATTCCGCGCAATAAGCTGACGGTGATTACCGGATTGAGCGGTTCGGGCAAATCGTCGCTGGCGTTCGACACGCTTTACGCCGAAGGGCAGCGCCGTTATGTCGAAAGCCTGTCGGCCTATGCCCGGCAGTTCCTCGACCGGATGCAGAAACCCAAAATCGAACATATCGAAGGCCTTTCGCCGGCGATCGCGATCGAGCAGCGTTCGGCGGGCTCCAGTCCGCGTTCGACCGTCGCCACGGTTACCGAAATTTACGATTATCTGCGCTTGCTGTATGCCCATACCGGCATCGCCCATTGTCCGCAGTGCGGTAAAGAACTCCGCGCCCAGTCTGCTCAGACGATCTGCGAAAAAATCCTCGCCTATCCGGAAGGCCGCAAACTCGTGCTGCTGGCCCCTTTCGTTACCGGGCGCAAAGGCGAACACCGCGATATTCTGGCGCAAATCAGCGCTGAAGGTTTCGTCCGGGCCCGGATCGACGGCGAAGTCGCAGTGCTGGATGAAACCGAGCTCAAACTGGATAAAAATAAGCGCCACACCATTGAAGCCGTGGTTGACCGGCTGATCACCGGACAAACCGAGTCCGCGCGCCTGAACGATTCCGTCGAACTGGCGCTGAAACACGGTAACGGGGTTATGACCGTTTTGCTGGAGAACCCCGGCGCCAATGGGAATCCCTGGCTGGAAGAACAGATCAGCGAACATCTGGCCTGCCTGGACTGCAACGTTTCATTTGCGCCCTTGCTGCCGCGCAATTTCTCGTTCAACAGCCCCTACGGAGCCTGTCCGAAATGTGCCGGACTGGGGGCGCTGCTGGTAATGAATCCCGAACTGGTGGTGCCGGACGACAGCTTGTCCATCCGCAACGGGGCGATTCCCGGCTGGCGGCGCGGCCCGCGGCGGCTGATCATTTATTACAATATGCTGCTGCGGAAGCTGGCCGAGCATCTAAACTGTCCGGATATGCTGACCCGGCCGTTCCGGGAACTGGACGCCGGGGCGCGGGAGGCGATTTTGTACGGCACCGAGGAAAATATCGAATTCACTTATACCATTCGCGGCCGCCGGCATTTATGGAGTAAGCCGTTCGAGGGCGTTTTGCTGAATATGCAGCGCCGCCTGGAGGAAACCGACAGCGAATCGGTGCGCGACCGGTTGAGGAATTACTTAAGTCCGCGGATTTGCCCGGAATGCCGGGGAGCGCGGCTCAATCCGGTCAGCCTGGCGGTAACCGTCGGCGGTCTGGCGATCAACGAACTCAACGCGTTGTCCGTTAAAGAAGCGTATAATTTTTTCAGCCGCCTGCAATTAGGCCGGGAGGCGCAGATTATTGCCGCCGAAGTGATCCGTGAAATCCGGTCGCGGCTCGGTTTCCTGAATGACGTCGGCTTGTCCTACCTGACGTTGGACCGGCAAAGCGGTTCGCTCTCCGGCGGGGAAGCCCAGCGCATTCGCCTAGCCACTCAGCTGGGCTGCGGCCTGGTCGGGGTGTTGTATATTCTCGACGAACCGAGCATCGGGCTGCATCAGCGCGACAACGGCCGGCTGCTGGACACGTTGGTCCGGCTGCGTGATATCGGCAATACGGTCATTGTGGTGGAACACGATCTGGAGACGATTTTACGCGCTGACCATATACTTGATCTGGGGCCCGGGGCCGGACTGCACGGCGGTGAAATTGTCGCGTCCGGGACCCCCGGACAAGTCCGGGAACACCCCCGTTCTTTGACCGGGAAATATCTGTCCGGCGAAAAAGCGGTGGCGCTGCCTGCCGAGCGTTGCCGGGGCAATGGGGAAAAAATCAGCATCAGCGGGGCGAGCCATAATAATCTGAAGCAGATCGATGTGGATATTCCGTTGGGGACGTTCTGCTGCGTAACCGGGGTTTCCGGTTCGGGTAAAAGCTCTCTGGTCAACGAAATCCTGAAACCGGCGCTGAACCGGCAGCTGAACATCAACGATGTTCCGCCCGGCACCCATAAATCGATCCGGGGATTGAAATTCATTAATAAGGCGATCATTATCGATCAGAGCCCGATCGGCCGTACCCCGCGGTCGAATCCGGCGACTTATACCGACGCCTTTACCCATATCCGGCAGTTGTTCGCAAAATTGCCGGAAGCTAAAATCCGCGGCTATAAACCCGGCCGGTTCAGTTTCAACGTCAAGGGCGGCCGCTGCGAAGCCTGCGGCGGCGACGGCATCAAAAAGATCGAAATGCAGTTCCTGGCCGACGTTTATGTCGAATGTTCCGCCTGTAACGGCAAGCGTTTCAATCCCGAAACCCTGAGCATTCGTTACAAGAAGCAGAACATCGCGGATGTCCTGGATATGACGGTCAACCAGGCGGTGGAATTTTTCAGCGCCCATCCGCCGCTGTTCCGGAAATTGAGAACCCTGCAGGAAGTCGGATTGGGCTATATCCATCTGGGGCAGGCGGCGACAACGCTTTCCGGGGGCGAGGCGCAGCGGGTCAAACTGGCCGCGGAACTGTCGCGCGTCCCACGCGGCCATACGATTTACATTCTCGACGAACCGACTACCGGATTGCACCTGGCGGACATCGAACAACTGCTCAAAGTACTGTTTCAATTGCGCGACAAAGGCAATACCGTGCTGGTGATCGAACATAACCTGGACGTCATCAAGACCGCCGATCACATCATCGATTTAGGCCCGGAAGGCGGCGAAGCCGGCGGACAGGTTGTCGCCAGCGGTACTCCCGAACAGGTAGCCGCCGTAGCCGCCTCTTATACCGGTCAATACCTCCGCTCATATTTAGGTAAATGACTCTTGCGAAATTATTCAAATTTCTTATTTTTAACGATGTATATCTCTTTATCTCTTGAAAAATCCTCCGGACTGTATTGTAATACCAAGTTGCGATTTTCAAACAATTCTGGCATGCATTCGCCGGCAGTTTATGATACTTCATGTTAATACCGAATTGCATCTTATGTCTAAAGAAGTCAAATTATTTTCTTGTTTTGAGTGAGAATGGGTCATCCCAACTCGTCGGAACTCAAGACAAAAGAAGAAAATAATTTGACTTCTTTAGCCTCAATACTGTTCGCTTAGTACCTTTATTGCTTCAATAAAGTCAACTTACCTCCGGCAAAGCCGGAGGCTTGTAAATGTGAACCGCTCGAAGCGGTTACCGGGTTTTAACCCAACTTCCGCGGGTTAAAAAAAACGGAAAAAATTTTTGAGCTCAATAATTTTTTCTGCTCCACTCGCTTAAGCTCAGAATTCTTCCAAAACTTGATTTGTTGTGCCAGTCGCTTCGTGGGAATTTGCTTGTTTTTTTTGTTTGCCGAATGTATAATATAGAAATTATACCGATTTGCAATCTAAAGGTTAGTAATATATATTATACTCCATAATTTAACATGGAGGTATAAGTGAGACCGAGACAGCAGTTTACATCCCGTCAGCGCACCGAAGTTCAAGAAGCGCTGA
>JAQULZ010000080.1 GCA_028718375.1 Victivallaceae bacterium | reverse complement strand
GCGCCGCCAGGTCACGCACCGTTCCGGCGGCTCCCATGGCGCTCAGGATATAACGGACGCTGAGGTGTCCGCCGGCCGCCAGCAGCGCCACCAGCAACATGGTGAAAATCAGCGTATCAGCCATAAACCGTTTTACTCCGGCAAAGTCCCGGGCGCCGATCTTGCGGGCGGCAATGGCGGCAACGGCAACCCCCAATCCCAGGGCCAACGAACCGATCAGCATGACGATCGGCGAAACGAAGCCCATTGCCGCCAGGTAATCTTTGCCGAGTCTGCTGACAAAATAAGTGTCCGCGAGATTGAACGCGCACATGCCCACAAAACCGCCGAGCATGCCGACGGTCAATTTCACGATATGCATCCTCGCCGATCCGACGGTAAGGTCTTTCCGGGGTATTTTTTTCATAACGGGACGTGAATCAGGGAATTTAACAGCCGCCATAAGATACCACCGCCCGGCCTGATGGCAAATCCCGCAATTATAAAAAACCAAAAAAAGCCGGGGCGGCCTTTTACATTCTGCGGTTCAGGCGCTATAATATTGGCGAAAAACCCGGAGCAGGTTAGCCATGGAAAATCCGCATGCAACTGAGATTTCGGCGGCAAAGACTTTCAACGGCCTGTCGAAAAGCCGATATTGGGGAATATTGCTCCTCATCCTTACCGGCGGTCTAATCTGGAATTACTTTTTTCCCCGTCCTCCGGCCCCGTTCCTGAAACCGTTCAAAGTCGAACGCAAATTCGTAATCATGGGCACTTTCGCCAATACGGTCATTTACGGCCGGCCCGAACTTGCCGAACCCGCCGCCGCTGCGGTACGCGCAGTCTTCACCCGGATCGAAACGACCTGCAATATCTTCGATCCCGCCAGTGAAATTTCCCGGCTCAACGCCACGGCCTCCGCCACGGCATTCAAATGTTCCCCGCTGCTGTGGAATATGTTCAATTCCGCGCGCCGCGCCTATTATCTTTCCGACGGCGCGTTTGACGTAACCGCGCGGCCGCTGATGGCATTGTGGGGGTTTTATCAAAAACGCGGCGATTCCCTTCCGACCGCCGCGGAAATCAGGGAAGCCCGGAATCGGGTCGGCCTGAGTAAAGTGAGCTTCGACGATAAAAACCACACCGTCAAATTTACGGTTCCCGGCATGTCGGTCGATTTCGGCGGTATCGCCAAGGGCATTGCCGTCCAGATTGCGGTACGGAAAATAAAGGCGGCCGGCATCCGGCAGGCGGTCATCGATCTCGGCGGCAATATGTATTGCCTCGGACGCCCCCCGGCACCGAAACAATTCTACACCATCGGCATCCGCAACCCCTTAGACAAAAATGCAGTCTGGGCTACGACGGCCCTGCGCGACGAAGCGGTCGCCACCAGCGGCAATTATGAACGTTATCTCACCATCAACGGCCATCATTATACCCATATCATGAATCCGGCCACCGGTCAGCCGGTGGAAGACATGCTGTCGGTCACCGTGGTTACTCCGGATGCGGGGAACGCCGATTTTCTGTCAACAGCCGTCTTCATCGGAGGAACCGGGCTCGCGGAAAAAATCTGCCGGGCCAACCCCGACACCGGTATTTTCATCATCCGGCGGAAGCCGGACGACAAATCCGGCATCGAAACCGTCAAAATCGGCCGGTTCAGGGATTTTAAAAGCCGGTCCGCCGGAAAATAACCCCGCCGCCGGACGATCCGCGCTTCATCCGCACTTAACTTTTTCCGCTGCCCGGCGAAAATATCCTTATTAATTTTATTTCAGACACTTGCGAATCGGAGAAAGCGGTATTATGATTATACCAGAGTGATCCATACTTACAGCTAAAGGAGATAAAAATGTATCACGCCTTAGGAGCTCTGATTTTACTCGTCGGTATAATCATTCTGATCAAATACATCATGCGCACCAGCGAGAACAAGACCAGTTGCGCCGTCGATAACGCAGTAAGTCCGAAACCCGAAGAAGAAGCGAAGAACGACGATGAAGTAGCCGATATCGCCGGGATCGAGATCGACATCAAAGATCAGAAATAATACCAAGTTGCGATCAAAAATATAGTAAGGAGTTGTGACGCCGGTAGAAAGTTTCAGTTATTTTTGAATGACTCCTAATGATCGCAAACCTGGCATAAACTGCTTACTTCCGGGCAAAATCGGAATTCAGCAACTCGCGAATCCGGTCGATAACCAGTCCGGAGCTGTAAGTTTCCATGCATTTATTGCGGCCTTGGGGACATTCCCGCTTGAAGCACGGAGAACACGGTATCTTTTCATAAATCACCCGCCAGCAATTCGAGATCGGCCCGGTAGCGGAATAATCGGTCGGACCGAAAATCGCCACCCCGCATTTGCCCAGCACCGCCGATAAATGCATAATTCCGCTGTCGTTGGCCACGCAAATCCGGGAATTCTGCACCAGATGCATTAATTCGCACAGATCCGTTTCGCCCGCCAGATTATAAGCTTTTGCCGGCGACAATCCGGCAATAACTTCCGCCGCAATTTCTTTTTCCCGCTCCGAACCCAGAACGGCGACGATGCCGCCGCTTTTAATCCACCAGTCCGCGACTTCCCTGAAATTTCCCGCAGCCCAGCGTTTCGATCCGCCGTAAGCGGCACCCGCTGCAATTGTCATTAAGCTGGGATGACTGCACAGGGCGCGGATTTCAGCTGACGCCTCGTGCAAGGCGTATTTTATCCTGAATTCCGGCAATGTGCCGTCCCAGTCGGGAGCGCCGAGGGCTTTAACGATTGAAAGATATTTGGAAGTATGATGCATCCGGTTCAATTCTTCACTGAGCCGCGCGGGAAAAGTAAAACTGCGTTTCAATAGAAAAGACCGGCCCCGCGCCTGCGCCCCGTAGAGATACCTTATCCCGGCCAGGCGCATGAACACCGCATCCCTCAGGGAATTATTAAACAATATCCCGGCCCCGGCACGCAGTTGAGACACCCGGCGCAAATCCTTGCGCGACCAGTTGTGATGGAGTCTTTCCAGCGGAACGACGTAATCAATCAGCGGCAGGGATTCGAGCAAGTCCTGCATTCCGGGCGAGCAAACCGCAAACAGTCCGCAATATTCCGGCAAAAGTTTTTTTAACTGCATCAGCGCCGGCAGACTCATTACGACATCTCCCAGCCAGTTGGGCAACCGGACAATAATCCCATCCCTGATTTTTTCCATATTCAGAGGACGGACGGGAAATTCCGGCGCGGCCGCCAGCTCAGGCGTAACTTTCCTGACCATCATTTTTATTCACCTCTCCCAAATCTTCACGATAAGTTATTTTTACATTCCGCTCCCTATTATGAACAATATACACCTCATAACCGGCAATTTCCATAACTGCCGCATCATCGGTAAATTCGACGTCCAGCGCCGCCGCCTGCCGATGAGCGTCCAGCAACTGCTCCAGATCGAAAACCTGCGGCGTTTCCACCTGCCAGAGATTATCCCGCCGCACCGTATCGATTATCCGGCCGGCCGGACTGGTTCGTTTCAGGGTATCCGTCACCGGTTTCGCCGGAACCGCCCCGCCGTGCAGCCGGGCTGCCGCCAGGCATTTTTGCAGCAGTCCGGCAGTTGCCAGCGGCCGGGCGGCATCATGAACGGCGACAAATTTCGTTCCCGCCGCCAGCGCCGCCAGACCGCAGCGCACCGATCCGGCGCGCAACTCCGCCCCTGCGACGAAACGCACCCGGCAGCCGGGCAGATAAGTCCCGGCCAGTTCCCCGAATGCCGCCACTTGGCCGGGATGGGCGACGACGATCAGGTTACCCGCGGGACATAACGGATAAAAAGTACGGACGGAATGCAGAAACAGCGGCAGGCCGTCCAGTTTCCGCAGCAGTTTGTCGCCGGCACCGAACCTGGAACCGGTTCCGGCCGCGGCGATTATTATTCCTAAATCTTCAATTACTGTCATGGTCATCCTTTTTTTCCTGCCAGGCGCGGAGCTGACCGCATGCCGCAGCGATTTTCGCCCCCTTTTCCAACCGCAGCGTCACCCGGGCTCCGTTTTTTTTCAGAATATCACGAAAACGCAAAATATCAACCTCCGCCGGCCGTTTAAAACCGCCGACCGCAGCATTATAGGGGATCAGGTTGACTTTGGCATGGTGACGGCGCGCCCAAGCGGCCAGTTTTTCCGCGGCGGCGGGACGGTCATTGATCCCGGCCAGCAACACGTATTCAAAGGTCACCATCCGGCCGATTTCCCGTTCATAGTCATCACAGGCGCGCCGGATTTCCGCCAGCGGGCAACGCAGCCGGTCCGGAATGAGCGCCGCCCGGGTGATATCATCGACCGCATGCAGCGACACGGCCAGGTTAAACGGTTTGCCCAGTTCGATGAGCTGATAAATCCCCGGCACGTAACCGCTGGTGGAAACGGTAACGCGGCGGGGAGACATACCGATATAATCCGGCTCCGTAATCCGGTCAAGAGCGGTCGCCAGTCGGGAAAAATTCAGCAGTCCCTCACCGATTCCCATAAAAACGATATTATCCGGCAGCCGACCGGCCCGGCCAATTCCGTGGTAAAGCTGCTCGATAATCTCCGCAGCGGTCAGATTGCGCTTCAGCCCCCCTGCCCCGCTCGCACAGAACCGGCAGCCGACCGGACAGCCGGCCTGGGTGCTTAAACAGAAGGTCAGGCGTTTCGGGGCGGGAATGACCGCCATCTCCACCGCTTCGCCGTCGGCCAGGGAAATCAGCAATTTCTCGGTACGGTCAGCGGCGCAGTCCGCCCGTTCCAGACGCGTCGAACGGCAAACCAGGCCGGATTTCAGCTCCGTACGCAGTTTCAGCGGCAGATTGAGCATCCGGTCGGGATCGAGCTCATAACGTTTATATACCCAGTCCAGCAGTTGCCCGGCCCGGAAAGCCGGCTGTCCGAACCGGACGGTCAGCGCTTCCAGTTCCGCGCGGGTACTGCTTGCCAGGGCCGGTAAAGTCATCGCTGCGGCCACTTCCTGAACTGCCGTTTTTTCAACTCTCCGCGCCGCAGACAAACCGGGCGGCCGCGATAGCGCGTGTCCGTGGGCAATAAATCCGTCCATTCCCGGGTGGGCTCCTCCGGATAATCGGTACTGATCAGATAAACGACTTTCTTATCCTTCGGCAATTCCTGGAGCGAATGAATCTTCTTAACGCGGTACCCCATATAATAACATTCACCGTATAAATCTTTGATTGCGCTTTTGTAGATGACTTCGTCCGCCGGAATGCGTTCCTTCTGCAAAGCCTGCCGCAGCTGCCGGCCCAAGGTCTGTTTTCCCCGCGCCTGGGCCTTATAAGGCACCACTACACTCCATAAGAACAATGCCGGCCCGCAACTCAAAAGCAAGACGGCGATCCAAATCGGCAGCCGGCGCGCCAGCAGCAGGATCAGGCCGATCAACACCATCAGCCCGGCCCCGATTCCGGCGTTTATCCGGTTGGAAAGCAGATGCCGGAAGGAAATGCCCCGGGAAACCGAGATAAAAGGATTCAGCCATTCGTCCGGCAGCAGGTAAAAGCCCGTAACCACAGCGGCGCATAACAGCGCCAGCCAGCCGAAATAACCGAAGAAACGCGGAAAATAGCGGCCGTAACGCCGGATGAAAAAACCGTAATTCGTTCCGGTAAGGATCGCTACCGGCGGCACCAGCAGCAAGAGGTCGCGCGCCTCCGAATCCGGCATCAGCCACAGGATGAAAAAAGAACCGAAAAACAGGGTGCGCAGAAAACGGCTGAAAATCGGGGTTCTATCCAGCGGCATGAACGCTACGCAAAACGGCACCCAGGCGATAAGTACCCACGGCAGGAAGCGTACCGCCGCATCGACCGGGAAAAACGCCAAATGCCGCAGATATTCCCAAATTCCTCCCGGCTTGAAGGCAAGCGGACGGATTCCGATGTCAGTAAAAACCAGATGCGGCAGCCACCAGGCCAGCACGAACGCCGCCAGAATCAGCAAACCGGCGATAAACCCGGGTTTTTTCAGCTTGCGCCAGATGGTCAGCGGACGGCGCATGAAGATCAGCGGAAAAATGAAATACAGCACCGCGATAAAGCCGGTGGTATAAAAAGCCAGGCCGCAAAAGAAAAATCCGGCCATCCAGGCCAGATTCCACCCGCCGCGGCCGACGCCCAGGGAAAACCAGATCAGCCAGCCGGCGGTCAAAAACAGCAGCGCCAGCGTATCGGGATAGCCGTCCACGGTTTTTTCGATGACGATATTGGAGCTGATCATCACCGCCGCCGCTACCGCCGCGGCCTGCACCCCGCCCGCGTTTCGGGCGGCGATCCACACCAGACAGGAGAGCCCCGCCAACCCCAAAACGGAGACCAGGCGCAGAACGAACTCCAGCGGCAGATCGAGGTCGGTACGAAGCCAGGAAACGACCAGCGGAAACAGCGGACTTGAATTATAGGTAAATTCGCCGTGGGCAAAAGCGATCGGCGGCGTATATTCCAGTTCCAGCGTCTGAACCGCATAATAGTCTTCATCCCAGTACAGTTCCCGCTCTCCGAGCCGCCAGGGACAGAAAATAGCCCAAAAGGCCGCCGTCAACAGCAGCATAACCCAAAAACTGTTCAACCTGGTCTCACTGTAAAGCGCCATAACTCATCCCGGCAGCAGCAGATAACACATTCCCAGAAAAATCAACGAGGCCGACAGATCGTTGCTCGTCGATACGAACGGCCCGGACGCAACCGCCGGATCGATCCGGAAACGGTGCAGCACCACCGGCAAAACCGTCCCGTTCAAAGCCGCAAACGTCATCGCAATGAACATCGAACATCCCACCACCATGATCAGCCGCACCAGGGAAATCCCCGGATCGACTTTAGCGAAATAGGTCAGGTTAATCCAGACCACCACGGCGATAAGGACGCTGCACACCGTTCCCATCATCGCCCCCACCAGCATCTCGCGGCGGAAAACCCCGGCCAGCCGCGAAAACTTGATCTCGCCCAGAGCAATGCTGCGCACCGTCACCGCCGTCGCCTGGGCGCCGGTATTACCGCCCATCCCCAAGATAACCGGGATAAACGCGACTAAACAGACCGCGCGGTGAATCCCGGTTATTTTCTGCACCACAAAACTGACCAGCGTTCCGGTCAGCATGGTCACCAGCAGCCACGGCAGCCGCAGCCGCGCGATCGACAGCGGCGAAGATTCGTTATATTCGATATCGGGAGCTCCGGCCATCCGCGCCAGGTCTTCGGCGGCTTCCTCATCGATCACGTCGATAATGTCATCCACCGTAATCCGGCCGATAAGTTTTTTCTTGTGATCGACCACCGGGATCACCAACAGGTCGTATTTCCGAACTTTGCGCGCCACTTCCACCTGATTTTCGTCAACCACCGCGAAAACCGGATCGGGGTTGACGACTTCCTTAACCAGCGCCCGGCCGGGCTTGGAAATCAGTTCCGAAATATGGATTTCCCCGACCAGCCGGCCGTGTTTGTCGACCGCGAAAACCGAATTCACCGGATCGGAATAATCCGCCTCGGCCAGTGAACTTATCGCCTGCTGTACCGTGGCTTCCGACGACACCGCGCAGAATTCCGGCGTCATCAGCCCGCCGGCGGTATCTTCGCCGTAATGCGCCAGTTCCTGAATTTCCTTCTTCTTGGAGGGCTCAAAAAAATCCAGCACCCGGTTCTGTTCGTCGGAATCCAGCTCGTTAAACAGGTCGGCCGCATCATCGGGAGCCATTTCCTCCATGACCTTGGCCAGCCGGGAGGGCGGCAGCCGTTCCAATACGTCCTCGATCTCGTCGGCATCCAGTTCCGAGAGCACTTCCGACGCCACGGTGTTGTCCAGAATCGAAAAAACCTGTTCCAGTTCGGCACTGTCGAGTTCGTCGATCAGATCGGCGACGTCTGCCGGATCGGTGCAGGCAAACTGCTGCCGGAGCTCGTCATATTTTTTTGCACTCAGCAAGTCCTGAATGTTTTTCCTATCCAGATGCGCCACCGTAAATCTCCCATTTTTCCGCCGGTCAGGCTCAAACCGTCCGGGGGAATCGGCCCCGTAAAAAAAGTTTTGCCCCACGGCACGCGGCGGCGGGGCGAAACCGAAACGTCAAGCTATAACCGAAAAATCAGAAATCGTCCTTCATCAGATCAAGCCCCAAAAAACCGGTAATGAAATCCGCGATCTCAATCGGATGAATCCCGAAACCGAAACAGACGATCCAACCCAGGCGGCCGCCGGCTTTCCAGAAGTCCACGTCATCATCCCGGAAGGCGTCCAGATGATAATCGGCGACTGAAAATTGCGGAAAATCGATCACGTATTCCCGAACGGTACCGGAAACCTCATCGACGAAAGTAATATCTTTTTCCATAAAGAACAAACCGTAGTGATTCGTCTCCTGATGTCCGGCCCCATACTGCCGGGCGTAACCTTTGGCGAGGAAGTAACTTTCACCATAACTGCCGCCCGCCTGGAAATACCGGGTAGCCTGAAGTTCCGCGGCAAAACCGCCCCCGACGCTCAAATCCAGGGTGAATATATCACTGGCGTCGACCAGCCGGTTGGGAATATACAGCAGCAGATAACGTCCGAGGACTTGCATCGTCTGAGTGAACTTGTTCGGACGGGCGCGGTCAAAGCCGCCGGCTTTACGGGGCGACGGGACCGCTGCGGCAGCGTTCTCCGCCGCCGCATTGAAATTCACCGCCGAAATTGAAAAAACGAGCAGAATAAGCGTCAATAATTTTTTCTTCATCGCCAGATCCTTTTTTTTAGGTATTCTCAGCCAAGCCCATTAACAATATACCGGCCCGGCGGAGATTGCAAGATAAGCGGCGCAAAATTATGAAAATGTCCGGACGGCAAACGGCTGAAAATTCAATCCTCCCCGAAAATCGGCGGGAAAAACTCGTTGTCAGCGATATTGACGTCAAGTTTATACATAATCAGCTCATATTGCTTTTTGCTGCCGCTCATGACTTCAGTCGTCCGCTCCGGAATGATGACCCCGTCATACAAGCCGTATTGGTCAATGGTCGAAGAAACTTTCGGGGGAATGTCGATGCGCTTGGTGAGAAAATTATTTTTGCCGACGTAAACCACATACGGCGGCTGGTCTTTGAACCGCGAAGTACAGGTAAGCTTGTAATAGGGCTGCTCATCCAGCTCCGTTTCCGTGATCCGGACTTGCTTGAAAACCTGTTCGTAAGTGCTGTCCGGCCGCCCCAGAGCAAACAACACCTTCATCTTTTCCAACTGCTCGCCGCTGACTAACGTCCGCTGCTTATTCCGGTAATCCACGATCCAGGCGTTCTTACCGTTAAAAATAATGGCATTGAACGGCGCGTTATCCTGCAACGTGACCATTTTCAGCTTGTCGGGACGCTTGAATTTAATCTCAACGATATAAGCCTTTTCGCTCTCCCAGTCTTTTTTGACCATCAGCATCTGCTTCTGGACATAGGATTTCGATTCGCGGTAACGGCGGTCGGGATCCATCGCCCGCTGCATTTTTTCCTGAAGCACCGCCAGCGTAATATCGGCCGGGGTCTCTTCCGGGGACGAAAACATCCGGCAACCGCTGCCCAAAACCAGGCCCGACAGGATGCAAAACATAACCAGAAATCTGAAATTTTTCATCACCGGTCTCCATTTTTCCCATAGCGCTAATCTCAAAACTCCAGTCCGGACGGGGCGCGCGTCAATTAAATAAAATACCTACGAAAGCCGGTAAATGCAAGTCGGTTTCACTAAATCTTCGGTCCAGTTCCGGGCAACGCCTTGCTTTTTCGCGTTTCGCGGCTATGTTATGCCGGTAAGGGTAAAAAACTTAAACAAACGCTTGCGTTTATGCAGAAATTCGGATACATCCGCAGCTTCAGCAGCATTATTATTGCCATCGGCATTAGTAAGGGGTCTTTCGCGCCCCGGCGCTGAAGATCCCGCCCCGACCGAATCATGGCCTGTTTTTTTTAAATTTACCCAATATCACCTATCCAACGGAGCATTTTATGAGCAACGAATATCGCCATAGTACTTATGTGGAAATAATGGATACAACGCTGCGCGACGGCGAGCAGACGCCGGGAGTGGCTTATACCCCGGTGGAAAAATTACAGATCGCCCAGTTGCTGCTGAGCAAACTGCGGGTCGACCGCCTGGAAGCCGGTTCCGCCCGGGTTTCCGCGGGTGAACAGGAAGCCGTAACCCGGATCGCCGCCTGGGCGGACAAACACGGTTTTCTCCGGCGGCTGGAAATTCTCGGGTTCGTCGATGACGGCAAATCCGTCGACTGGATCTGCGAAACCGGCTGCAAAACCGTCAATCTGCTGGTCAAAGGTTCGGAAAAACACTGCCGCATCCAGTTGCGCAAAACTCCGGAGGAACATTTCCGTCAGGTCGGCGAAAACATCGCCTACGCAACCCGAAAAGGCCTGGAAGTCAATGTTTATCTTGAGGACTGGTCGAACGGGATGCGGGACAGTTTTCAATATGTTCACGCCTTCATGACTTTTCTCCGGGATTTCCCGGTAACGCGGCTCATGCTGCCGGATACGCTGGGCATTCTGAATCCGGTGCTGACCGCCCGCTATTTCGACTGGATTTATGCCGCATTCCCGCAGGCGCGACTGGATTTCCATGCCCACAACGATTACGGGCTGGCCACCGCCAATTCGCTCGCTGCCGTCAAAGCCGGGGTAAACGGCATCCATACCACGATAAACGGCCTCGGCGAACGCGCCGGCAACCAGTCGTTATGCGAAATCGCCGCCGTCATTCACGATATGACCGGCCGGAAAACCCATCTGGCGGAACGGCAATTGCAATATGCCGCCACACTGCTGCAAACCATTTCCGGAAAACGCAACAGCGCCAACACTCCGATCGTCGGCTCCGACGTGTTCACCCAGACCTGCGGGGTGCATGCGGACGGCGACAAGAAAGGCGATCTCTACGCCAATAAACTGCTGCCCGAACGCTTCCGGCGCAAACGCGTCTACGCCCTGGGCAAACTCAGCGGCAAAGCGTCACTGGAGAAAAACCTTGACGAAATGGGGTTGGAACTCGATATGGCGCTGCATTCCAAAGTGTTGCAGGAAATCGTCCGGCTCGGCGACAAAAAGAAAAACGTCACTCCGGCCGATCTGCCGTTCATCATCTCCGATGTCCTGCGGACGCCGTTCACGGACAAGGTGAAATTCATCGATTATCAGATCATCACCAGCAGTTCCAAAACGCCCTGGGCTTCCGTAACCATCTCCTATAACGGCGAAACTGTCAAAAACGAATCCCATGGCGACGGGGGTTACGACGCCTTTGTCAAAGCGGTCCGCAAATGCATGAAAAGTTTCGACTTCCACCTGCCGCGGCTGCTGGATTACGAAGTGCACATCCCGCCGGGCGGTAAAACCGACGCGCTGGTCGAAACTACCATCACCTGGGAAAACGAACCGGAACCGCTGCGTACTATCGGGATCGATTCGGATCAAACCGCCGCCGCCATTGAAGCGACTTTAAAAATGCTGAATCTGACCGTGAGCAAACCAAACGGCCAAACCTGAAAACCGCCAACCGGGAGGAGGAGGATATGCAGTTGGACAAACTGGTTTCGTGCGAATTCAAGCGCGTCGTGGCGGTGGAAACGGAAGCTGAGGAAATGACGCTGTTTTTCCGCGACCGGGCCGGCAATTGCAGTTGTTCGACCCGGCCGTTCGTACCATTTCTGTTCTTGGACAAACCCGAACTCCTGAGCGGGTTAAGCTCTGAACCCGAAATTATCCGGCTCAGCGGCGACGCCCCGCTCGGATTTCGGGCTGAATTCAGCACTGCCGCGTCCTATCTGGAAGCAGTCAAATCCCTGAAAGAGCAAAAAGCCGCGTCCGGCATCTCCTACCGGCTGATTTCCAATCTGCCCCAGCAGGCCATGATGGCGCAGCGCCTCCGGCTGTTCCGGGATATGCACTTCAATGAATTGCGGCGGATGCAGTTCGACATCGAAACCCTGACCTCCGAAGGATTCGAATTCCCGAACGCCAGCCGGCGCGAGGACAAGATCATTATCATCAGCATGTCCGACAATACCGGCTGGGAAAAAATCATTTCGCTCGACGATATGGACGAACGGGAACTGCTGGAAGAATTCGTCCGGATTGTCGCGGAACGCGATCCGGACGTGCTCGAAGGCCATAACATTTTCCGTTTCGATCTGCCGTACCTGGAAACCCGCGCCCGGCTCCACCGGGTAAAGCTGAATTTAGGCCGCGGCAACCGGCTGTTCTCAAAACGCAATTCCCGGTTCAACGCTGCCGAACGCACCATCAATTACACCCGCTATGATCTTTACGGCCGCCATTTTGCGGATACCTATCATCTGTGCATATTCTATGACATCGTTCACCGCAATCTCGAAAATTACGGCCTGAAATACGTCGCCCGGCATTTCGGGGTCGCGCCCGCGAACCGGACTTACGTCGAAGGCGCGGCCATCAGTTCGGAATGGTTTCATCACCGCGAGCGCCTGCTCGAATACGCTCTCGACGATGTCCGCGAAACCCGCGCTGTCAGCGCTATTCTGTCGCCCAGTTATTTTTACCAGACCCAACTGGTGCCGATGAAATACCAGGACTGCATCGTCCGCGGCAACGCCACCCGGATCGATGCGCTGCTGGTCAGCGAATACCTGAATGCCGGTCAGAGTCTGCCTTACTCCGAACCGGCGAAAAGTTACGCCGGCGGCCTGACCCGGGCTTTCACTACCGGCGTTTACAAAAACGTCTGGCATTGCGATATCCGCTCGCTGTATCCGTCCATCCTGGTCGCCGAAAATTGCTGTCCCGCCCGCGACGTGCTCCAGGCATTTCCGCGCCTGCTCAAAGGTCTGCGGCTGTTCCGGCTGGAAGCGAAAGCCGCGGAAAAAAAAGCATCCGGCCAGGCGGAAAAAGATTTATACAACGCTTTGCAGACTACGTTCAAAATCCTGGTCAACTCGTTTTACGGTTACCTGGGGTTCGCACAGGGCACGTTCAACGATTACGCCCTGGCCGAAAAAACGGCGGCGCGCGGCCGGGAAATCCTGACCCTGATGCTGGACTTCCTGAAAGAATCGGGCGCAAAAGTTCTCGAAATGGACACCGACGGGATTTATTTCGTACCGCCGGCAACCGTAAAATCACCGGAAGCGATGGAAGCGAAACTGCAGCATATTCTGCCGCCGGGCATTGAAGTTGAACTGGACTCCACCTACCCCGCCATGTTCTGCTATAAAAGCAAGAATTACGCTCTGCTCGAATCCAGCGGCGAAGTCGCCATTACCGGCGCGGCGCTCAAATCGCGGGGACTGGAACCGTTCCAGCGGGAATGCATGGAACAGTTACTGACCATGCTGCTGAAGGAGGAATACGACCGGATCGAAGGCATGTTCGCAGCTTTCCGGCATGCCATCGAAAGCCGCGATATTCCCCTGGGCAAACTGGCCAAAACCGAAACGCTCATCGATTCCCCGCAGAACTACCAGACCAAACTGGCTTCCGGCCAGGGCCGCCGCAGCGCCGCCTACGAACTGGCGCTGGCTTCGTCCCGCGACTACCAGCGCGGCGACCAGATTACCTATTACATCACCGGCAACAGCAAAAAGGCGTCCGTAGTGGATAATTCCAGACTTTACGCGGACGCGCCGGAACAGCGCGACGAAAACACGCTTTACTATTTGAACAAGCTGAACGATTTATACGATAAATTCAAGGAATTCATCCCGGAAACCCGGCAGCCGGACCTATTTTAAAATAAAAATATAACGCACCGGGGCGTTCCCGGACGCGGTCCAGCGGCGGAACGCTGGTCGCCCGTCTCCAACGGGCGAAAGAATCGCGCGGCTTGTCGCGCCCGAACAGTACCATTCTCGAAAAGCGATATTTTCAAAAAAGAACAAAGAGAGTTTTTTGAAAATGCTGAGCGTTCGAGCCGGATTCGGACGTGGGACATTACTTTATCGCCGCTTCCTTGTCAATGCGGATGGCAGATTTTAGCCGTTAATTAAACTGGGGGAAAAATGGATAATCTGATTGACGTCAAACGTTATTTGTCAAGTGTTATGCTCGAACGGGAGAAGATCCGTTCATTTAATGAGTATCCGTATTCGTTGCCGGTCTGCCGCCATTTGAGGAACGGCGCTCTGGAATTCGATCCCCACGTGACGTTTTTTGTGGGAGAAAACGGCACGGGAAAATCCACCATCATGGAAGCAATCGCAATGGCGTTCGGATTCAACCCGGAGGGCGGATCGATCAATTTCAATTTTTCGACTCGAAGTTCCCATTCCGGACTCTATGAAACGATCAGGATAAACAAAGGCGTCAATCGCCCTAAGGACGGTTTTTTTCTGCGTGCGGAAAGTTTTTACAATGTGGCCACGGAAATTGAACGCCTTGACGCCATTCCGTGCTCATTGCCGCCCATTATCGATTCATACGGCGGACGCTCGCTTCATGAACAATCGCATGGGGAAGCATTTCTTACCCTGGCGCTGGAGCGTTTTCGGGGAAACGGGCTCTATATCCTGGACGAACCGGAAGCCGCGCTGTCTCCGAACCGTCAGTTGGCGCTGCTTGCCAGAATCCACGCCCTTGTCCGTCAGAATTCGCAGTTTATCATCGCAACCCATTCACCGATTATCATGGCGTATCCGCATTCAACAATCTATCTCTTAACGGAAGAGGAACTTAAAAAAGTCGAATACACCGATACGGAACACTATATCGTCTCCCGGGAATTTCTGAACAAGCACGATTTAATGCTGAAAGAGCTTCTTGGTGAATAATTAAAGTAAAATAAAAATATGGAAATTACTTTGCAGATCCTGTAGTAAAAAAAATAATCAAGTCATGAAAACAGAAATAATGAGAACTTTTACTGTCAAGTGCCCTGCCAAGCGGTAGCGCAGTACAAAACTCAGTCTTAGCCTCAATACTGTTCGCTTAGTACCTTTATTGCTTCAATAAAATTAATTTTACTGCCTTTGGGATATTCCGACTTGATTGGCCAACCCTTCATTTTTCTTTTTACTGCTCTTTGGTTGCGCCTTCCACGACTGGATACTACTCGTTCTTCAAGGATTTCTTCCAGAATAAGTTCGTAGCTTTTTGCGGGATTATTAATCCAGG
>JAQULZ010000079.1 GCA_028718375.1 Victivallaceae bacterium | reverse complement strand
AAGTATAGCACATAAACAATTATATTTCAATAGATAAAATCAAAATATATTAATATTATTATTCTGACTACATTTTAAAGAAAAATCTGAACTCAGCTAAGCTCAAAATAATCAAGTAAAATCCGGATATAGAGTATCGCGCGAGGATTTATGGCAAAAATCGGCTCAAAAGAACCATCGAAATGTCTATGAATGAGAACTAAATTGGTATTATAACCCGGCTGATGCGATCAGTAAAATCTACTGCGGCGTGAAGCCGCTTATTCGGTTGGTGGTGATGGCCCGGAAATACTCCAGACAGCAGGGCAGGGAGAGGCTTTGAAGGCTGCGGCCGTTCAGCAGCAGATAGAGTTTCAGGAAAACGGCGATGGGAAAATCATGCCGCCGCCAGCGTTCCTTATATTCGATGAAGCCGTAGTTAAGCAGCAGTTTTTTCATTTCTGCGAACAGATTTTCCACTAAAGCGTCCAGGGAGGTTTGGACGTTCAGCACCAACTCGGTTTCGGTGCGGATACCGGCAAAAATAATGAGCGATAGGTCTATCGCACCATTCTTTTTGCCGGTGAACGAGCCCAAAAGCA
Organism: Victivallaceae bacterium; assembly: GCA_028718375.1. GTDB lineage: Bacteria > Verrucomicrobiota > Lentisphaeria > Victivallales > Victivallaceae > JAHOYW01. Next base: position 14,586 of record JAQULZ010000079.1, on the reverse strand, counting down.
TGCTGCCGTATACGGTCGGATTCTTGCGGTGCCGTTTTGCGCCAAAACGAACCGTCGCTACCTCGGTAGCGTACAGTTCGTTTTAACGCTTCCGGCATCCGCAATAATTCCGATTTTTACTTGCTCTTAGATTGCAAATCGGTATTATTTGCAGCTCGATGTTTTTTCCCGGTTGCAGGATGAACTCCAGAGCGTACTGGCAGGAATCACACTGCCAGAACAGGAAAAATGATTGGGGGGTATTCAGCTTTTCCTTGGAGGCCGAGCTGATTTCCAGCAAAGTTTCCCCCAGTTCGGCCAGCGGTTCACAGAATTCGTTCTGCAAGTTCATAACCACGAATCCGGATAATGAATTGATTTTTATCCGCATCCGACCGTCTGCAACATCGATCAAACGAATAATGGAACAGTCGTTCATGACCATGCCTCTTCCTTGGCTTCATGGCAATGAATCAGTTCCGTCCCTGAATCACCAGGGACGGAATCAATATGATGGTGGAATTATATTTTTTCCTTGGCTTTATAATGGGTATGAAGCAGTTTATGGGACATTTTGCCGAGTGGGGCCTTGAGGAATTCCTTATACAGTTCCTGCACCGCCGGGTTCTTGTGAGATTTACGCAGCTGCCGGCGTTCATCTTCCCGGTAAATCGCTGCGATCCGGGCTTCACGCACCTGGTCATCGGTAAACCGCGGCTGACCGCCGCCGCCGATACAGCCGCCGGGACAACACATCACTTCGACGAAATGATACTGGGCTTCGCCGCTTTTTATTCTTTCAATGGCTTTTTTGGCGTTGCTCAGGCCATGAGCCACCGCGACTTTCAGCTCGACGCCTTCCAGGAACGACCATTCTGGAAGCAATCCTTCAAGTTTGATCGAGGCTTCTTTCAGTCCTTTCAACCCGGCGACCGGGGTTACATGCAGTTGCGGGAAGGGAAAATCCCGGCCGGTAATGAGTTCGTAAACCGTCCGCAACGCAGCTTCCATGACCCCGCCGGTATTGGCAAAAATGTCAGCCGCGCCGGTTGAAATCCCCAGTGGAGCGTCCATTTCGGAGTCCGGCAGCGCATCGAAATCCAGTCCGGCCTGTTTGATCATCTTGCCGAGTTCACGCGTGGTCAGCACGACGTCGACGTCGGTAATGCCGCTGGCATTCATTTCCGGGCGCTGGGCCTCGAATTTTTTTGCCGTGCACGGCATTACGGATATCACGATGATGTCTTTGGCGTCTTTGCCGATCTTTTCGGCGTAGTAGGTTTTGGCGACGGCGCCGAACATTTGCTGCGGAGATTTGCAGGTGGAAAGATTGGGCAGCATTTCCGGGAAAAAGCTTTCAGCATAATTGATCCAGCCGGGGGAACAACTGGTGAACATCGGCAGCGCCACGTTTTTATCCTGGTCGACCAGAGCTTTTTTCAGCCGGGTCAGCAGTTCCGTGCCTTCTTCCATGATGGTCAGGTCAGCGGTGAAGTTCGTGTCGAACACCGCATCGAAACCGATATTGCGCAAGGCGGTGGTCATTTTGCCGGTAACCAGCGTACCCGGAGGGTAACCGAAACATTCGCCGAGCGCTGCCCGGATGGCGGGGGCGGTCTGAACAACTACGAACTTGGTTGGATCATCGATATAATTCCAGACTTCCTCGACCTGATCGCGTTCGGAAATCGCGCCTACCGGACAAATGGCGGCGCATTGGCCGCATTGGACGCAGGTAACATCTTTGAGCGGGTTGCAGAAAGCGGGACCGATAAAAGTATCATAACCGCGTCCCTGCGGAAACAGCGAACCGACGCCCTGGATCTGGTTGCAGACGGTAACGCACCGGCGGCAGTTGATGCACTTGGCCGAATCCCGCACCAAAGCGGGCGTGCTGGCGTCGAAAACCTGTTTGGCCTTTTCGCCGGGATAGCGGATTTCAGTAATGCCGAAATCGCTGGCCAGTGCCTGAAGCTCGCAGTCGTTGTTGCGGTCGCAGGTCTGGCAGTTTCCTTCATGTTCCGAGAGCAGCAGTTCGATCACGGCCCGCCGGGCTTTACGAATCGTCCGGTTATTGGTTTCAACCCGCATGCCTTCGGTTACCGGGGTCGAACAGGCCGTCAGCGGATCCTTGAATCCTTTGACGTCGACCAGACAGACCCGGCAGGCGCCGATCGGTTTGCAGCCTTCCAGATAACACAGGGTGGGAATTTTTATATCGACCTGTTTGGCGGCTTCAAGGATGGTAGTTCCCGGCGCAACGTCCACTTCAATATTATTTATCGTCAGTTTAGGCATTTTTTTTGCTCCTATTTACCGTAATCACAACGCAGGCAGCGTTTGGCTTGGCGGATCGCGACCGCTTCACTCCACGACTGTTCCACTTCATCGAAGTTGCGGCAGCGGCGCTCAGCCGAGATCAAGGGCTGTTTTTCCCGGGGATAAGGTACCGGATCGGCTTCGGGATCGAAACTGGTGTCCGGAACTTTTTCCTCACGCCAGAACGCATGTTTTTCTCCGGTCAGGAATTCATCCATGCCGACGGCGGCGCGTTCGCCTGCGGCGACGGCTTCGATGACCGACCACGGCCCGGTAACCGCATCGCCGCCGGCAAATACCCAGTCGACGTTGGTTTGGCCGGTCAGCGGCCTGGCGATGATGCAGTTCCGGGAATTGAGCTTAACCCCGGAATTGCCGAGAAACTTATCGGCTTCGCAGGCCTGACTGATGGCGGCGATGACCTGGTCGGCTTCGAGTATGAAATCGCTTTCCTTCGAATCGTCGGGACGGCGGCGGCCGGACTGGTCGAAATTACCCAGTTTCATTCGGCGGCAGACGACGCCGGCAACTTTGCCGCCGACGGATGAAATTTCCTTCGGCGCGGTGAGCATCAGCATTTTGACGCCTTCGTTTTCAGCTTCTTCGATTTCTTCCTCGTAAGCGGGCATTTCTTCGCGGGTGCGGCGGTAAATCAGCGTCACTTCCTCCGCTCCCAGGCGCAGCGCCGTCCGGGAAGCGTCGACGGCGGCATTGCCGCCGCCGATGACGACCACTTTTTTGCCCGCCGGGACGGAACCGCGGATGTTGTACTGGCGCAGGAAAGTCAGCGCCTGGGTGACGCCTTTCGCGTCTTCGCCCTTAATCCCGAGGGTCAAACCGGCGGAAGCGCCGGTGGCGATGTAAACCGCCTCATAACCGTCCTTTTTCAGGTCTTCCAGTGAAAAATCTTTGCCGAGCCGCTTGCCGGTTTCAATATCCGCTCCGAGGTGTTCAATCATTCGGATTTCCCGCGCCAGAATTTCCCGCGGCAGCCGATAGGCCGGAATGGCCTGGACGAGCATCCCGCCGGGACGAAGTTCGGCTTCAAACACTTTCGGTTTATAGCCCAGCCGCGCCAGGAAATAGGCGCAGGAAAGACCGCTTGGACCGGCGCCGACAATCGCAATTTTACGGGCGGCGTTTTGGGCGTTTTCCAGTACTTCCGGCACCTGAACGGTAATCTCCTGATCGACCATGAACCGTTTAATGCCGCGGATGGCCAGCGGAGCGTCGAGTGTAGCGCGCCGGCAGCGGCTTTCGCAGGTATGGTAACAGACCCGGGCACAGGCTGCAGCGAACGGATTGCGTTCGCGGTGGAGTTTCAGGGCTTCCGCATAGCGTTTTTCGGCTACCAGGGAAACGAACCCCGGAACATCTACGCCGGCCGGACAGCCGCTTTGACAGGGAGCCCGAACCAGGGCGGCGCAAATCCCGGAAGCGCATTTCTTTTCCCGGATATGGGTTTCGTATTCATCCCGGAAATAGCGGATGGTGGCCAACACCGGGTTGGGAGCGGTTTTGCAGAGACCGCAGAGTGCGGTTTTTTTAATCATTTCGCCCAGTTCAATGAGCTTTTCAATATCATCCTCTTCGCCTTTTCCGGCGCAGATCCGTTCGAGCATTTCCAGCAGCCGCTTGGTGCCGACCCGGCCGGAGGTACATTTGCCGCAGGCTTCTTCCTGGGTGAATTCGAGGAAGAACCGGGCAACGTCCACCATACAGGTATTGTCGTCCATTACGACGAGTCCGCCGGAGCCCATAATCGCTCCCAGTTCGGACAGGGATTCATAATCGATCGGAACGTTCAGGTGCTGGCGCGGAATGCAGCCGCCGGAAGGTCCTCCGATCTGAGCTGCCTTGTATTCGCGGCCGTTCGGAATGCCGCCGCCGATATCGTAAATTATCTCGCCGAGCGAAGTTCCGATCGGGACTTCGATCAGACCGACATTGTTGAGATTGCCGGTCAGAGCGAAAATCTTGGTTCCGGGGGATTTTTCCGTTCCCAGTTTGCGGTATTCCTGCGCGCCGTCGCGGATGATCATGGCGATTGAACCGAGGGTTTCAACATTGTTGAGAACGGTCGGTTTGTCCCATAACCCCTGGTGAACCGGGAAAGGAGGACGGGGAGAAGGCTCGCCGCGTTTTCCTTCAATGGAACGCATCAGGGCGGTTTCTTCGCCGCAGACGAAAGCGCCTGACCCCTGAGCGATGTCTATATCCAGACAAAAATCGGTGCCGAGAATATTGTTTCCCAGCAGGCCGCGTTCATGGCATGCTTCGATGGCGCTCTGCAGCCGCCGGAGAGCCAGCGGATATTCCGCGCGGCAGTAGACGTAACCTTTGGTGGCGCCGATAGCCCGGGCGGCAATCATCATGCCTTCAAGCACCGCGTGCGGATCAGATTCCAATAAGCTGCGGTCCATGAAGGCGCCGGGGTCGCCTTCGTCCGCATTGCAGAGGATATATTTCTGGTCGCCGTGAGCCTGGCGGCAGAATTCCCATTTCAAACCGGTGGGGAAACCGGCGCCGCCGCGCCCGCGCAGACCGGAGTCTTTTACTTCCGCAATGATTTCTTCCGGCGCGAGATCGTACAGCGCCCGCGCCAGGGCCATGTAGCCTCCGGTTCCAATGTATTCGTCAATGGATTCGGCGGCGATACGCCCCTTGTTGCGCAACACTTTAAGTTCCTGTTTGGCAAAGAACGGAATGTCGTACATGAAGGGTTTTGCTTCTCCGCTGATCTTATCGCAGTACATCAGGCGTTTCACCGGTTTGCCGGCGATGCAATGCTGGGCTATGATGTCGGCGGCGTCCTCAGGGGTCACTTTCTGGTAAAAATACCCGCCCGGATAAATCACCATGATCGGCCCGGCCGCACAAAAACCGTTACAGCCGGTTTTTACGATTTCGACTTTATCCCGGGTCTGCTGTTTTTCGGGTTTTGAAGCGGGACAGGAATCGGTATAGATGGTAACTTTTTCATTTAAGCCGTGGCTGCGGATTTCAGCTTCCAGGGCGGCCTTGACTTTTTCGGCTCCGGATGAAATACAACTGGTTCCCATGCAGAGCATTATATCGAATTTACCGTCAGCGGAATCGTTTTTTTTGCCGCGCATATTCCGCAGGGACATACGGGCAGCCATAGTTTCCCGGATCTTGACGAGCTCCTCGCGGCTTCGAACGAGTTTCTTATTCATTATCTGCTTTCTCCTTTCGTCTCTTCCGCTGATTTATATTCGGCAAGCAGCTCGGCGATTTTAGACGGTTTGACCCGCTGATGGACTTTGTCGTTGATCAGGATCACGGGAGCCAGGCCGCAGGCGCCGAAACAGCGCCCGACTTCCAGAGAGAACAATTTGTCTTCAGTGGTTTCGCCGACATCGATTTTCAGGTTTTTTTTCAGGGAGTTGAGGATTTCTTTACCGCCGCGGACATAACAGGCCGTACCCAAACAGACCCGGATCAGGTACTTGCCCCGCGGGTGAGTGGAAAAAAACGAATAGAAACCGACGACGCCGGCAACTTCACTGTAAGGTTTATCCAATTCCCGGCTGATGTGTTTCAATACCTTTTCGGGCAGATACCCGAATAACGTCTGGGCGATCTGCAGGACGGGAATCAAATTACCCGGTTTACCCCGGTACTCGTCCAAGGTTTCATTCAGACGCGCCCAAAGCTCGCATTCCGGAACTTCGGTTTTGCACGAACAGGTGCAGCACTCAGTGACCATCAAAAACCCCCCTTGTCTTGAGAAACTGTTACGGCAGTTTCAGCTTATGTCTCGAAAGAACTCCGACGAACTTTATTATTGTCCTGCAACCGGTTACGACAGCAAATACCGTTAGGTCAGCATGCAGTACGGAATTCGATTCAAACAACCGTTGCTTAGTATAATGTAAAAAAAAGTGGAATTCAATCATAATTCAAAGATTTTAATGGAAAAATATTAATATTTTATGACTAAAGCTCAAATCCGGAAAAACTTAAGCACTTTCAGTTCTATTTCGGAAGTCTTTGCCGCCGGAATGGCGGCAACTAAGCGGTTTTTGAGGTAAGAAGCGGCTTCAGGTATGGTATTCCGCGTTGATTTTGACGTATTCGTAGGAAATATCGCAAGTCCAGACCCAGTATTTGGCAGGGCCGGCGTTCATATTCACCGTGATTGAAAATTCCCGTTTCCGGAGGATTTCGGCGAGCTCCTTTTCCGGCGTTCCGGCGTCGCCGCCGTTGATCACCACAGCCTGGTTGTCATAGTAAATATTCACCAGACCGGGATCAAAATCAACTCCCGCATAACCTAACGCCGCGACGATCCGCCCCCAGTTGGGATCCGAACCGAACCAGGCCGTCTTGCACAACAGCGAGTTGGCGACGGCTTCGGCGCAGGCCCGGGCCGCAGCTTCGTTTGGGGCGTTTTCGATGTAAACGGTCACGAATTTAGTTGCGCCTTCGCCGTCCATGACCATCTCGCGCGCGAGCTGCTGTAAGAGGGTCTGCAGGGCCTGGTAGAAGATTTCCGCATCTTTCGAGCCGGCTTTGACTTCCGCTCCCGAAAGTCCGTTGGCCAGGATGACGCAGGTATCGTTGGTGCTCATATCCCCGTCGATCGTGATCCGGTTGAATGAATTTTCGACGCCGCGCCTGATGAGATCCCGGAGCAGCGCATTGGTTATTACCGCGTCGGTTGCGATATAGCACAGCATGGTCGCGTGCGGCACCCGCAGGCCGGGAGCGATCATGCCGGCGCCCTTGCTCATTGCGCCGACGGTGACTTTGCCCGTACTCAGTTCGATTTCCACCGCGGCGCTCTTGGGAACGGTATCGGTGGTCATGATTGCCGCCGCTGCCGCCGCTCCGGAAGCATAATCCAACGCCGCCGCCGCTTTTTTTATTCCCCCGGCAATAATTGCCATCGGCAGCTGCACGCCGATCCGGCCGGTCGAGGAGACCAGCACCGCTTCAGGTTCAATGCCCAGTTCCCGCGCCGTCAGGACGCACATTTCGCGGGCGCGCTCCATACCGTTCCGGCCGGTACAGGCGTTGGCATTGCCGCTGTTGATGACCACGGCGCGGAGCGTTTCCTGCGTCGCTGCCCGCTCGCGTCCCAGCAGCACCGGGGCCGCCGCGAAAACGCACGAGGTAAACGCCGCCGCAAAATTGGCGGGTACATCCGAATAAATCAGCGCCAGGTCAGCGGCGCCGCTGCGTTTCAGGCCGGCCGCTACCCCGGCCGCTTTAAAGCCTTTCGGAGAGGTTACGGAGCCGTTTTCAATGAAAGCATAAGGATCATTCATCGATTTTACCTCCGTAGGTGGCTTTGACTTCGATGGCGATGCCGCCGCGGGGACGGAAACTGCCGATGACTTCCGCCCGGCGCGGAGCACAGGCCTTCACCACCGCGTCGAGAATAGCATTTACGGACTCTTCGTGAAAAGTGTTATGGTTCCGGAAAGAAAACAGGAACAGTTTTAGCGATTTGCTTTCAATACATTTTTGATCCGGTATGTAACGGATGGTAATGTGTCCGAAATCCGGCTGGTTCGTTACCGGACAGAGCGAAGTGTATTCCGGGCAGTCGAAGGTGATGACATAGTCCCGGTCGCGGTAAATATTGTCAAACGCCTCCAGTTTGGCCTCATCCGGGGATGCCGGATAATTGTGTTCCGAACCGGTCAACAAGGTCAAACCGGAAAACCGCTGTTTTTTGTCCATAAAATAAAATCCTTAGGAAAAAAAATAATAAGCGGCCAAGCTTATTTTTATGCAGCCTTACCTGCTTCGTTTAAGTTCAAATACACCGTATTTATGGTGTAGCTGTTTTGGGGTTTCAATTATTCACCGGGAATTATCTTTCCGGCGCCTTGATTTTTCTAAAATACAGCATATAGTTTCAAAGGTCAAGGCGGAAATCGGATAAAATTTGCCTGGCAGGTGTGCGATGTTTATAACCATACTCGACGAAGGTGACTGAATGAAATTCTTAAAAATTTGCCCGGTTATACTGTTGGTATTCTTCTTTTTATGCTTTTCCAGTCCGTCTTTCGCGGAAAGCGGCCCCCTGGAAAAAATCGGCCGCGGCGTTGCCAACGTAGCTTTCGGCCCTTTGGAACTGGTGCAGCAGCCTTTGGATGTGGCTCAGGATAAGGGAAATATCGCTGCCCTTACTTACGGAGTGTTCAAAGGCGTAGCCATGACGGTGGCGCGGGAAGTAGTTGGTGTGATCGACATCATCACCTTTCTGATGCCCCTGCCGGGTTGCACCGATGACCCGGAAGACATCGGCTGGGGTTACGGTCCGATGCTGCGTCCCGCCTGGGTCATCGATCGCGAACATAATGCCTTCAATTTCTTCTACGACGACAATTCCATGTGCGAAAAGTTTTGATTACGGTTGTTGATTGAATTCGGCCCGTCTCCGGACGGGCTTTTTGCTTATTCGGAAACAAGGAACTTTGAATAATGAGTTTTTCCTGCGGTTTTGTCGGGCTGCCCAATGTCGGCAAGTCCACTTTGTTCAATGCCTTAAGCGGCGGCAGCGCCGCGGCGTCGAATTTTCCGTTCTGCACGATCGAACCGAATACCGGAGTAGTACCGGTTCCGGACGAGCGGATGCGGGTGCTCGCCGAACTGGAGAAATCAGCCCGGCTGGTGCCCTCCACGCTGAAATTCATCGATATTGCCGGCCTGGTCAAGGGGGCCAGCGAAGGGCAGGGGCTGGGCAACCAGTTTCTGGGACATGTCCGGGCGGTCGATGCGATCGCTCACGTGGTGCGGGTGTTTGCCGATCCGGATGTCGTCCATGTCGATGGGGAAATCAGCCCCGTCCGCGACCTGGAAGTCATTATGACCGAACTGATGCTGGCGGATCTGGAATTGCTCGAACGCCGCCTGGAAAAATCCAGAAAGCTGTTGCGTTCCGGGGATGCCGAAGCCAGGGCAGCGTTGGAATTGGCGGCGAAATTTAAAGATCAATTGGCCGCCGGCCGCCGGCCGGAATATCGCCGGGAAGATCCGGCGGAGACGAAAACGGCGCTGAGTTTCGGACTTTTGACCGTCATGCCGGCGTTCGTCTGCGCGAATGTCGACGAGGATAATTTCCGGGAGTTCGGTCGGAATACCGTAACCCGGGAACTGCTGGCGTACGGCAGTGAACATCAACTGGAAGTCATTCCGGTCTGCGCCAAACTGGAGGAGGAAATGGGGCAGTTGGAGCCGGAGGACGCGAAATTGTTTCTGGAAGACCTCGGCGTAACCGAAACCGGTTTGACCCGGGTCATTCATACCGGTTACCGGCTGCTCAGCCATATCACGTTCTTCACCGCCGGACCGATGGAAACCCGGGCCTGGACGATCGTCCGGGGTACAGCGGCGCCGGAAGCCGCCGGTAAAATCCATACCGACATGTGCCGCGGTTTCATCCGGATGGAAGTGGTCGGTTATGAGGATATGGTCGCATGCCGGGGCTGGAACAACGCCAAAGCCGCCGGCAAACTGCGGATTGAGGGAAAGGATTATCTCGTACAGGACGGCGATGTCGTCCATGTACGTTTTTCGGTATAAAATTAATAACAAGGCTAATTGGTGAAAAATGAACATTACTGCTGAAGCCAGGAAAAGAGCCGAACATTTTTTAAAGTACGAACAGCAGTTCCATTTGGGAATGCTGCCTACTGAACAGTCCAATCCCAAGACCCGCGGGCTGGACGAAGTGTTCAGGAACTGCGTTGAATCCGGCGTCGCCCGGCTTTTTTCCGTGGATGAGGATATTATTCCGCTGGCCCGGAAAATCTTTGCCGGCCGGGAATTCGCCCTGATGCTCGAAAGTTCGTACCGGGCGGTCACTGCCGGCGGCAGGATTATTTTTTCCGGCTGCGGCGCGACCGGAAGGCTCAGCATCCTTCTGGAAAGCATGTGGCGGACTTTTTTCCGGAAACTGATGCGGGATAAACCGGAAATCTTCCGAAAACTGGCCGCTTTTGAAAACCGGGTGTTCAGCATTATGACCGGCGGCGATTACGCCCTGGTCAAATCCGTGGAATCTTTCGAGGACTATCCTCAGTTCGGAGAGCGTCAGGCGCGGGAGCTCGGCGTCAGTGCCGGAGACGTGCTGATCGCAATCACCGAAGGCGGCGAAACTTCTTCGGTGCTCGGCACAGTGGCGGAAGCAGCCCGGGCCGGAGCGCAAGTATTTTTGCTGTTCAACAATCCCGCGGAACTGTTGCGCCGGCATATCGAACGTTCCCGGCAGGCCATCGACAATCCGGCGGTAACCGTGCTCGAGCTTTATTGCGGCCCGATGGCGGTAGCGGGTTCTACCCGGATGCAGGCGACGAGCAGCGAACAACTGGTCGCCGGGGCAATGCTGGAAAAACTGCTTAACCGGCTTCTCAGGGAAACGCTGACTGCGGCCGAACTGGCTTTTTTCCCCGATTCCGACCTGGATTATGTTGCGGAAATGACCCGGCTGGCGGCGGATTTGGAAAGCGCCGCCGCGCTCCGGACGATTGCCGAATATATCCGTTTCGAAGAGCAGCTTTACCGTGACGGCGGGCTGGTGACTTATTTTGTCGATGAATTTCTGATTGATGTTTTTACCGACACCACGGAACGTTCTCCGACTTTCATGCTGCCGCCGTTCCGGAAATTTGACGCGGCCGGGCAGCTGCCATCCCCGGCTTTTGTCAAAACGCCGTTGTTTTCAACCGCGGCGGCCTGGAAGTATTATTTGGGGCGTGAACCGCGTTGCCTGGAGTGGACTTCGGAGGATTACCGCGCGATGAGCGCCCCTGAAAAAATCATTGCCGCTCCTCCCGCCGTCAGCCGGGAGGAAATGTTCAAATTTCTGATTGGCAATGAACCGGAATCCTGCCGTTTTGAAACTTCCCGGAACGCGGCGGTAAGCATCTTTTCCGGGACCGAATTCAATGACGCGGTATTCGAGCGTACCCGGAATATGACCGGAGATTTCGGGGAACACCGGCTTCTCATTATCGGTGCCGCTCCGGACGCTCCTCCCGCCGCTTTAGTGGTGCCGGGAACGGTGAAGCATACTAATCTGAAACTCATGGAGCATCTGAAAATCAAACTGGTTCTGAACGCGATTTCAACCGGGACGATGATCTGTATGGGCCGGGTGAAGAGCAACTGGATGAGTTTCGTCAGCATGTCAAACAAGAAACTGGTCGACCGCTGTATCCGGTTGATTGCGGAACTTGCCGGCCTCAGTTACGAGGATGCCGGTCTGGCTTTGCATCAGGCCGTCGTCGAACTCGAAAAAATGGATTTCAGCGGCCGGGAGGAACCTTCGCCGGTACAATACACCCTCGATTCGCTGCGGAAAGCGTGAGATGCGGTTTTTTTTCAGTAACAGGATTGCATTATCGGGGTACATTAAGTATAATTACCAATGACCGTTGAAACAACCGCCGAATTTTCCAAATGGATTCTTGCGTTTGTCTCCAGGTATGATGGCGGTTATTTTGTACCCCTGTAATTGGTAGTGTCAAAAATAACATGAAAAAAATGAAAAAAGGCGGATGCAACGCCTCGGTGATCCAACGGCCGAAAACGTTGGGCGCTCATCTCCAATGAGCGAAAGTATTGCGCGGCAAGCCGCGCCCGAACAATACCGTCCTCGAAAAGCGATATTTTCAAAAAAGAACGAAGTGTATTTTTGAAAATGCTGAGCGGTCGAGCTGGATTTGGGCGCATAACGTTACTTTATCGCCACTTCCTTGTCAAGGCGCAAAATCGAGCTCCTTACAGTCGCCGTTTATACGATTTGGGCCGTTGACAAAAAAGCGGCGGTAAAGTGAGACGGGAGGTGTTCTGAAAAACAAAAAAGCTTTTGTTTTTCAGTCAGCAAAATGAGGAAAACAGAAAGATTTACGCAAGTTAATAATTAACAAGATGACAGGAAATCAGCAAAGTAAATTTTGACAGACCCCTGTAATTATAAAGGAATAAAGATGATAAAACTTTACCGACGATTCCGGGCTGCCGCGTTCATGCTCGCCTTTTTTCTTGGAATTGCCACTCTTGCCGACAGCAGCAGACTGACGGAAAAACAGGAACTGGAAATCATTACCAAGCTGGCTTCCGCGTTGATCGCCAACAGCCATTACCGGCAGCACGTGCTGGATAATAAAATATCCTCCAAAATTTTCGATGCTTATTTCAAAATTCTGGATCCGGCTAATATGTATTTTACCAAAAACGATATTAAGCACTTTGAAAAATACCGTTATTACCTGGATGATCTGACCCAAATGGGAAATTCCGATTTTGCTTTCGAGGTCTATAAGTTATACCTCAAACGCCTGCAGGAATACCGGCAGTTTGCGGAAAAACAGCTCAAAAAAGGCTTCGATTTTACTAAGGACGAATACATTCTCGCTGACCGCAGTAAAGCGGAACGCTGTGATAATTTCGAGCAGTTGCAGGAAGTTTGGCGTAAACGGCTCAAAAGCGACGTGCTGTATTTCCGGCTGCTCCGGCGCTCCATGCAGCTGGATAAGGAAAATGCGCTTAAAACTGCTGAAAAGGGTGAAAAGGTGGATAAAAAAGCCGCTGAAACTCTGGAAAAAATGTGGAGCAAGCAAACTCCGGAAGAAAAGATTCGCCGCCGGTTGCGGGATATTTACAATGAGATGAGCCAGAAAAGCAAGCTGAGCATTCTCAGTTTTTATCTGACCTGCCTGGCGCAAACCTACGGGCCGCATTCCAGCTATTTTTCTCCCGAACTCGAAGAAGATTTCGATATTTCCATGAAACTGTCCCTGGTCGGCATCGGAGCGGTGCTCACCAGCGATAACGGCTACACGAAAATCGTCAGCATCATTCCCGGCGGTCCTGCCGCCAAGGACGGCCGGCTCAAAGCCGACGACCGCATCATTGCGGTGACTCAGGAAAACGGCGATCCGGTCGATATTGTTGATATGTCGGTTACCAACGTCGTTAAACTGATTCGCGGCAAAGCCGGCACTAAGGTAACCCTGACTGTCCTGCCCGGAGCCAAAGGGCACGGCGCAATGCCGGTGAATATCACTTTGGTGCGCGAAAAGGTTAAACTCAAAAACAGTGAGGCTTCGGGGACGGTTCACCAGGTCAAGGATGAACGCGGCCGAGTTCTCAAGATCGGCGTAATCAATCTGCCGCGTTTTTATTTTGATTTCGAGGCGGCAATCCGGGGAGATAAAGATTTCAAGAGTTCCAGCCGGGATGTGGCGAATATCCTGACTAAATTTGAAAAGGAAGGCGTGGATGGAGTGATTGTGGATTTACGCTCGAACGGCGGCGGCAGCTTGCGGGAAGCTATTTACCTGACCGGTCTTTTTATCGGGAAGGGCCCGATTGTCCAGGTGCGCGACAGCCGGCGCCGGGTGGCGGTTAAATATGACCCGGATGAAACGATTCATTACCAGGGACCGCTGATCGTGATGACGAATAAACTGAGCTCTTCCGCTTCGGAGATTTTCGCCGGGGCGATCAAAGACTATCATCGCGGGATAATCGTTGGGGATTCACGGACTTACGGCAAAGGCACCGTGCTCAATGTAATCAAACTTGACCGGCTGCTGAATGATTATAATGATTTCAAGGCCGGGAGCGTGAAATTTGAGAGTGAAGTATTTTACCGGGTCAACGGTTCGTCAACTCAGAAATTGGGCGTGAAACCGGATATTAAACTGCCGTCATTTACGGAATATATGGAAATCGGCGAGGAATTCAATGAAAATCATCTGCCGTGGGATTCCATCGCCAAAGTCGAACATCAGGATTATGATGCCCGTCTCCAAGCGGTGATCGAGGATATCAAAAAACGTTCCGCGGCGCGGCGGTTCAAAAATCCCAAATACAAAATGCTGCTCCAGAATATAAAAATATTCAATGAATACAAGCAACGTAAGACCATTTCATTGAATGAGAAAAAGCGCTGGGCGGAATACCTCGCTGAAAAGAAGATGCTTGATGCCAATGAAAAGTACCTCAAACAGATAAGTGATGAAGATGACCGCCGCGGAGATAAAAAATCCGATCTGCTGCTGGATGAGGCGGTCAATATCATGGCGGACTATATTGACCTGAAAAATATGGGTAACAAGGTAGTCTTAAACAAAAAGAAATAGCCGGTTCACAATTATACCGATTTTTACTTGCTCTTAGATGCAATACTGTTCATTTAATCACCTCTATAGTCTGAAAGATATTAATTTTTACCGACTTGTGCCGACCTTTCTTTTTTACCGGCCAGTTTGACATTTTCCTTTTCACTGCGCGCTGGCGGTG
>JAQULZ010000078.1 GCA_028718375.1 Victivallaceae bacterium | reverse complement strand
TTGACCTTCTTGCTTTTTTTTCCGGTGCTTATGGCGGTGGAGTCACACCCGTTCCCTTCCCGAACACGCAGGTTAAGACCACCAGCGGCGATGGTACTGCACATTTGAGTGTGGGAGAGTAGCACGGCGCCGGGAGTTATTTCAGAGTTCCGTAAGACAATAGCTGTCTTGCGGAGCTCGCTTTGTTAAGGGAGGGGCTTTAGATCGAATCGTAAGCGGTTTCTTCAACCGCAGGCGGGGGGACGGAGATGTCTTTCAGGGACGTTTCACCATGATGCTGCTGCTTCTTGTCGAGGTATTTGCGAACCTGGATGCCGATTTTATCCATGGCGCTGTCAATGGCCTCGTACATATCGCGGGTGGTTACCTTGGTTTCAATGACGGAATTTTTCAGGCTGACCACTGCTTCGACGGTACAGCGGTTGGTATGTTCTATGTCCAGAATGACCCGTACCGTGGAGATTTTCAAGCGGATGTTTTCGAGAATTGCCGTAAGGCGTTCATTGATGTCCGCCTTTAAAGCGTCAGTGACTGTGAAATGACGGGCAGCGATAATAATTTGCATTATCAACTCTCCTTAGGTTAAAAGGTTAAAGGGGGACTCTCCATTACATTGAAAACCTGGGGCCGAGATAAACTTCTCTGGCCTTTTCATCCTCAACCAGATGTTTGCTGGTTCCTTCAAGCATTATTTCTCCCTGAGACATAAGGTAGGCGCGGTCTACCACCGCCAGTGTTTCCCGGACATTGTGATCGGTGATCAGAATGCCGAGATTCTTTTGCTGTAATTGCCCGATAATCTGCTGAACGTCGTAAACCGCTATCGGATCGACGCCGCTGAACGGTTCGTCCAGCATCAGGAATGACGGATTAGTGACCAGAGCCCGGGTGATTTCCAGACGGCGGCGCTCTCCGCCGCTTAACGTCATTGCCTTCTGTCTGGCTAAACGGGTCAACTCCAGTTCTTCCAGCAGCTCTTCGAGCCGGGCCTTGCGTTCCTGACGCGAAATCGCCAGAGTTTCGAGAATCGCCATGATGTTCTGTTCGACCGTCAGTTTCCGGAAAATTGACGGTTCCTGAGCCAGGTATCCCATGCCCAGCCGGGCGCGCCGGTACATCGGGGAATGAGTGATTTCATGATGGCGGAAATATACCGTGCCGGCATCTGGTTTGATCAGTCCCATGACCATGTAAAAAGACGTTGTCTTTCCCGCCCCGTTGGGACCGAGCAGGCCGACCACTTCCCCGGCCTTGACATTTATGGAAACATTGTTAACCACCCGTTTGCCGTGATAAGCTTTTACCAGATTATCCGCGGTTAACAGGAATTCTTCCCGGTTAATATCTGCCATTATCTTAAAAACCCTTTCATATTAATTATTATATCTCCAAAAGTTCATCTATTCCACTCTTGAAACGGGTAATTTCGAGGATTTAATCATCATGAGGGTTTCAGGTTTTAACCGTTACAGGGTTTCGATAATGATATTTTTCAGAGTTCCCTGCTCAATGTCCAGTTTTTCGCTGTCGGTCCAAAGGATGATTTTTTCGCCTTCCATAACCGTCGGACCGCGCTGCAAAGTCGGCTTGCTGTTGATGCCGGTCAAAACGGCCTTGTGTTCACTTACTTCATAAACGGCTTTATCGCCGCAGGCTTTCTGCACCTCATGGGGGAGTTTACGGATCATGACCACTTTATCCAGACAGATGATTTTGGTCAGTTCTTTGGTTTTTCCAAGGCCGATATGGGTGGGAACCGTGTTCATCGTATTCTTTTTATTTTCCGCTTCATTGGCCGTTGCCTGAGCCGCGGTAATGTCTTTAGCCAACAGCTTCATTTTGGCACAATTCAGGGTGAAACGCGGTTCTTCGAATCGAACCTTGCCGACCAAGTCCGCAATATTCCCGGGGATGTTCAATATCGCATTATCCGATGTAATTACGGTCGGTCTGGTTTTGGCATCTTCGGGTTTGTCGGTCATGCGGACATTGCCGAAACATTTTATCAGATCGACGTCGCCGCTGCCCTCGCCGCCAATCCCGATATCGGGCCGGGCACTGGCGGCGGCCCGTTCCTTAAAGGTAATCACCATGCGGTCGCAATCCACCCTGGCCCGCGGATTCTCGGTACGTACCGCGCCGGTACAGACGATCTTATCCACTTTTTTCCCGGACTTGCTGTCGGCAGAAAATAACGAATTGCCCGGTTCGATATTTCTTTCCGTTTTTTTTTCGGCTTCGAGGAATATTTTCATATTATCGCAGGTCAAATCCAACTGCGGATTGTCTACTTTAACCCTGCCGTTGAAAGTGAGTTCATCGCCGCCGTAATTCAGGTCGGAGGAATCAGAAATAACGGTAGTTTGGCGGGAACCGAGGACGAGTTTGCTGTTTTGGGCTACTTTTAAACGGTTCTGATCCAGCCAGACCACCATGCGCCGGCCGCTGACGGAATCGCGGCCGCTGATTATGAACGGCTGGTTTTGGGACAGGATGAGCTTATTGTCCCGAAGCACGTACTCCGCCTGGCCGGCAACGGCTTTTTCGATTTTGCCGGGGGTTTTTCCGATGCGGGTGATAGTGACATTACCGGTACAAACAACTTCCTTAAGCTCTTTTTTCCCGGAATCCGCGATGAGCGACTTCATTAGCTTCGGTTTCGGTTGGTTTTCGCCCTGCGGTTTCAGATAAAACGTCATTTGGTTACAATTGAGCCGATAATCCCCATATCTTCCCAGGACGTTGCCGGTAAAAACTCCTCGATTTCCGGCGTAATCGATGGAATCGCTGTTCAGCCGGGCAATCCGTGGGGTATCCGTTCTCTTGTCGAGCGTTTCCACCAGACAATTTTTGAATGCCTGTAAGCGCGCGGAATTTTTCCAATAGACGATTTTTTCACCGGAAACCATATCATTTCCGTAATAAATCCGCGGATTTTTGCCGAGCAGCGTGATTTCTTCGCTGACCGTGCTGTAAATCGCCTGGTCGGCGAAAGCTTTCATACTGCCGTTTTTTTTGAGTTCAGCCGCTGCTGTTTTGCGGATTATTTTGACGTTTCCCAGACAGGTTATCTGCGAGACGCCGCTCGGGTTAAAAAGCTCACCGGAGTTTTGGGGAAGGATATTCTTATTTTTATTCTTTTTCAAGTCGATCAGCAAGCGGTCGCAGAAGATATTAAAATCGGTCTCGTCAATCCTGATATTTCCGATCAGGGTTATCAGTTCCTTGCTCATATCAATGATCATGGAATCGGATTGGGTTTTAACAACATTATCCTTTGCGGCCGCCTTGCCTTTTGGGTCCGCCTTCATCCGGATGATAATATTGACTTCCTGGAGGACTTTTATGATTTTGGAGTCGAAATCAGCGGTAAAACCGATGCCGTTCAAATCAAGCTGAGGGGAACGGAAAAAAACCTTTTCATTACTTGAGACCGTCTTTTTTTCCTGTAAAATGGTGGCTTTGCTGGTAACGATGAAACCGTCGGAACTGATTTTATCTTTCCAGAATTCGGCGACGGCCGGAGTTGGGGTATCAAGAGGGTAAGGCTTGGCGTTTTCAAGGTATTTTATCTTATTGATGTCAATATTTTTTTTAATCAGGTCGATTACCGCGTCTTTGGCGTAGGTTTTATCGGCTATCCGGATTATTTCCTTCCAGAAAATCATGAATTGCAGGTGTTCTTTATGGTAAATAGCCCAATGCCCCGCAGACCCTTTGAGAGCTCCGAGTTCGTCAGCAGGTGCGCCGCCTCCGCTGACTGTAAATGCCGCAACCAGTAAATAGAATAATCTTTTCAAGATATATACCGCTCCATTTGTTTATCCCACAGACCGCGCGCGCGGAGCAGCCATTCGCAGACTTCGCGCACGGCGCCGCGCCCGCCGGCAGTTTTAGTCCGGAAATCGGCGTATTCGTCCAGATAGTCCGGAGCATCCGCGACGATGATCCCGATCCCGGCGCGGCGGATTACCGGCAGGTCTACCACATCATCTCCGATGTATAAACATTCCTCGGCTTCGAGAGAATTCTCTTGCAGCAGAATCTCGAATGCCGCCAGTTTGTCTTTCCGGTTTTCGTAAAGGAAATCAAAATTCAGTTCTCGGGCGCGTCTGCGGTTGGCTTCCGCTTTACGTCCCGAGAGAGCGCCGACTTTGAATCCGGCGCGCATCAGCATTTTTATCCCGTGTCCGTCACGGACATGGAAAAACTTGACTTCGTCTGCGGCGCTGTATCCCACCCGGCCGTCGGTCAGGATGCCGTCAATATCCAGCACCAGGGCTTTTATCTTATCGATTTTTTCCTGCGAGATCATAAATTGCCTTAACTTCCTGTAAAACAGTTTTGACCAGGGCAAAATTCAGCGAATTGGGGCCGTCCGAAAGCGCTTTTTCGGGTTCCGGATGGACTTCGGTAAACAAGGCGTCGATTCCAACCGCTGCGGCCGCCCGGGCCAGCGGCCGGATGAATTCGCGCCGGCCGCCGGAAACGCTTCCCAGGCCGCCGGGCAGCTGCACCGAATGAGTGGCGTCAAATACTACCGGAACACCGAATCCCCGCATGACCGCCAGAGCCCGCATATCGACCACCAGATTGTGATAACCGAAACTCGTGCCGCGTTCGGTCAGCATGATCTGGTTATTGCCCGCTTCCCGGACTTTTTCAACGGCGCCGCGCATATCCTCCGGTGCCATGAACTGGCCTTTCTTGATGTTGACGGCTCTGCCGGTAGCGGCGCAGGCGGCGAGCAGATCGGTCTGGCGGCAGAGGAACGCCGGAATTTGGAGGATGTCCGCGACTTCGGCGGCCGGGGCGGCCTGGTGCGCTTCGTGAATGTCGGTGACTACGGGGACTTTGAAAGCGCGCTTGATTTCAGCGAGAATCTTCAACCCTTCCTCCAGACCGGGGCCCCGGAAAGATTTAACGCTGGAACGGTTGGCTTTGTCGAAGGAGGCCTTGAAAATATACTGCACGTCCAGGCCGGCGCATATTTCCTGCAGATAGCCGGCGATGATTTTACACATTTCCAGGCTTTCAACGACGCAGGGGCCGCCGATCAGAGTCAGTTTTTTCCCAATAATGACTCGGTCTGATATTCTGATGTGGTTCATAAACTGATTTTACCTTATACCTTATATTTTCTTTGTTGAGCCGCGTTCCCGGAGTTTCATTTCGGCCCGGCGCAAATCTTCCGGCGTATCGACGCCGACGCTTTCCAAAGTACTCTGCATGACGTAAATCCTGATGCCGTTTTCCAGCGCCCGGAGCTGTTCGAGTTTTTCACAGACTTCCAGACGGCCTTCCGGTAAAGTAACGAATTTTTCCAGCGTCGCCTTGCGATAAGCGTAAATTCCCCAGTGGAGAAGCGCGGGCGTATCGACGCCGCCGCCGCTGCGCAGGAAGGGGATGACCGAGCGGCTGAAATATAAAGCGAATCCGGCCCGGTCAAGAACGACTTTGACTTTATTAGGGTCGGCCAGAATCGCCCGCTCCGCCGGCACTGCGACCGTGGCCATCGGGATTTCGGTTTTTTCCCGCATCAGGGTGATCAGGCCGTTGATGACTTCGACCGGGATCAGCGGTTCATCGCCCTGGATATTGATAATGATGCCGCAATCCAGCTTGGCCGCCGCTTCGCAAATCCGGTCGGTACCGGACGGATGATCGGGAGCGGTCATGACTGCCCGGCCGCCGAACGCTTTTACCGCCCGGACCACCCGTTCATCATCCGCGGCGATCAGTACGGTGTCAGCAATGGAGGCGGCGGCTTTTTCATATACCCACTGAATCATCGGTTTGCCGCCTAGTTCAGCGAGAACCTTACCCGGAAAACGGGTGCTGGCGAAACGCGCGGGAATGATTGCCGCAGTTCTGTTGTTCAATTTCAAACCTCCCGGTTGAAACTTTCAATTAATTCTTCTTTGCTGACGGTGACCGTACCGACTTTGCCGACTACGATTCCGGCGGCGTGATTGGCGATTTCCGCGGCTTCGACGGGGTCGGCCCCGGTACTGAGCGCCAGAGTGAAAGCCGCAATCACCGTGTCGCCGGCGCCCGAAACGTCGTAAACCTCCCGCGCCTTGGTCGGGATCACCACCATTTCCGCGTCTTGGCGGAACAGCGCCATTCCCTGCGCCGCCAACGAAATCAGCAGGTAATCCGGCTTCCAGTCATGCAGCAATTGTGCCGCCACCTGATGCAGTTGTCCGTCCGCTTCCACCGGAAGCCCGTTTTCCTGCGGAAAAACTCCGGCGAGCGCGAAAGCCTCACTGCGGTTCGGTTTCATTACCGTCAGTCCCTGGACTTTGAGCAGATGCCCGGGCTTCGGGTCGAGCGCAGTGATGATATTCCGGGCCCGGGCGTGCGGAATGAGCCGGGAAAGCATTTCCTCATCCAATACCCCTTTGCCGTAATCTTCGAAAATTACCGCGTCGACCGCTCCGGAATCGATCAGTTCCGTTAGTTGAGCGATTATCTCCTGCCGGATGAGGCCGCCGATCACTTCCGTGTCTTCAAAATCAACCCGTAATAACTGCTGGGCCGAAGCGATGATCCGCTGTTTGTTGGTGGTGCGCCGGGACTTGTCTACCGACAGCGTTGCCGGATCGATGGCATATTCCGTGAACAGTTTTTTCAATTCCTCTCCGTCGGCATCTTCCCCGATGACGCCGTAAGCTTTAACCTCGCCGCCCAGAGTAACTATGTTGCGCATGACGTTGGCGGCGCCGCCGAGGCAGCAGCTTTTTTTCTTGACCTGGACGACGGGAACCGGAGCCTCCGGAGAAATCCGCGAGGCTTTGCCCCAGATATAGACGTCGAGCATCAAATCACCGACCACCGCGATCCTGATGTCGCGGAATTTATCGACAATGTGCCTGAGCCGGATTCTTTTCATGAAATCTATCCGTAATTTTCAATCGGTTTTCGCCATTTCCTTTTTCAGCCGGTTAATGAATTTTTCCGGCTTCAGTTTCAGATCGGTACTGTAAGCCCCCTGGTGCATGAGATGATTGTAGAGCCCTTCAAGGCTGCCCAGCGTTTCATTGATTTCTTTGATTTGTTCAGGGCGCAACTGGTACTGATATTGGCGCAGGTAGTCTGCCAGGGGCGTTAAACTGTTGATGACAATTCCGGCCTCGTTTTGCGCGGAATCTCTTTTTGACCTGAACCGCAGGAACAGCCGGTGCAGATAATCAAAACGGTTGATCATTTCCTGGCGGGCGACTTCTTCGCTCCACACGTCCTGCATTTCCAGATGCAACGGAATAAAAACGGCAAGGAAAAGCTCAAACGCCAGAATCAGAAAAAAAATCCCCACCGCGGAATAGGCGACGTAATCTTTTTTGAAATTTGCCGATAATAAACTCTTATCCAAAACTCGTCTCCGGAAAACAGTGCAGCTTGCCCAATGTTCGAAATCAAACGTACATTACAGTTTAAAGCCGGCTATTACAACTTTAATCCGGCTAAATTTCAATAAAAGCGGATACTTCAGTAATTGGGTTCTTCACAAAAATCTGTATCAATGTCGAAAATATTTTTCCGAGCGGGTATTTTTCCTTTCGGGTTACAAGTCAAGTCAAAAAAGCCGCATAAGGGAGCTGCGCTCCGGCCCTTCGGGCCCTTATAGGCTTTTTAACTTGACTCGACGCCCCGGCAAAACTTTACCGCGATTGAAAAAGCGATACTCAACTCAGGACTGCATTTGCGATATTAACGGTTTGCGTTCCATTACAGATTTTTGAGAAGAACTGATTTTTTGACTTTTATATTCCATTGGGCAAATCCTCAATACTGTCCAAATATAAGGAAATACCTGCTTTTTTAATGGGGTTTTCACGTTGGCAGAAAAACAGACTGAATGACATTGCATCACTTAGGCGAATGAGTTTCACAACCAGCCGTTGACTGGATCCCGTGAGAACACATTCCACTTTCTGATCCGGGGCCCAGCATCTCATCGTGTCGTATTCAACAAGCTGCTTGCCGTCAAGCCATATTCGGCAGGGCCCGCTTCGTCCTACCAGCAACGCGGCTTGACCGGTAAGCCGGGGAGAACGTATTGTCCGGACCAGATAGTAGCACGCCTGTCCCTTGAACCCGCCCAGTTCCTTTTCAGTAATTAAATCCTCTCCCAATTCCAGTTCAAAAGGCAGTTCATCAGGAATATCTTCGCGCCGCAGTCTTTCCTCATCAAGATATTGATAATCGAATCTGACATATTGATTGTAACAATCACGATATCCCATGGCTGCCGGATTGATTTTTACTTGGTCGTTCCGGTAGGGACAGATTTCATTTTTTGTTTGATCCCACATATCCCAGTAAGGACCGTAAACCAGCCATTGCCGCGCCCCGCCCAGTCCGAAAGTCAATTCGGCGTTTTCCTCCCGCTTTCCGGAAAGCAGTTTTGCGGTAAACAAGTTCCTGTCCGGCAACCATTCCGCGCCTTGTTTTCGATGGACATTCAAGCCGATGATCTGCTTTTTCCCCGGCGGGAGGGTTATTTGGGTCGGGAATTTGCCGCACTGGACCTGATTGGGTATTTTCAACAATAAACGGGTTGCTTTATTGTGCTTGGCAGGATTACTGATATGTAAATTTATTTGAGTCGTTTTCCGGTTCCAGAGAACGGGAGCTTCCGGGTACTCTGCCTTCATTTGTAACTTGGGTTCCGAACCGCCCCTGACCGTAACTCCAGGAGCATCCGGTATTTCAACTGCCTGGTTGCGTGCTGCCGCCATTTCCGCTCCGAGCTGACAGGTTTCCTGCGCAATATCTTTCAACGCCGCCCGTTTATGTTTTATGGCAACTCCGCAGATCAGATTGGAGCCGAGTTTTGACAGCCAGTCTTTGGGCAGGCCTGGTGTTCCCTTCAAAGCGCCCAAAAGCGCTCCGGCCGTGGCTGCCGTGCAGTCAGTATCCCAACCGCTGTTGATACAGATACAGATGGTTTTTTTGAAATCGCCTTTCCCCAGCAAAAGAGACATCAGTACAATCGCCAGATTGGTTATTGCTTTGGAGGCGTCACGGTCACCGTAACGCCGTATTATCATCCGCCACGCATCATATACTTCAGGATATTGTTCACAAATACTGCGCACCTGATTCACAATTCCGACAATGCGACTTTCGGAGGAAAGAATCGACAGACCCGCCTTGACAACCTCTTCCAATTCGTTTGTTACCAAAGCCCATGAAGCCATTGCCGAAAAAAATTGTTCAATTTCAACACTTATCCCGCCATGATCCAACTGGCCGTCCATCTGGGCATATTCTGCAGCCAGCCGGGGATTTCCCGGACATACAAAGCCCCAGATTTCACTTCGGATGGGACAGCCTTCTGATTCTGCAAAAAAGGAATTGTTCCAGCTGCCGGAAAGCGGCGGAGCAATTCCGCGCTGGACATTATTCAGAAAAACGCCGTATTCACAGTAATTGTGGTAACAGCGGTCCTGCCAGAATTCGGCCAGGTCGCGAGACGAAAGATAAAGTCCCCGTTCCTGCATTGCCTCAAGCCAGACCATCTGGATGTCGAGATCATCGTTGACGGCTAAAGTGTCGGGCCAGAGCTGCTCTGCCGTTTTATGTCCGAACATTTTATGGTTTTCAAACGGCGCTCCGATCACGCCTCCAAGCGATTTTCCCAGCCAGCCGGCCAGTACCTTGTCATAATAATCCCGGTAGGATAATTTAATTTCCCGGATTGTTTTTTCTTTATTTTTCAGCATTTTAATCTCTTTAAACAGTTTTTTATATATTACTTTCCCAAAGATTTTCAGTCAAATAATTTCTCGATTGAAACCCTGGACTCAAAATTTCCGGATTTTTCCGCCAGATCATAGTTCTTCCTGAAGAAAAAACGCAATTCTTGGAGGGATGGTTTTTCCCGGGACGCGATTTTTTCGAAAAGTTTCCATGATTCAGTTAGAGAAGCTGCTTCTTTTTTTAAACTTTGGCTAGGCAAAGCATTTGCTGCCGCGGCTTTGAATTTTGGATAATTTTTTGCCATCCGGTCAATTTCGCTCCTTAAAAAGAGATAGTAGGGGAGATTTAAGCGGTCTTCAATCCTTGCGTTTTCTTGAAGAGAAAGCGACTTGTTTTTAAAGCTAAAGCAACCGAAATTTGCGGTTTCATGGAAACTCGTCTTTAAGGGGGGCCAACAAGTAGATAATTCAGAATCCGGTCCGGTCCGGATGGTTCGACCAACATTCACCAGCCATTTTTCTCCATCCTCAGGAGTTCTTCCTAATACGGCGAACGGTATCTTTGCCTCTAACGACCAGAAATCTTTACCGACATAAGTTTTTACCTGCCAGTTCCAGATCGGCTCACCGGTTTTATCGTTCCACCGGCTGCCAATACTGTTAGCCGCCAAGTGGAAATAGGTCTTTGCGGCTTCAGGAAAGAAAAAGAATTCAATTCCATCCTCAAACCAGCATATTCGGTCCCCGTCTTTTGATTTTGCCAACATCTTTTCCGGCGTGGGTTCCTCAGCCTTGACTGCTATATACAGAGCGTCCTTTGACCAGGCTGCTTTAAAAAAGGTCTGTTTTTGCACCGCATACTTGATTCCGCCAAGCATAAAGAAACCGGTGGCTTCCGGAATCGTATCCCAAACTCCTTCTTCTATTTTCCCGTCCAGGAGCGGGCACTGAGTAATACGATAGCACGGATATTCCCGTTTTATTTCGGCTGCCAACAAAGAACAGGGCAGGGCAAACAAAATCAGGCTGAAAAAAATCATATTTTTCACTTTACTTTGCATTCGGTCAATTTTCATAATTCATCTCCTGTTTTTTAGACTGGTTCTATCAAAAATTATAGGCGAAGTTTTTATTTATGTTATTGATTATTAATATATTGCGTAAATTTCCCTGTTTCCCCCTTTTGCTGACTGAAAAACAAAAGCTTTTTTGTTTTTCAGAACACTACCCATTTCACTTTATCGCTGCTTTTTTGTCAACGGCCAAAATCGTATAAACAGCGACTGCAAAAGGAAGTGGCGATAAAGTAACGTTATGCGTTTGAATCCAGCTCGACCGCTCAGCATTTTCAAAAACACACTTCGTTTTTTTTGAAAATATCGCTTTTCGAGAGCGGTACTCTTCGAGCGCGGCAAGCCGCGCAATACTTTCGCTCATTGGAGATGAGCGACCAACGCTTTCGGCCGTTGGATCACCGAGGCGTTGCATCCGCCTTTTTTCATTTTTTTTCATGTTATTTTTGACACTACCTTTAGACTTGAATTTACTTTATTACCGTTTTTTATCAATGATAAATGTTTTTTCCGCAGCGATACCGGAGGCGGCATCTTTGACTTTCAGTTTCCACTTTCCCAAAGTTTCATTGCAGGCAAAGGGGATTGTCCCTTTTATTTTTCCCCGTTCAACTGCAAGATTTTCTGAATAATAAGAAATTTCCTTTCCCGCCGGAGAAATAACTGAAAGATGAAGAATGTGAAGTCCCGGCAGCGGTGCCGTTCCTGAAAGTACTATTTGATATGCCAAAGCCTTTCCTTGGGGTATCCGGTCCTTCCCAAGAGTTATTGTCAGCTTTTGCACCTGATAGGGAAATAGACTGAGCAGTTCCGCCTTGCCCGGTTCTACCGGCAGCTTAATCCGGTCGGCATATCCTGAATATTCTCCTTTTCTCACATTATAGATGTGGTATTTTCGGTTCAGTTTTATCTCAACAGCGGAATGCGTGAGCGGTTTGGCTTTTCCGGTCGCATAACTTGTAAGCGGTTCCGGCAATTCCCGGAGAAGCCCGAGATACTCCAGATGGCCGGTCTTAAAACGATAAGCTCTTAACCCCGACAGCTCCGGAGAAATGGTTATTTTTTCCTTTATGCCGATAAATGACAACAGAGCCTTGGCGAAAGTTCTGAAAGCCGGAGCATTTTTATTAGTTGATTGGGTTACCTGCAAAGCCGACGGGTCAGAATTAGCAGCATATTCAGCAAGAGAAAAATTCAGGAGTAATGCAGTACCGTTCCCATACCGGTTAATGATTATGCCGGGTATTCCTTTTATTCTCGCTTTCGGTTCACCAGCCGTTAATTTTAGGGAGGCATCGGTAATCGCTGCCGGCAAGCTTCCGGAGAAGCGGTCCGGCAAGTTAATGGAAACTATGCCTTTTTGTCCTTGAGCCCTCCGAGGCTGCTGTTTTATCCCGAAGATTTCATCAAGGATTCCTTTTTCATAAGGTTTGCCGTGCTGATCACATACTCCCGGTCTCAAATCAGCAGCAACTGCGCCTCCTTGGGTGACAAAAGCAGCGATTTCGGCGGCTTCTTTTCTGGATAATGCCTGAACGAAGGGAAGAATAAGGAGCTGAAAATCTTCCTTTTTCAATATCCCGTTCGCCAGTTGGGTGGATGAAATGATCTGATATTGGTATCCGGTATCTTTCAGAAGCGTATCCAGGCTGTTTAAAACCTCCTGGATCGGCGGAAAACCTTTGGTTAAAGTAGAAACATGAACACTGCCGGGAGAATAAAGAACCGCTATTTTGTCATTATCCGGTTTCGCGGAGATAATAAGTTTACCGATTCCCCGCTTCAGTTCCTGTACCTCTTGGAGATTGGTCCTGAAGTACTTATAAAAGGAGAAATCGGGAGCGATTATGCTTTTCGTTTCCCCGGCGTTACCCATAAAAACCCACAGGGCGTTTACCCCGCGAAAGAGGCGATACCACGGAACATATCTCTGGAATATTTCGCTGCGGTCGGAATTGTATCCTCCATACCAGCCTAATCCCATTATGCTTCCGGGTTTCATGAAGTCAACTGTTGCATGGGTGACAAACGCACCGTCGTAAGGACTGATGATTCCCATAACCTGTGACAACTTGTAAAAATCTGCAGCGCCGAAACTGTTTATTACCCGGTCACTTCCGGAATAACCAATTTTCGCCTCCGGGATAACTTTTTGCGTCACGTCCCGGGCGAAACCGAAAATACCCGCCCAGGTATTCTCCATATGTCTTCGGTAATCGACCCACAACGGAACCAGTTTGGGATTTTTCCTTACTTCTTCCAGGGTAACCGGTTGGATCCGGTTAAATGAGGTATAATTACTTTCGTACTCTTTATTCAGGGCTTCCAGCGTTTTATACTCATTTTTAAGAAAGGTGTGGAACGCCGCTATGCAGGTAGGTGAAAAACAGAGTTCAAACTGGCCGCCGTAGCCGGCAAAGTGGCATTCGTCTCCCATCAGAAACGCGTTGGTCGAAAACGGCTTCAGCCGTTCGGCAAGACGGGTCAGATGCCTCCGAGTTTGTTTGAGATATGCCGGATCGGTAAGGCAGGGAAGCCGGACGTGGTCAGCTTTTGTTCGCCGGGGAACATTGGGGTGAGGGTAGTGGTCCGCTTTTACATCGTAAAATCTGGTCGCGTATGGTATATGATAAAGGTTGGCTAATGGTATTTCTTCTGAAAAAAAGGTAAATTGAGTATCAAAACCAGCCCGGTAAAGTTCCGAAGCGAAATAGTGTGCCAGGTAAGAGCCGCAACTGAATTCTTTAGAGGATCCGACCCATAAAATATAACGGAGATCAGCTTTCGGATAAAGGTTGGAAATAGAAAAAGCTTGTTCTTTTTCATCCAAAATATCTTTCCCTTGATAAAGACGCGCCTCCAGATACTGGATGATGGCAAGGGGGCTGGTCGGCGGCAGCGAAAACGGTATTTCTTGTTTAACGGCTCCCCGACGGTCCGGCAAAGGAAGATTGATTTGACCGGTTATTCGGCCAAAGGTATCTTTTTGAATTATTTTCAGCGCGAATTTTTCCCAATTCCCGGTCTTATTTTCAAGTGTTATTTTTCCAGAAACGCCCTCTTCGCGCCGATAATCTTTTTTTATGTCTATGTCAGCAATCGTGCTGTCGGAACTGATATCCAGAAATGAAGAGCCGAAATTCAATACTTTCTCCCCTTCGGTAACCCACAGGTCGGCAAAATAACTGCCGGCCGGCACTTTCCCAATTCCAAAAGTTACTTTATTATCACCCGGAGCAAGCGTAATTTTTTTATTTTCCGCGGAAACAATTTTATTATTTCCGTTTCTTAGTTTCATTAGGCAGGTAACTTCCTTTGCGCCTTCTTTTTTATTTAATAAAGTAAATTCAAGTCCGGAAGCATCTGTCCGCTTTCTCTGAAGATAATTTTTACCTCTTATTTCAATTCCCGGTTCCTTATCGGCGGCGAAAAGGAGCAAGTGACAAATATAAGCCAAATAGTAATCGTACTCAACATTTTTCCTTTCCAGCGGATTGGCGGCAGAAACCGGAGTTAATATTTGGAAAGCACAGGGAATATTGTATCCTTTCAGCAGGATAATTTTTCCTTGGCCGAATTGATATCCGTCCAGAGTTGAATTAAGCAGGGAATTAAAATCCCTGAAGCGGCTGAAAGCCGGCAAGCCTTGATCGGGAAACAAAAAAGCCGGCAACTTGACTGTTCGTTTTTCGGTCGCTCTCTTCAGTATTTTGTCAATGCCGTTTATTGCCCCCAGAAGAGTGGTTCCATTCTTAACTTTCCTGAGTATCTGGTAACGCAAAGATAAGGGAAAACAACTCCAATTGATGTTGCCCAGGACTATTACATCATACTTGCCCTGCAATTTTTTCTCCAGGTCTGCAATCATTGATTCTCTGGTAATAGTGGAGGGCTGGGAAGGAGACTGCGTATAGAACTTATTGCGGTCAGCCACGCAGAAGACGACGTCACGGATATCCATTCTCTGACGTAACTCCACTATTTCCCGCATTCCGGCCCGATGCGTTATAAACAGAATATTCAAGGGCCCCTGACTATTCGGTTTCAGCCATTGGATGTGGGGAGTAACAACTTCGCAGGTAGGGGAAAGCAATTTAGGCCCGTAATCCACCGGGAATTGAGCAAATGCCCAGCAGGGCAGCAGTAAGAAAAGTACGGTTATCAATAATTTCTCTTTTTTTCGGGACACCTTGATTTGCTTTTGTTCAATTTTCATGATTTTGCTTCCTTGTCGTTATTATTAAAGAACCTTTTAAACAGCCCTGTTTTTAGAGCTTATCAACTAATAATTCTATAGTTTTGGATAGATTGCCATTATCTTATTCATGGTAATCATCGTAGCGGCCAAATAGAGAAACCCGTTGTATGCACAGGCCGTTTTCTCGTAACGAACAT
>JAQULZ010000077.1 GCA_028718375.1 Victivallaceae bacterium | reverse complement strand
GGCTGTTTCAGGGCTTTCTCAGAGAACCATAGGCGCAAGCCCATGATTCGTATATCCTTTTGGTACAACGGGATATGGGACAAGGTGAAAATCTACTGGCACACGGTTAGAAAAAATAGAATGGTACGCCCGCAGGGGTTCGAACCCCGAACCTTCTGGTCCGTAGCCAGACGCTCTATCCAATTGAGCTACGGGCGCATCATCAATTTTGCTGAGATCATATAATATACTGAAAACATTTAAGGTCAAGCCGGGTTAGAAAAAAATAAAAAAGTTTTTTCCACTCCCGGTCATTTCAGCTTCAGTACGTCCTGCATATCGTAAAGACCGGGAGCTGCGGAAGCCAGAAAACGCACGGCCTGAAGCGCACCGGTGGCGAAAGTGTCGCGACTGGAGGCCTTATGGGTAAGTTCGAGCCGTTCGCCGCCGGTGGCGAAAATTACCGTATGATCACCGACCACATCTCCGCCGCGCAGGGCATGCAGGCCGATTTCTTTCCGGGTCCGAGCGCCGACCAGGCCCTCCCGGCCGTGCCGGACATCCTTTTCGTAGGATAGACCGCGGGCTTTACAGGCAATTTCCGCCAACCTTATTGCCGTGCCGCTGGGAGCATCTTTTTTCTGGTTATGGTGCATTTCGATGATTTCGACATCGTAATCCCCGCCGAGGATAGAAGCGGCTTCCCGGCATAAATGAAACAGCAGATTGACCCCGACGCTCATATTTGACGCGACCACGATCCGGGCTCCGGCAGCGGCAAGCCGCTGAAGTTCGGCTTGATCAGCGGCACTCAGGGCGGTAGTGCCGATCACCGCGCTGCATCCTTGAGCCACCGCTGTTCGAGTAGTGGCGATAACCTTGCCGGTACTGAAATTAATTACCGCATCGGCATTTTTGAGGGCCTCGTCGAGGTCAGCGGTAATTTTGATCCCGCAGGCGGCGCTGCCCGCCAGAATTCCGGCGTCCTGACCGATAAAAGGAGTTCCGGGAGCTTCCGAAGCGCCGACCAGCGTCAAATCCTCCGCAGCGAGAATATTGCTTACCAGGCGGCGTCCCATCCTGCCGCCCGCTCCGATGACTGCTGTTTTAATCATCTCATCTTTCTCCTTGAAGTTAAATTCCGGGAATTTTCCGTTGCTGTTTTTTCGGTGTCCATATGATTTGCGTTTCCAGCCCCAGCGGGAAAATTTTTACATTGCGGTAGCGGCTGCTTTGGGCGATCAGTTCGTAAGGTGCAAATAAAAACGTATACGGCTGTTCTTCATGGATCAGCCGGTGGAACTGATGACAAAGTTCAGTGCGTTTGACCGGGTCGAAAGTTCGCCGGATGGCAACGATCAGCCGGTCGGCTTCGGCATTCCTGAAACTGATATGGTTGCTCGAATGCTTTCGGTCCGCCTGGCTGGAATGCCAGACCTGATACGGATCGGCTTCATAAGCGGTAGTCCAGCCGAGGCTGCAGACATCGAAATTTTTTTCTTCCAGGCGCTGCAGGTAAACCGCCCATTCCAAAACCTGAATTTTCATATCGATTCCGGCTTTGGCCATATCTTCCTTGATTATCGGAATGATTTTCTGTTGGGTCACCGAACCGGATATTTGCAGAAAGGTGAAAGTGAATTTTCGGCCGTTTTGGTCCAGGATGCCGTCGCCGTCCGTATCCTTCCAGCCGGCTTCGGCCAATAAACGCCGGGCCTTTTCAATATCGAAAGCATACGGTTGGACGGACTTGTCATAGGCGGAACTGTTATAGAAAAACGGCCCGGTAACGATTTTTCCCAGATCGTGATAAACTTCCCGCAAAATCTTTTTGCGATCCACCAGCTGGGTCAAGGCCCGGCGTACCCGTTTATCCTGAAATAACGGATTGTTTAGATTGTAGCCGATATAGGAGTAACTGTGACCGAGGTACTTTATTTTCCGAATTTTCCCGTTTTTTGCGAAAAGCGGAGTATCGGTACGTTTTACCCATTGTTCGGCACTCAGCCCAAGCTGGTCGATTTCTCCGGCCAGCAAAGCCTGAAACCGGGTATTGGGATGCTTGATGATTTCGTAAACCCGGTATTTCAGCGGCGGCATGATGCCGTATTTTTTGCCGAAATAGTCTTCAAACCGGACGAATATGACCCGCCGGTTCTTGTCCCAGCGCAGAAAACGGTAAGGACCGCAGCCGACAATCAGCCGGTTGCGCTGATGGTCGTCGTTGAACTTTTGCGGATCGAACGGCCCCGGATAGGCATGATACAAATGCCGGGGCAGGGGGGACATACTGAGAGTCAGTTCCAGTGACCTGAAATAACGGGTTTTCCAGACTACTTTGAACGTGTATTTATCGATTATCTCCAATTTATCAATATCCTGGTAATAAACCCGCAGCGGGGCGCAATTGGTGTCCGGATTCCTGATTGCGTCCAGAAAAAATTTGAAATCAGCGGCAGTAACTTCCTTGTTTTTCCATACTTTGCCGGTAACCGGATCAGTGAAATCCTGCCATAATATGCCTTTTTTCAGGGTGATGAGATAGGTTAGTTTGTCCGGGGAAATGGTCCAGCTTTCGGCCATCAGGGGCTCGAACTCGTCCGGATTTTTCAGGTCCCGGGCAGCCAGGGCCGAGGAACATAAAGCATTGAAGGTACCGGCAGTGGCTTCATTGTTAATCAAATAATTCATGTTGGGCGTGTCGGAAGAGATGGCGCCGATAAGGCGTCCGCCGCTGACCGCCTCGGGGTCGAAATATTGCCGGTTCGCGATTTGACTGAACGCCTGAATAACCCGGGTCGTATTTTTCTTTGCTGAAAGCACCACGGTTTGAGCGGGTCTGGCAGTAAGTGCTTCTTCCAGCCGGTCAAGACGTTTCAACACCTCCCGGCTGTTCTGATGCAGCCGGTCAACCGCATTAATCAGGACAATCCCCAAAAAAACGAATGCGCTGGTCGCCACGGTCAGAATAAAATTAAGATATAAGTTTTTATTCATAATCAATCCTTAAATCACCGCTGGTTAATATAGCACATATTTTCCGGTAAAAAGTGCCGACAGTTTTTTTCGGCTGAAATGTGGAGTTAAAGAAAAAATGGTCGGAGCGAGAGGATTTGAACCTCCGGCCTCTGCGTCCCGAACGCAGCGCTCTACCAGGCTGAGCCACGCTCCGATTTGAACCAGACCTTCACCTGCAAAAAAAATTCGCAGGCGAAGGCTTAAAAATACTCTAATTTATCGGTTTTTCAATTAAAAAACTATTTTTTCAAAGATATTATTACTTTTTTGAGCGCCCCTTCGCCTTCGCTGCAGGTCTCCAGCTCCGGATCTCCTTCCAGAGTGATATGAATGATCCGGCGGTCATGGGAATTCATCGCTTTCAGCACTACCGGTTCCCCCCAGCGTTTGACTTCTTTAGCTGCATCCAGAGCCTGAGCGCGCAATTGGTCTTCGTCGATTCCGGAACCGCGTTCATGAGAACCGTCCGCTCCCCCTTCCCGTTTGCCTTCCCGTCCGCCGGGACGCATATCGCTGCGCATATAGCCGTCAATATCCAATAATACCCGCGGAAAGGTTTTATCTCCGTTGAATAACATCCGGTTCAGTAAAAGTTGCAGGTTCTCCAGCGTTTGTCCTTTACGGCCGATTATTCGGCCGGCTTCATCCGAAGTGATCCTGATGACCACGTTAGAACCTTTCATCGTCGTTTTGAGCATTGCGTTCAGGCCCAAGTAATCGAGCATGGTGGCCAAAGTGCGGAACGCTTTTTCCTGTTGTTGTTCGAGAGTCGGATTTTCCATTCTTGATTTCCTTACAATTACGCGGTCGGTCAGGCCGCTTGCTTTATCGGTTTATTCTTTTCCCCTGAGTCTATTTGTTTTTGCAGCACCAACTGAATTATCGCCAGGATCTGGCTGACGGTCCAGTACAACGTCAGGCCTGCCGGCAGATTGTACAGCATGAACAACATCATTACCGGCATCAGCATCATCATTTTCTGCTGCATCGGGTCCATGGCCGCCGGAGTCAAGTGCTGCTGCAATACCATCAGCGCAGTCATCACAATGATCAGCGGGTTGATTGCCAGCCCGAACACGGTAGCCACCGTATCGGGTTTAGCCAGGTCCTGAATCCACCAGAATGACACCTGACGCAATTCAACCGCGCCGTTCAAAGTCGAGTACAGCGCAATGAACACCGGTATCTGCAGCAGAATCGGCAGACAACCGCCGAGCGGATTGACTTTTTCGCGGCGGTAAAGCTCCATGACTTTGGCGTTCATGGTTTGGGGGTCGTTTTTGTATTTTTCGCGGATTTCCTTCATTTGCGGCTGCAATTTCTGCATCCGTTTCATCGACTTGTTGGCCTTCTGGGTGATCGGCCAGAACAATAACCGGACGATTACCGTGATGATGATGATGCTCCACCCGTAGGAACCGCAGATGCCCTTGAGGAAAATCAGGAAACTCAGGAGCTTTTCCGCAATCCAGTCCATCGGCCCGCCCCAGGATAAATTCATGATCTCCGGAGCTTTGGCGTCGAATTCAGCCAGTTGGTCAATGGTTTTGGGGCCGTTATAGCATCTGAAGCCGAAAGTCTTTTCCTTTCCCGCGGCTACGATGATGTCGCGGTAAACTCCGCCTACCGCGGCCAGGTAATATTTCGTCCGGTCTGCCGTTTCGGGGAACAGCTGACGCCGGGGAATAAGTGCGTCGAACGGCCGCTCCGCCGCCAGCAGGGTAGCGAAATATTTATTACTGCCGCCGCACCAATGGAACCGGCCGGGAACGGCCGCGAAAAAATCCTTATCTTTGGCGTCGGTGGCAATGTTTTCCAGAACACCGTTTTCCGTACAATAGTCGATCGAGTTGGTTTCCTGGTTGACGTTCCGGTCGTTCGTCATCACGCTGAACGGCGGCAGGCCGACCCCCATCACGGCCAGCGTGGGAAATTTCAGCGCAGATTTTCCGGTGTTTTTGATGGAAAACGAATAAGCGAGGATATAACCGCCGCTGATCCGCCAGCGCTGAGTGAGCGTGAATCGTTTACCGGTGTCGTCGGTCATTTTGCGGACTAACTGATAGCTTTTGGCGGTACGGTCAATGCTGTTGTCGACGATTTCCTCGACCCGCCAGGCGGACTCTCCGGATACCGCGAGGGCGCCGGGAGGAAGATTGCTCCGGAATTTGATTGGAGTTTTGCGGTCTTCTTCGAAATATTTCAGAAAACTGACCCTCTGCAGAACTCCTTGATTGGGATCGAAAGTGAAAGCGGAAAGCGAGCCGTCAATTTTCTGTTCGGGCAGGATGGAGAGTTTTTTGGGCGCGGATTTTTCCGGAAGCGAAACCGTCTTCGCCGGCGTAAGCGCCGGCAGCGGTTCGGGCGGAAGCGGTTTCGGCGGAACATTTTCCCGAACCGGAGCGGAATGCGCCGGCGCCGCTTCCGATATCCAGCCCATATAGCGGCAGAGCGGATTCCAGGCCAGGATAAAAACCAGGCAAAGACTGAAAATTATGATCGTTTCTTTATCGAATTTCACTGTTTTACACCTTTGATATTATGCAATGTGGACGCAACGGGCAGGCTTTTGCGGGGAACCGGATCATGCCCTCCGGCGCAAAAGGGATGACAGCGCAGTATCCGCCATAAACTGAGCCCCAGGCCTTTTATCGGGCCGTGTTCCCTCAGGGCTTCTTTAGCGTAAGCGGAACAGGTAGGCTGAAAACGGCAACAGGGCGGAAGCCAGGGAGAAATGATCAGCTGATATAATCTTACTGCGGCAATCAGCCAGTTGGTCGGGTTCAGGGCGCGGCCGGTTTTTCGAATAACCCCGCCTTCAGTAACAATTCCCGCAATTGGCTTTCGACCTCCGGCTGTTTGAGTGCGGCTATCCTTTGCCGGGGTATCATCACCAGATAAGCCGGTACGATCTGTGATTTCAGCAACCGGAACGATTCCCACAGCAGCCGCCTGGCCCGGTTTCTTTTTACGGCTGATTTGTTGTATTTTTTTCCGCATATAACTCCGCAACGCAAGCTGTCATCCGGCGCCGGAGCCACCACCAATAATAAACTATTCCCGACATATTTGATGCCGTTATTCCGGACATAGTCAAAATCTGATTTTAAGCGTAATTTATCAGCAGATGTTAAACTCTTTTTCAAAATCTTATGCAACCGAATCCTGCTGCAATTGCTATGCCGACCGGCGATCCGGCGGAATTATTGTGAAG
Organism: Victivallaceae bacterium; assembly: GCA_028718375.1. Lineage (GTDB taxonomy): Bacteria > Verrucomicrobiota > Lentisphaeria > Victivallales > Victivallaceae > JAHOYW01. The sequence goes on along the minus strand of JAQULZ010000077.1, from coordinate 8,973 downwards.
GGGCTCCCGACCCGTTGAATCAGGCGCTCAGCACCGCCCGTCCTTTCTGGCGGCGGCGTCTGAGAACCCGGCGGCCGCCGGAAGTTGCCATCCGCGCCCTGAATCCAATCCTGCGTTTTCTTTTTCTGTTTGAAGGCTGAAAAGTTCTTTTCATCTTGCTGCAAATCCTTATTGAATATTATTATCTTATACTGCAGGGGTCTGCGAACCACATTACCCTCCGCAAAACTTATTGAATCACCGAGAAAAATAAAACTTATCCGATTTTAACGTTTTTTCAAGTCCGGATCGGGAAAAACCCGTTTTTTTCCCGGACTATATCCGGCGGACGCTGATGCCGGAAGTCAAAAAAATAAAAAATGGCGGATGTAACGCCTCCGGTATCCAGCGGCGGACTTTGCGCAGGCTGAGACGTACCTGGTCGCCCGGCGGCAGGAAACGAGCCGGTCAGTTGCTTCCGGCTTTGAACAGACGTAAGCTGTTCGCGGTCGTCAAAGCGGCGATTTCTTCTACCGGCCGGCTGCGTTCTGCGGCGATTTTTTCCGCGACTCGGATCAGGTAACCGGGATTATTGGGCTTGCCCCGGTAAGGTACCGGCGCCAGGTAGGGCGAATCGGTTTCAATGACCAGGCGGTCGTCCGGAATCACCCGTAAAGTTGCGCGGACATTGGCCGCCCGGGGGAAGGTTATAATTCCGGTGATTCCCAAAAACGCCCCCAGTTCCAGGAATTTTTCCGCCCAGTCCGGCGTTCCCGAAAAACAATGTACAACGAAACGGCCGCCGGTTTGGGCGAAGTCCTTCAGCATTGCCAGGGCGTCGGCATAGGCGTCGAACTTGTTCTCGCCGTCCCGGAGGTGAATTATCCCCGGCAGTTTCCATTCCAAAGCCAGTCCGAGAAACCGTTCCATGACGGCACGCTGAATTCGGCGGGGTGAATTGTTATAGAAATAATCCAGACCGAGTTCCCCAACCGCCGCCAGTTTGTCATGGCCGCTGAATTCGTCAAAGGCCCGGATATCTTCGAGCTCCGCCGCGGCATGCGGGTGGACGCCTGCCGCAAACCAGCAGTCGTCAATCTGTGCCGCGAAATCCCGCGCCGTCCGGCTCTCCTTGAAATCCGCGCCCGCCGCCAGCAGATATTTCAGTTCCGGCGTTTTAATTGCGGCGTAATATTCCCGGGGAGTCCGGCCGTCGGGATAATAATGAAAATGAGTGTCGAAAAGTTCCATAATTCCTGTTGTCGGTTAGATAAACGGGGAAGGGGAATTATTCCGCATCCCCGTCAGGTGAGGTATTTTCGGTGTTCTTTTTCGGCTTGTAGCGCATTATCGTTTCACCGGGAGCGCACAGCCCGAATTTCTCCCGCGCCACCTTTTCGACGGCTTCGGAAGAATATTTGAGCGAATGGATCGTCCGGTTCAGTTCAATGCTTGCCGCGGTTTTGACGGCGGTTTCCGCTTTCAGTTTAGCCAGATATTCATAGCGTTTCTGATATTTGCGGTAGACCGGTACGATCAGTATTGCCGATGACAATACCAGCAAAACCACCAGCAAATAGAAAAAATACAGAACTATTTTCTTTTTTTTGTCATCCATGGCTTCTTGCCGCCTTGCGAAATTATCACAATCGAATATACTGCGGCAGCGCCGCGCTGTCAAACCTGCATTTTTAGCAGGAATTCAATATTGGTCGGAATTTTCTTGAGTTTGCCGATCAGCAATTCCATCGCCTCGGTCGGAGGCACCCCGCTCATGGCTTTGCGCAGCGTCCAGATGCGCTGCAGTTCGTCCGGGTGAATGAGCAGTTCTTCGCGCCGGGTACCGCTGCGTTCCATGTTTATCGCCGGGTAAATCCGCTTGTCCGCCAAGGCGCGTTCCAGATGCAGTTCCATATTGCCGGTACCTTTGAATTCTTCGAAAATGACTTCGTCCATCCGGCTGCCGGTTTCGATCAGCGCGGTGGCAATGATTGTCAGGCTGCCGTGATTTTCGATATTCCGGGCCGCGCCGAAAAATCGTTTCGGCTTGTGCAGCGCATTGGCGTCGACTCCGCCGGAAAGAATTTTGCCGCTGTGCGGCTGAAGGGTGTTGTAAGCCCGGGCAAGGCGGGTGATGCTGTCCAGCAGAATCACCACGTCATGTTTGTATTCGACCAGCCGTTTGGCTTTTTCGATGACCATTTCGGCGATCTGAACGTGCCGTTCCGGCGGTTCGTCAAAGGTGGAACTGACCACTTCCGCGTTCACGTGCCGCTGCATGTCGGTAACTTCTTCCGGGCGTTCGTCGATCAGCATGATAATCAAAGTAACTTCCGGATTGTTTTTGCAGATGCTGTTGGCGATTTTCTGGAGCAGAACGGTTTTACCGGTACGCGGCGGCGCGACGATCAGGCCGCGCTGGCCCTTGCCGATGGGAGCGGTCAAATCCACGATCCGCGGCGCGATGTCCTCAGAGGAGTGTTCCAGCACCAAGCGCTCCACCGGAAAATACGGAGTCAGGCTGTTGAACGGGATAATCGTCTTTTTACGTTCCGGCGCTTCATGGTTGATGGATTCCACCTTGAGCATGGCGAAGAAACGCTCCTTATCCCGCGGGGAACGAATCTGTCCGGTAACAAAATCTCCGGTACGCAGGGAGAACCGTTTAATTTGGGAAGGACTCAGATAAATATCTTCGGAACACGGTAAATAACTGTAACTTGACGACCGCAGGAAGCCGAAACCGTCCGGCAGTATTTCCAGATAGCCGCTGCCGTACATCAGGCCGCTTTTTTCGGCATTGGCTTTGAGAATTTCAAAAATCAACTTGGATTTGTCCAGGGTGCCGAGACCCTCGATGTTGAATTCTTCGCCCATCTTCACCAGTTCCACCATCGATTTGCCCTGCAATTTAGTAATGTCGATGGCTGGAGCAGTCTGATCGCGCAGCGAAACATTACCGTGGTTTCCATTCTGGGATTTATGGAAATAGTTGGTCTCTTTCTGGGAGCTGCCGGATTCATCCCATTCCTCCCGTTTCGGGGCAGTTTGCGGTTTGGGAAAAGTCGGAGGAATCTCCTGCCGCCAAGGAGATTCCGGGGCGCCGGGTTTCATTCCCGGGACGGTTTCCGGGGCAGTACTTACAGCGGCGGCCGGAATTAATTCCGGCTGGTCCGGCGGCATCATGGCGTCAACGGTTTTTTTGGGCGGCCGGCCGCGTCTTTTTGGGGCGGCATCGGCATTCGGAGCGGCTGCGGCCCGCGGCGGCCGACCGCGGCGTTTGGGCTGGTTTCCGGACATTGCTGCTGTTTTTGCGTTGTTTTCGATCATTATTACTGCTCCTTTAAAATAAGTAATTAGTTCATTGCATTGTCGTTGTAAGAATTTTAAATCGCCGTTGTTCAGCAGACCGAAATCGGCGCGTTCGAGTTTTTCCGTATCTGTCAGTTGTCCGGAATCACGCTTCCTGACCGCGGCGGCAGTAAACCCCTTGGTGAGGAGGCGCGTTTGCCGGTCCTCGGGCCGCGCCCACACGGCGACGGTTTTATCGAATATCTCATCCCACCCCGCTTCAAACAACAACGGCACTTCGCAGATTAAATCCCGTCCGGCATGCTGCCGGATTATTTCCCGGGTTTTTTCGGCGATCAACGGATGTAATACCGCACACAGCCATTGCAGTTCGTCCTTGTTGTTAAAAACGATTTCGGCAATCGCGGTTTTGTTGATTTTGCCGTCGGCATAAAATACCTTCTCCTGCCAACGGCTGCGAAGTTTGGCTGTAAGTTCAGGATGCTGCTGTTCATACAGTCCGGCGCAAATATCGTCAGCACTGGCGGTTTGCCAGCCGGCGGCCTTAAAAAACGCCAGCACTGAACTTTTGCCGCCGCCGAAACCGCCGGTCAATCCAAGCATCATAGTGTTTAATTTCAGCTCCTTGGGTCAGTTCAAAAGCTTTTTACCGCTAAGCAGTATCCAAAACGCTTGCATCCCCGCCATAAATAACTATAATAACGAAGATTGCAGTCAAAGGATTGGAATACCAGAAAAAAAGGACAACTGAATATTCGGAAAAGATTGTTTTTTTATGTCAGATCATATCCTAATTGCTTAACAATACTGTAAAAATACTGCATGTCAAGCTAAATTTAATGAAAAAGGCAAAAAATGAAGAAAAAACCCGCAATTACGGCGAAAAAAGTCTTATGTCAGGGTAAATGGTTAAGTATCAGTGAACTGAAATGGCAGGATTCCCAAGGTCGGGGTCGGGTTTGGGAGAGCTGCGACCGGGTTGCCGCCGGCGGGGCGGTAATGATTATCGCGGTAATAAAGCCGGGCGATGAACTGATTCTGGTCAAACAGTTCCGTCCTCCCGCCGCTAAATTCGTTATTGAGTTTCCCGCCGGTTTAATCGACCGCGATGAATCCGTTGCCGTCACTGCGGCCCGGGAATTATACGAAGAAACCGGTTATCATGGCGAAATAGTCAATATTTCCGCGCCGGTGTACAGCTCGCCGGGCATGTCAGGTGAAACCCTTACTCTGGTCACGATGGAAGTCGATGCGGAATGTTTTTCCGCCGGGCCTCCGGAATCGTTCCAGGAGGATTCTGAAGATATTGAAACGTTTCTGGTCAAACGCGCGGAATTGAAAACTTTTCTCAAGGCGCAGGCTGAAGCCGGACACGGCATCGACACCAAACTTTGGACGTATGCCGCCGCGCTTGCCGCCGGCAGCCGCTGAAACCCCTGATTTTGAGGTTATAATGAAATATTCGGAAGCAAAATCCGGCCGGATCTTTGTGATAAGGCTGGAAGACGGTGAGATAATTCACGAGCAACTGGAACAATTCGCCGCGGAAAAATCGATCCGCTGCGCTTATCTGATTGCCCTGGGAGGTATCGATCAGGGCAGTAAACTGGTCTGCGGTCCGGAAACCGGAAGAGCGGCAACGATTATCCCGCAACTCGTCGATATTATCGGGGTGCATGAAGTCACGGGAACCGGGACGATTTTTCCCGACGGCGGCGGCCGTCCTTCGCTTCATATGCATTTAGCCTGCGGCAGGGATAAAACCACCGTCACCGGCTGTATAAGGCCGGGAGTGAAAATCTGGCAGGTTCTGGAAGTTGTCCTGGTGGAATTGATTGACTGTGCCGCGCAGCGGCTGCCCGACCGGGCGACCGGGTTCAATTTATTGGAACCGTATGCCGAGAAAAGATAATGTTAAACCTCGATGGGGTTTAAACCTCTTGCAGAAAATTTTTGCAATTGACTCCATACTCAAATCGCGATCAGGATGGCGATAATATTGTTTGCGGAATGAATGCTTATCGGAGCCAGAAGCGAACCGGTCTTTTTGTACGCATAACATAAAACCATTCCGATAAAAAATATCGGCAGGACCGCCGAGATTTCCATATGTATCACGGCAAACAGGAATGATGAAATCAGCGCCGTCGGCCAGAACGGTGTTTTCGCTGCGAACCCCTGAAAAATCACGCCGCGAAAAATTACTTCCTCCAGAAACGGGATGATAAATCCGCCGATGAGAACTATCGGAATTCCGGCGGCGGCACGATGAGAAACAGTAAAATTTTTCGCAATTTCTTCTATTATCTGAGGTTTCAGGGAGATTCCGGATAACCGGCAAACGCATTCGTAAAGATAAGAAACTCCACTGACGGCGAGCAGAGAAAGTATTGTCCATTTGAGAATCCCGGAAGTTTTTACCGGATGCAGTTTAAGAACTTCGCGGAAATGCAGTTTTCTCCATCTTACGATGATAATCCAGAAGACTACAAAGCTCAATACCCCTGTGAGGCCGCAGGAAAACAGCATCACTTCCTGCATTCTTTCTATTGAAATTACGTTTCCCGTAACGAGGGACAGAAATGCTGAAATATTTTTCCCCGCAACCGGAGACAGCATCCCGATTAAAAATATCGGGATCAAATAGATTTCAAACGCGATCACCGCGTCCGTAACCGAGAATGAGGAAGGCCTTGAAGCCGGGGCGATTTTTTTGAGGTATTTTTTATATGCCGCAATTACCGCCATAACCAGCACGATCAACTGGACTATCCCGAATGACGCAAAGAGAAAAAAATAATAAGCGGTGAAAACTTTTTTCCCCATTCCCGAACTGTAGATGTTTTCAACAATCCTGGTAATAAAAAGAATAAACGTTGCCAGGCGTCTTGTATCGCCGTATTTTTTTCCGTTGATCGAATCGAACGATAAAATTTTTTGGGCGTGTTCCCGGCTTTTTTCGAAGTCGGGAGGAAATTTTTCTAAATAGAATATAGCAAGGAGCAGGTGGGCGTGAACGGCTATGTCGCGGTCTTTTGATTCGCCTGCCCGGTTCAGGCAGGCAAACGCTTCGGCATAGTTACTCCGGTTCTTTAAATACAACACGCCAAGCGCGAACACAGCCCTGTCTTCGCCTTTGTCCGCGGCTTTTCGAAACCATTTTACGGCTTCGGCATAGTCCTTCTTTAATCCGTTTCCTCCCTTAAAGTATAAGCAGCCCAAGTTATTCATCGCCTTCACATCGCCTTTGTCCGCGGCCTTTTCGTAGTATTTTACAGCTTCAGGATAATCTTTTTGGTTTTGAGCCGCTTCCCCCCTTTTTAAGAAGGACCGCGTAACCTTGTCGGCATTTGAGGATTTTGCCGCAGGCGCGTTTTCCGCGAGTGCGGCTCCAGAAGCCAGAAGGGCAAGCGCGGCGGACAACAATATCCTGTCCATAATTTTCATTGTTTTTTCAATCTTCAGTTTTTTTATTTTCTTCCCGTCCGCACTTTTGATCAGCGGCCGGCGGGCAGAAATTTTATTTCCCGGCAGGGAGCTTCTTCGTAAAGCTCGTTTATTTTCCGGATAATCATCTCTTTGGCGGGCCCGGAACTCAGTTCCTGGAGCCAGATGCTGTGACTGACCTGGATGTATAAAATTTTTCTTTTGAAACTTACGGGAGCGGCGATCCGGGCGATCTGCGGCCCCGCGATTTGCGGCCAGTTTTCGGTTATTTCGATGGTTCTCAGGAGGTCGGGTGAAATGGTTTTTTTCAGCAGCCGGCGGGCGGCTTCGCCGACGGATTCCACTTTCGGGGTATGGGCGGTAATTTCAACTTTGGCCCGTTCCGGTCCGTACCAGTCGTTCAGCAGCGAACAGATTTTGTTAAAATTCCGGTTTAATCGCGCCATAATCCGTTCCTCTATGCTGAAATACACCGGGATTTCAGTCAGTTCACCCCGATGCCGAATATGTTGAGCGGCAGCATGGCGGTATGGAATCCCAGTTTGAGCGGTGCAATACTTCCCAGGAACAGGTTTTTTATTCCCGGTGCCAGGCCGCCGAACGGCAGTCCGATCGTCGTCTGAATGAAGCCCAGCGGCAGCCGGAAAACGTCCAGCAGGTCTTTGCCGCATAATATCAGCCCCTGGCCCAAATGAGTCAGACCGCGGATAACGTAGGGACTGGCGACTTGGGCGGCCTTTAAGGCAATCGGCGCCAGAATCGCAATCGTCACCGGATCAATGGCTTTGGCCTTGGGAGCCGGAAACAGCATGAACGCCAGGCCGATTACGATGGTCAGCAGCAAAAACTTTTTTTTCATAGGTAATCTTTTTTTAGTTTAAGGAATACCAACTATACATTGCCTTCTGATGAAATACAATTACAATCAGACGGCTTCCGGTTGCCGCGGTTTGTTTTTAGCCTGGTTCCATAATTTTTCCATCAGTTCGATCGAGGCGTGTTCGAGTTGGATATTCTGCGCCGTCAGTTCCTTTTCGATATAATTGAACCGTTTCCTGAATTTCCTGACGCTCGCATTCAACAAATCTTCGGCCGTGCTTCTTTTCCGGAACCGGCTGAGATTAACCACGGCGAACAGCAGATCCCCGATTTCCTCGTCGATGTGGATGTCATTGCCGCTGGTCAGCGCCGCCTTAAGTTCCGCTACTTCCTCGGCGATCTTATCGAGTATCTGTTCCTGGTTTTCCCAGTCGAAACCGTATTCGGCGGCTTTTTTCTGGACTTTGCCGGCAGTCAGCAGCGCGGACAGGTGGCGGGGAACGCCGTCGAGCACAGACGGGGGGGCGGCTTTGCCTTCGGCGGCTTTCGCTTGGGCCCATACCTTCATGACATCATCGACCGACTCGACTTCGACGCCGGCAAAGACGTGGGGATGGCGGCGGATGATCTTGGCGATGATTTCCCGCAATACGTCCTGCATCGTGAACAAACCGTTTTCCTCGGCGATGACCGTCTGGGAAATCAGGTTCAACAGGATGTCGCCGAGTTCCTCGCACAGGTTGGCGTAATCCTCGTTATCGATCGCGTCGAGCAGTTCCGCTACTTCTTCGGCCAGACAGGGTTTGAGGCTGTGAAAAGTTTGCTTGCGGTCCCAGGGGCAGCCTTGAGGAGAACGCAGCCGGCGGATAACCTGGACTAAATTATCGAACGTCGGTTCCGGATGGGGTTGATGTTCAGCCATTACAGCTCCTTGAACGGATTGAATTGACGATAACTGACCGAAATGTTAAAAATACAGCCGAAAAGCAGGAAATCAACCGTAAACCCGGAAAAACTCGCGGAAACCGGTTGCCAATTTGCGGGAACGGGATATATTGACGACACCAAAAGTACAAAAAAATAAAAAATGGCGGATGTAACGCCTCGGTGATCCAGCGGCCGAAAACGCTGGTCGAGCCTCTTGACGGCTCGAAATTTTAGCGCAACTGGTTGCGCCTGAAAAAGTACCGCTCTCGCTAAGCGATGTCCGGAAAAAATTAGCGTAGCGCATTTTTTCCGGACGTTTGAGCGGGCGAGCGGGACGAAAAACACGGTTTTTTCAATGACGGCGACTTTTGATGGTATGTTTCCTTATGCCAGAACCCTTGCGAGTTCAACCGTGTTTTTCGGCATAACGGCTTCGCCGCCTCAACAAGTTGAGGACTTATACGAAAAACCAGTTGATCTCTTCAGGAA
>JAQULZ010000076.1 GCA_028718375.1 Victivallaceae bacterium | reverse complement strand
GTTCGTTACGAGAAAACGGCCTGTGCATACAACGGGTTTCTCTATTTGGCCGCTACGATGATTACCATGAATAAGATAATGGCAATCTATCCAAAACTATAGAATTATTAGTTGATAAGCTCTTAACATAAAATTTTCCGGAGCGTTGGAGTTGAGAGGCAACATTTCAAATGTCAGAAGAGCATATCTCCAAGCTAATAATTTTCTTAAAAACATTGTGGAAGAAACTGAAAAACATAAGGGAAGCTCTAATAATTGGCTTTTGAACCCCTTCACCAGCACTGCCGGGGCTTCCCGGTATAATGTGGCAAAGGAAGCGTAAAGGTGCAGGGCATTGCCCTGCCGCCGCCGGCGTAAGGCGCCGAGGGGGGCGAAAAAGGGGAAGAAAAGCACAAATAAGATCAAGAAGATAAACAAAAAAATAATACCGGAAAATTTGACCGAACCAAAGGTAGTGTCAAAAATAACATGAAAAAAAATGAAAAAAGGCGGATGCAACGCCTCGGTGATCCAACGGCCGAAAACGTTGGTCGCTCATCTCCAATGAGCGAAAGTATTGCGCGGCTTGCCGCGCCCGAACAGTACCGCCCTCGAAAAGCGATATTTTCAAAAAGAACAAAGTGGGTTTTTGAAAATGCTGAGCGGGCGAGCCGGATTTGGATGCATAACGTTACTTTATCGCCACTTCCTTGTCAAGGCGCAAAATCGGCATAAAGCCGCTCCTTACAGTCGCTATTTATACGATTTTGGCCGTTGACAAAAAAGCGGCGATAAAGTGAGACGGGAGGTGTTCTGAAAAACAAAAAAGCTTTTGTTTTTCAGTCAGCAAAATGAGAAAAACAGAAAGATTTACGCCATAAGTTAATAATTAACAAGATGACAGGAAATTAGCAAAGTAAATTTTGACAGAACCGAACCAAAACAAAGGAAAAGAAAAAATGACAAGCGCCGATAATAGAAAACGGGATCAACAAAAAAATATGTTTTCATTAAAAAAATTATTAACTAAAGGAGTCATGAATCCCTACTTATTGGGGTTAATGTTTGCTTGTTGCAGCAGCTCCGGAACGGAACCGGTTTTTCAGCTTTCTTTTGATGGGACATTACAAGCCCCCAAGGCATCCGGCAACCCTAATGTTGTTCACGGCAACAGGGTAGTTTTATACAAAAATGGCATTTCAGGTAAAGCGGTAATAGCGGGATTAGATAATAAGGCTGAAAAAGTATATCGGTACAAATATGACGCTAAAAACAACTTATCAGTTGACTGCGGAACAATAAGCATGTTTGTCAAACCGCTGGACTGGAATGGAAATGACCAATATTTTCACCTGTTTTTTGAGGCAACCGGAGCGGACAGTCATTTGATTATATATAAATATGTAAATTCCAGCCAATTATATTTCGTAATTGGGAAAAAGGATGATGCCAGTTTGACCGTAGCTAATACCGATATAAAAAACTGGAAACCTGACGCATGGCATCATATTGCCTGTTGTTGGGATAAAAAAGAAATGAGCCTTTATCTTGACGGAAAATTAATAAACCGTAAAAAAATCAGAGTTCCTCCCCAAACGGATTTCAAAGAATTTGCCATCGGCGGTTTTTCTCCTGAAATATGGGGCAAAAATCCCCAGGGAACAACGTTGATCGATGAACTTAAGATTTATAAAGAAAAAATAAATCCGGCAGAAATAAAAAATATATGGGCTGAAGCAGCCCTGTGTAAAAACAGGCCTTCATTTCTGCTGGGTAGAACGGAAAGCGCTCCCACCCTAAACGGAATTATAACCGAAGGGGAATATACCTTCAAAGGCACCGGCTTTTTTGAAATTGATCGTGGCCCCAACTCACCTGGAATTTATGCAAATGAACAATCAGAATACTATCTGACCTATGATAAAGAAAAACTGTACCTGGGAATTGTTACACCGGTCATTAACAATGAGCTTCGTTCAAAAGTAAAAACCCGAGACGGGGACAAAATCTGGAACGATGATGTCATTGAATTATTCATCAACCCTCCCGGACCGGCAAAAGATGTCTATCATTTTATTTTCAATTCAGGTGGTGCCCTGTATGATGAAAAAAATAAAGATTCCGGCTGGAATATAAACGGTATTTGCTACACCAACAAAGTTGCAAAGGGATTATGGAGTCTGGAAGCAGCCATACCGTTCAAAGCTTTGGGGCTGAATCTTCCCGCCGACGGGGATATATGGAAGATTAATATTTGCCGTTCTTTTGCCTTCCGCCGGTATTATACTTCTTCTTCTCCCGTAAAAAGCAGTTATCATGATGTCGAACATTTTACGAGATTACAGTTTTGCTCAGAAGCCCCCTCTATAAAACTGAATGCCGTTAATGGATTACTGGCCGGTAAAATAGATGTCGACCTGCTTATAGAAAACCGGCTGCCGGATAAAGCACAATTTAAGGTACAGGCGGCCTTAAATTTGGAAGGTGAAAATATATTTAACTATGATAAATGCTTAGTGGTAAAGGGAAAAAATAAATTATCCATTCCCATAGCTGGAGGTAATGATCAAACATTTGCCGGCGCTAAAGGAAAAAGAAGGAGAGTTAATGGTAAATTAGTCGAAAATTATGGAGAAGGAATTCTTAACTTACAAATTAATTCTTCTGAACTGGGTACCATATTTGCCGCCTCATATCCGTTTTTGATCGGGGAACCGATAAAGTATCTCTACATGTATACCGATCCGAAAGAGGTGCTGAATATCGGGATAAGGCAATTGGAATTAACCCGCGAAGGCAAGCCGCTTTTTTTACGCTGCCGCCTGTTTAATCCTCAAAAAGTCATGGTATTTGAGAAAAAATATCAATCAAAAAAACGTCAATATGAAATAAAGTTAAACACAAGTAAGCTGGCTCCGGGAGACTACTATCTGGAAATGGCTTTATTCGATATAAACGGCAATAAGATTTCGGATATAATTAAAGACAATTATAAGAAATTTGATTCTGTCTCTCCTCCCTGGCAAAACAATAAAATAGGTGAAACAACAAAAGTGCCGGCGCCCTGGACTCCACTCCGCCTGGAAAACAATACTGTGATAAGATGTTGGGGAAGAAAGCTCTATTATGATAACACCCCCTTCCCTGAACAGCTGATATCTCAGGGTCAGGAATTACTCAGTTCTCCTATGTCGCTGCAAATTGAAGAAAAAGATAATAAAACCCCAAAGATAGTTGAACTTGAAACAACCTGGAAGGAAAAAAGCGATAACAGAATACGTCGTCGATCTAGAAGCAGAATTGGAACAGTTGATATCATAACAGACACGATAATAGAATACGATGGCTTCATGTGGTTTGAAATCGAACTTAAACCGACAAAAATAACCCAAATAGAAAAGATCGTTATAGACATTCCGCTGAAACAGGACAATGCCACGCTGGTAAATTCTGCCGATCCATATTTAAAAGGTACTGGAACATTAAGTGCAAACTGGTGTAAAAACCTGATCAGGAGACCTGTTTTCTGGATAGGTAATGAAGCCGCAGGGCTCCAGTGGTTTGCGGAAAACCTAAAAGGCTGGCATATAAAAAATATAAATCGTTCCGTCGAGGTATTATCCAAGCAGAACGTGAAGATTATCAGGCTCAATATTGTCGATTACCCGTTACTTCTAAATAAACCCAGGAAGATCGCTTTTGGCATGCAAGTTACTCCGGTAAAACCTAAGATTCATGGCTGGAGGAACTTAAGAATGGGCTGGTTTATGCGTGGAAAATATAATCTTGACCCCTGGGTTCAGATTTTTAAACTGTATAATTATCCTGATCCGGCTCAACTTCGCCAGAATGGAATTTCAAAGATGTCCAAGTTGCAGGGTATGGGAATAAAAGTCCTGCCATACACCGCTTTACAGTGTACATCTCCCTTTTCTCCGGAATATAAATACTATGGCGAGTCCTGGCGTAATACCATTACCGGCAGGGAACCGGAGGGCTATGATGATCTGAGTATCACCTGGCAATGCGGATTTATATGTCCAAATTCCAGCAGTTACAGAGATTTTTATCTTTGGAAATTGAATAAGGCGGTTCAAAAATTAAATATCCAAGGATTATATATCGATTGGGGGCAAGTTAAATTCTGTGAAAACTCAAAGCATGGGTGCGGCTGGTGTGATGACAAAGGGTATCCCCATCCAACCTATAATATATTAGGGTCACGAAAACTGGTAAAAAGGATTTACAACCTTATAAAACAGCATGATCCGTCTTCAATAATTATTCATCATATATCCGGTTTAATAAGTATGCCGGCACATGCTTTTGCCGACTTAATGCTGGATGGCGAAAACTTAATACAGCAAGTCGCTCAAGCCGGTAAGAAAGGTTATTACGATATTTTGCCGCTGGATAAGTTCAGGGCGGCGTACATGTCTCATAATTGGGGACCGATAATGGCTTTCCTGCCGGAATTCGAGAATTCAGCAAGAACATATAACCCCTCCATGCAAAAGTTCTGGCAACGCGATGAATCACTCCAGCCAAGATTATATCTGGCCGGACTTATTTTGCTCCATGACAGCCAATGCTGGCCAATATTCGGATTAGAACAGATCTATGCGCAGCTCTGGAAAATCCAGGATGAATTCGGCTGGGATGATACTGTTGAGTTTTTTCCTTACTGGAATAATCGACAATATATAGAAATAAAATCCCCGAAATCGAACAATATCGTTGCATCCATTTTCAAAAAAAATGATAATTTCATCATAATTCCTTTTAATAATACCGATAAGAAGGTGGTGGTGGCTATGCGTATCGATCTCAAAAAATTAGGTTTTCCTCCAAATAAAACCTTAGAGTTAAAAAACAAATTAACTCAAGAACATTTTACCGTAATAAATGGAAATGTCGCAATTCCAATGAACGAACGCAGTTTTAAACTATTATCAACAAAATAAGCTCTAATCATGTTTCCGCTTTAGATTTAATATAATGGAGACGAGCAATGCCGCAAAATTCAAGAGAAATTGTGAAAAGATGTCTGGATTTTGATTATCCGGAACGACTGCCGGTAGATATCTGGGTACTTCCTTGGGCGCAGCAGAACAGGCCTTCCCAGACTGCGACGCTTCTGGAAAAGTATCCCTCGGATTTTGCCTGTCCGGCAAATATTGACTATTCAAAAATAAGGCGGGGAGACCCCTACAGACAAGGTATTTATGTGGATGAGTGGGGTTGTGTGTTTGAAAATATTCATGACGGAATTATCGGTGAAGTTAAACAACCGGTAATTGAAAATATTGATGACTGGGACCGGGTAAGACCGCCCTATGCTATTCTTCCGGAAAATACCCGGCAGGCAACTGATAAAATAAATCGCAGCTGTGAAAATACGGAAAAATTTATCAAAGCCGGATGTTGTCCCCGTCCGTGGGAACGGTTTCAGTTTCTGCGGGGTACCGAAAATGCCCTGATCGATATCATGATGCTCCAGGACGGCGTTGAGAAACTGTTACGGAAGATACATGATTTTTACCTGAAGGAACTGGAATTCTGGGTAAAAACTGAAGTTGACGCGATTTCTTTCATGGATGACTGGGGAACGCAGAAATCACTCCTGATACCTCCGGATATCTGGCGGGATTTATTTAAGCCCCTCTATAAAGACTATTGCGATCTGGCCAAAGCTAACGGCAAATATATTTTCATGCATTCCGACGGCTGCATAACGGAAATATTCCCTGACCTGATAGAATTAGGAGTAAATGCGCTAAATTCACAAATTTTTTGTATGGATATGGATGAACTCGCCAGAATGGGTAAGGGGAAAATAACTTTCTGGGGAGAAATGGATCGGCAACATGTTTTAGTTTCCATGGATCCGGAAGTCGGGCGAAAAGCGGTAAAATTAGTCGCAGAGAAATTTTATGATCCCCGGGGAGGCATTATAGCCCAGCTCGAATTGGGTCCCGGATTTGTCCCGGAAACGGTACTGGCCGTGATGGAAGCATGGGAAACGCTTTGGAAAAATCAATCATTGGACGACGCGGTGGAGTAAATTCGTCGTTGAAAAACAACCAAAAAATGTGGAGGTGGGGGGAGTCGAACCCCCGTGCTGAAAGAGTAAAAGGAAGACTTCTACATGCATAGTTCACCTTTGGATTTTATCGTCCTTCCGCTATGCCGGCGAACAAGGCGCGCTTCCAGACTAGTCTTTATTGAATCTCGCCCGAAACCCAAAGACCTGATTTCAAAGCCAGGACGCTGCCGACGTCTCTACCCTCTCAGCGCCCGTCGGAGGAGAGACGTAGCCGAACTAAGCGGCTAAGGCGTATTCTTCGTTAGCAATTATTATTGCAACCGATGATTAACGAGGCCAACGGTCATCCTCGGCATGCCATCAACCAGTAACTAATCCAGTCGAATCCGGATCACCCCCGAAAAAACCCGGGAGAACCTTATACCAATTTGCGATCAAAAATATAGTAACGATCGCGAATTGGTATTACATCAATATAATACTCGTAAAGGGCGTATTTTGCAAGCGGTCAACAGTAATTACCGCTGATTTCGGAGCTTACCGGAAAATGACCTGATTACTGTAGGTAAGATCGACAGTGGATTTATAATCGCCTCGTTTCTGACGAAACGCATGACGCAATACCTGCAGCATATCTTTCAGATTCCGGCGCGGCATCAGCACCTTATAGGCATGGCGTTCCCTGATCATGACAAAAACGATCTTTTGCGGGTCTTCAAGCGAGATTGAACATATTTTGAAGTTCCGGAATTCACCAGCGGTTAATTTGATCAGCTGGATCGCCGGAGTTAAACCGGGCAGTTTTTCACCGGCTCTAAGCCGACTGTATTTCACTCCCGAGACAACCGGCAAAGGATATTTCAATTTCATACAGTATTTCCGGTTCATGACGATCGAATCTTCATCGACTACCCACTTGGAGTTATACACCGATAAATACGCCATCGGCACCCGCTGCATAATATCTATTCTCAGGGTATCCGGCAATACCCGGTAAACACTCGCGCTTTTGATATAGGATATTTGCTCGATTTTCCGCCTGGTTGCAGCCAGATCAATGTCAAAAAGATTGTCCCGGTTGAAGGTGAGCTTCAGATATTTCATCAAAGGCCCGGTAAGCTGCGCATCCAGGCCGTTCAGTTCAGTCCGGCGCAAAATAAACCGCTCGTTCCCGGTAAAAAAAACCCGGGATAAGCCCCAGCCGGCAAAACCGATCACTCCCAGGAAAAGAACCATTATCAGCAGCATGACAATTATTCTTAGATACTGCTGCTTTTCCTTTGAACTTAAGGTCTTCCGACTTTTTTTCGGGTTGCGCTTCTGTCCCACGGCCAATTCCGGATTGAATTATCTTTTTGATATAATATAACACAATTCCACCGCATTGACAATTATTCATACCGAATTGCAATCTAAGAGCAAGTAAAAATCGGAATTATTGCGGATGCCGGAAGCGTTAAAACGAACTGGGCGCTACCGGGGTAGCGACGGTTCGTTTTGACGCAAAACGGCGCCGCAAGAATCCGACCGTACACGGCAGCATGCTTTTGCCTCAAAATCAAAGCTGTTTTTACCAGCTATTAGAATGCAATTCGGTATCAGCAGCTTTTTTCGAGGCCACGCCGCGGTAATCGTCCCGGAACTGATTTTACCGCGCTGCGGACTTGCAATCGGAATCCACGGCAGGTAAATTTACCATCAGCGGAAAACAGTAGCGCGATTTTTCAGGAAAGTTAAAATGCTGGGGCTTTTAGAAAAATATTTCAGGGGGAAAAGGTGTCATTTTTACCTGTCGCCGTCGCCGGAAAACGATCGTCATGAAATAGTAGTGCTGATCCACGGGCTCATTCGCCGCAGCTATGCGATGTATCCGCTGGGCAAATATCTGTGCCGGCACGGATTCGCGGTTTACATTTACGATTATCAAACTTCGACCAAATCGATTTCCGCCCACGGTGATGACCTGCGCCGTTATCTGACTAAAATCATGGCGGAAAATCCGGAACTTCCGCTAAATATCGTTACCCACAGTATGGGTGGAATATTGACCCGTTACGCCCTGGCGGAAAATGACGGAGCGGAAAATCCGGCATTGGCCGCGGGGCGAGTCAAACGGATCGTAATGCTGGCGCCGCCTCACCGCGGTTCAGGCGTAGCGCGCCGGCTGGCCAAACATCTGCCGATCATCGGGAAATGGCTGAAGCCGCTGGCCGAACTGAGTAACGGTCAGGAATCCGCCATTCATTCGGTGCCGTTCATCACCGGCCCGGAAATCGGCATCATCGCGGCAAAATACGACCAGCAGGTGGCTCTGGAAGCCACTTATCTTCCCGGCATGAAAGAACACTGCGTTATGAAAGCGGAACATTGCTTTATGGTGTACCTGAAAAGAATACATGCGGCGGTATTGCGTTTTCTGACGACGGGTACCTTCCGTTAAATCAGGATTCCAGGAACCGGACGGCTTCCTCGCTGCTGGGGAAAATCTTGAAAATGGAAGAGAAGCCGCTGATCTCGAAAACTTCCTGGACATTGGAGGAAAGAGCGCACAAAACAACTTTGCCGCCGTTCTGCTGAATGCGTTTCGCGACCACCAGCAGCACCCGCAGTCCGGCGCTGCTGATATAATTAAGGCTGACCAAATTAACCAGTAAACGTTCATGTCCGGCTTCAATGACCCGGCTGAAATCCTTATCCGCCTCAACTGCGGACACGGCATCCAGACGGCCCGAAATACTCAGTTCCATGATCCCGTTTTTTTCCTGTTGAATTATAGTCATTTTATCGCTCTCGGCTTTAAATTAAAATACCCGCATATATTACGATACGACGATAAAACAAAAAATGCAAACAGAAAAAGCTAAGTTTTAAAAACTGCGGAGAACGCCGGCTCCAAATCCGGCGGTACTCTCCGATTATTCTTACTTGATTTTTTCCCATTCACCCGGTTTAACCGTACCGCCGGATTTGGCTTTCGCGGCTTTGAACTCGGCGATCTTCTTATCCCAGTAAGTGTAGACCTCCTCAGCAAGCGCCGGCGCCATTTCCGCGAAAAACGCCTTGGCGCGTTCGAGTTTGGCTATCCAGGAATCGCAGCGGAAACTGAACTGGTAAGTGTAATCTTCCAGAGCATATTCCTCAGCAAGCAGAGTTTTGAACAGCCGTTTCACGTCTTCATATTTGGGAATGAAACCGGTCGGAGTTTCCCAGGCTTCATACTCACCGTGAACGCGCCCCTCGAACCAGTGCAGCCAAACTTTCTTCGCCAGTTTCCCGGTACAGAATTTGCCGGCCGGAGTACGCAGGAAATAGTTGGTGCTGAATATCTTCGGACAATCGGCGCCGAACTGTTTGCCGAATTCGATATTGTTCCGGATGTAATCGCCGAGCGGATAAGTGATAAAATCCAGGTTGGCCATCGGCTGGGGTACGCGGACGCCTTCCTTGCCGATGGTGGCGGAAGTGGTTTCGGATTCCAGGGTACAGGCTTTCATGATGATGCCGTCTTCCCAGGAAAAGGATTCCTCACAGGGAACGCAGGTGTCGCTGTCGCGGCCACCGTAAAGGACGCCGTCAACCTTGACGCCTTTCTTGTCGTTCCATGCCGGATCGAGGTTCTTCAGGTAGTCCATTCGCAGTGTATAGCGGGCATTGCCATGGGAGATCGGGATTTTTCCGCCTTCCGTCCAGGGGCCGGCGTAATTCACTCCGGTTTTCGGAGTTTCGATTCCCATGCCGTCCCAATACGGATTGTTGTCCGGACCGGTCAGGACGTTGGAGAAAATCATTTCCTTAGGTTCATGAAGGGTGGCGTAGATCACCGGATCGTCATCGCCGTTGACATCCTTGATAATACCGAAAATGCCGCATTCGACATTGGCGGCGCGGAATTCGCCGTTGATGTTTTTGAAATAGGCGATGTCGTCGCCGACGATTTTTTCGCCGGGAATCATGGCGGTGGAGGTTTTACCGCAGGCGGACGGGAACGCCCCGACGAAATAAGTCGAACGGGCTTTGGCTTTATTCGGCACGCTCATTACGAACATGTGTTCGCACAGCCAGCCTTCCCGGCCGGCTTTGTTGATGGCCAGCCGCATGGCGTGTTTCTTCAAGCCGACCGTATTGCCGGCATACTGAGCGTTCATCGAAAACACGATGTTGTTGTCGAGGTCCTGATAAATGCGGCGGTGCTGCAGGTTCGCGCAGCAGCCGTTCTCATCCGGTTCACCGGCACTGTGGCAGAAGCGGAAGAAATCATTTTTATCTTTCATATCCATAAAATGCCGATAGCCGCGGCGGTACAGGATGTCTTCGGAATGGGCAACGTAGCAGGAATCAGTGAGTTGAGCGCAGCCGATGGAGAAAGGACCATGGGTCGGGCATTCGCAAAACAGTTTGGCAATGGCCTGCTTACCGACCATGATGTCCTTCATGATGGTTTTTATTTCGGCCATGGCGGCTTCCGTATCGATGCAGTTGAGCTTGCCCATAGCGGCAATTCGATCGGCCGGAACCATGTATCTGGTATTAGCTTTGTCGCGGGCCTGATCGCCGACGCCGTCATAATGCATGGTAGTGTTGGCGCGGGTCAGCGGTTTTTCTTCACCGAGCCCGACGGCGCGCCGGCGGACGTATTCCGCATCGGCTTCGCTGTCATCGCAGAAATAAACCGAGTCGGGATTGCACAGCTCGATGTATTCACCGAAAAAATCAGCCAGTTTTTCGTTATTCAGCGCAGCCAGCTTCGGATAAGTGTTTCCCAGCTTTTTCTGCAGCAAGGCATTGTACTTCGACATACTATTTCCTTAAGTTACAGGGTTTATTCACTATGTTAATTTCCGGTCAGGATACAGTTATCCTGTAGTTTTTTATCGCGGAATGGAAATTATAACACAAAAAATGAAAAGCGCAAGTCAACCGGATATTTTTTCATCGATTATTGTAAAAATACCACAAAAAAACCGGCAACAGCCTTAGGAAACCCCTCATTCCCGTTACCGAAGCCGGAAGTGCCGATCATCCCAAAATCCCGGCGCATCAGTGTTTAAGCCGCGCCTTTTCCGCAGCGCGTCTGAAGCCGGGAGCGGCTTTTTTGATGACTTTTTCGTCGACGCAGAACGCCAGCCGGAAATAGCCGGGATAACCGAAACCCCGCCCCGGCACCGCCAGAATATTTTCCTTCAGCAGCAAGCTGACGAATTCGATCTCGTCCTGCAGCGGCGATTCGGCGAAAAAATAAAACGCTCCGCGCGGCAGGGTATACCGGATTCCGGCGTCATCCAGGACTTTCGCCATGGCGGCGCGGCGCTGCCGGTAAATGCCGACGTCAACTTCCGCATCGACACAGGCGGTCAACAACTGCTGCGCCACCGCCGGGGCATTGACGTAACCCAGGATGCGGTTGGTCATGACGAGCCCGTCATATAACCGGGCGGCGTTTTCGATTTTCGGGTTGACGGCCAGATAACCGATCCGCGCCCCGGCCAGCGACAGACTTTTGGAAAACGATCCGGCAATAACACTGTATCGATAAATATCGAATACGGACGGCAATTCCAGCTTATCGTAATTCAGGAAGCGATACGGTTCGTCCGAAATCAGATAAATGACCCGCCCGGTCCGAGCGGCATGTTTACGCATGATTGCCGCCAATGCCTCCAGTTCTTCCCGACTGTAGATCTGGCCGGTCGGATTGTTCGGGGAATTGACAAGCACCGCCCGGGTTCGAGCAGTAAACGCCTGTTCCAGCACCGGGATATCCAGTTCAAAGGTCAACGGTTTCGATTTTACCGGCACCAGCCGCGCTCCGAAATTTCCGGCGTAAAAACCGTATTCCACAAAATAAGGCGCCGGACAGACCACTTCGTCGCCCGGCTCCAGCACCGCCCGGAAAAAAACGTTGATCGCCCCCGCCGCTCCGCAGGTCAGAATCAGGTCTTCGGCCTGAATGTCCTGTTTTTGAGTCCGGCTCAGATAACCCGCCAGAGCCCGGCGCGCTTCCGGATACCCGGCATTGGGCATGTAACCCAGCGAAAAGGCTGCCGCCGCCTGATCGGCAACGGCGTGCAGGGCTTTACCCACCACCGCCGGCGGCGGCAGATCGGGATTGCCCAAACTGAAATCGTAAACATTATCAGCCCCATGGGTTTTCCTGAGTTCAATTCCCTGTTCGAACATCTTCCGAATCCAGGACGAGTTTTCCAGATAGGCTTCGATTTGCGGAGCAAGCAGCGTCATAGCATTAACCTGAACTTACAATTCGCTGAACACGAATTTGCCGTCGACCACGGTGGCCACGGCTTTACCTTTGAAAGTCAAACCGTTAAACGGGGTATTGCGGGATTTTGAACGGAATTTATTCGCGTCGACAGTAACTTCGCGCTGCAGATCGATAATCGTGATGTCGGCCTCGCAACCGGGTTTCAAACCGCGGTTGTCAAATCCGAGCACCTCGGCCGGGCCAACCGTGAATTTCGCGACGAAATCGCGGAGCGACAGGATACCGCTGTGATACAGTTCCCGCAGAGTGACGGGAACGGCGGTTTCCAGTCCGATAATCCCGAACGGGGCGTAGTCGAATTCGACCAGTTTGGAGGTGGGAGTATGCGGCGCGTGATCGGTGGCAATGACCGTGATCGTACCGTCGGCCAACCCCTCAAGCAAGGCCTGACGGTCTTCCGGCGAACGCAGCGGCGGATTCACCTTGTAATCGGAGTCGAATTTCTTGATATATTCATCGGTCAGGGCGAGATGATGCGGAGTGACTTCGGCGGTAACCGGAATACCGCGTTTCCGGGCGGCGCGCACCTGTTCCACACTGCCTTTCGTGCTGAGGTGCTGGAGATGGATTTTCCAGTCAATCATCCGGGCGAAAATAATATCCCGGGCCACCATCAGTTCCTCCGCAACCGGCGACATGCCTTTCATTCCCAGCAGCACTGACCAGACCCCTTCGTGCATTACGCCGCCGCCTTTGAGGATTTCGTCTTCGCAATGGTCGAGGATCGGCAGTTCCAGGGCTTTGGCGTATTCCACGATATGTTTCATCAAATCATGATTCTGAATACAGCGGCCGTCGTCGCTGATCGCCGCGATACCGGCGTTTTTCAGGCTGCCCAGCGCGGCCATCTCCTGACCGGCAAAACCGTTGGTCATGCAGCCGCAGGGATGAATTTTGACCACTCCGTTCTTTTCGGCGTAATAGCGCAGATATTCAACCGTCGCCACGGTATCGACGGGCGGATTGGTGTTCGGCATAGCGACCACCGCAGTAAAACCGCCCGCCGCCGCCGCCCGGGTGCCGGTCGCAATGGTTTCGGCGGCGGAACTGCCGGGCTGACGCAAATGCACGTGCAGATCGATGAAGCCCGGAGCCACGACCAGGCCGGAAACGTCGATTTTCTCGGCGTTGCCGAGGGCAGCCGGATCGGCGATCCGGCCGTCCCGGACGCCGAGGTCCATCACCGCTTCAATGCCCTGGAAAGGATCGACGACCCTGCCGCCGCTCAAGATATATTCATTGTTTACCGTCATTTTTCCACCCACCCCGCTACCAGAAATAAAACCGCCATCCGGACCGCCAAACCATTGGTTACCTGTTCCAGAATCACCGACCGGGTTCCGTCCGCCACTGACGAATCGAGTTCAATACCGCGATTGATCGGCCCCGGATGCATGATCAAGGTATCCGGTTTGAGATAGCTGCAGGTATCCTCGTTCAGCCCGAAAAATCTGGCGTATTCGCCGGTACTCGGGAAAAACCCGGCCTGCTGCCGTTCATGCTGAATACGGAGCAGATTCACCACGTCAACCCCTTCGATCGCCGCGCGCAGATTATGGAAAACTTTAACCCCCATCTTTTCGAATTCCTTCGGCACCAGCGTCGCCGGCCCGGCCAAGCGCACTTCCGCCCCGAGTTTCAGCAACCCCCAGGCGTCGCTGCGGGCCACCCGGCTGTGCAGAATATCACCGACAATTGCGACTTTCAGCCCCTTGATCCCGCCCTTTTTTTCGCGGATGGTAAAAATATCGAGCAGCGCCTGCGTCGGATGGCTGTGAGAACCGTCTCCAGCGTTCAGGACGCCGCATCTGATCCGGCGGGCCAGCAGCACATGGGCGCCCGGCGCGGAATGCCGCATCACGATCAGGTCGGCCTGCAACGCTTCGATATTGCGGGCCGTATCCAGCAGCGTTTCACCTTTCTGCAAACTGCTTGAACCGGCGCTGATATTGATAATATCGGCACTCAAACGCTGCTCGGCCAGCTCGAATGACATGCGGGTGCGGGTACTGGGCTCGACAAAGAAATTAACTACGGTCTTGCCGCGCAGCGCCGGGACTTTTTTGACATTGCGCTGAGAGACTTTCTTGAATTCCCCGGCGGTGTCGAGAATAAAATTTATCTCCTCGACATCCAGGTCGTAAATGCTCAGCAAATCTTTTCTGGTCCAGTTGAATTTTCCCATATCAGTTGTTTCCATTGGCTTTATGGTATCGTTTCCAATCCACCGTATAAACGCCGTCCCGCCCGTCCGTCTCGTCAAATTCCACCAGTACCTTGCGGTCAGCCGGCACTTCCAAAGCAAGCCCGACATAATCCGCGCCGATCGGATACTCATGATTGCCGCGGTTGACCAGCACCGCCAACCGGATCAGACGAGGGCGGCCGTAATCGGTAACCGCGTCAAGGGCCGCGCGAATCGTCCGCCCCGAAGACAGGACGTCATCAACCAGGATGACGACTTTGTCATTCATGTCGAAGGGAATCAGGGTTTCATTGATCCGGGGCAATTCACGGCGGACGCCGATGTCGTCCCGGTACATGGAAATATCCAGCAGGGCCAGTTCAGGAGAATAACCGGTTTTCTCCTCAATAACGGCAATCAGGCGCTTGGCGAGCGGAACGCCCTGCTGATGAATCCCGATTACCGCGAAATCGCCGGACGACGGGGAAAGAAATTCGGAAATGATGTCGTCCGCGACTTTCCGGACCGCCGCTTTGACTTCATCCGCAGTGCAAACTTCTTTTCTGGCCGCCATGAACTCTCTCTGTTTTTACAGGTTGGAGTAAAATAATACCGGCGGTAAATTTTTTCCAGCCCCAAAAGAAAAAAAACGGAAATACACCCTGTTTTTTAACCACGAAATACACGAAAGCCTGAATCCGTGAAAAAATCAGGATTTATTTGATTTTCAATTAGAGATAACTTGTTGAGTGTGTTATATTAATGTTCCTTACAACTTTAATATAAAAACTTAACCCAACAGGTTATCATGAAGGTA
>JAQULZ010000075.1 GCA_028718375.1 Victivallaceae bacterium | reverse complement strand
ATATAATCGCTCACCCTTACACCGCCTTTAAGCGCTGCTTTTGTTCTGGACATCTGCAACCTCCTTTGGTTGCGGATACTATACCACGCATTCTAATTATGTCAATAGCTAAATGAACAGTATTGCTTCTAGGGGTGGTTGTTAACTAATCATACCACTCAACGTCCGGAAAAAATCAGCGGAGCGTATTTTTTCCGGACATCGCTTTGCGAGAGCGGTACTGTTCGGGCGCGGCAAACCGCGCAATACTTTCGCTCATTAAGGATGAGCGACCAACGTTTTCGGCCGTTGGATCACCGAGGCGTTACATCCGCCATTTTTTATTTTTTTGACTTTTGGCGCCCGCATCCATACATTAACCGAAATGATTTCGTTTTAACTGGACAAAACGGCAATTGGGGATTATTTTTCCATTTTAATCCGCAAAACCGGAAGGTTATGAAATATCTTTTTTTAATGTTATTTATGGGGCCGGTCTTTTTGTGCCTGGGAGCGGCGGGCGGAAAACCGGTGCGTTTGGTATCGCTCAGTCCGAATATCACGGAAGCGGTATTTGCCTTGGGCCGGGAAGAATGTCTGGCCGGCCGTTCCAGCGCCTGCGATTATCCGGTGGCGGCACAGCAAATCCCGGTGACCGGCCGTTTCGGCCGGCCTGACTTCGAACGGGTGCTGGCGGTGAAACCGGATTACGTCGCGAGTTCGGCTTTGCAGGACCGGGCGATGATCAAACGGTTCCGGGGATTCGGCATCGAAGTTATTTTTCTGCCGGACAAATCGTTTGCCGACTATTTCAAAACGCTGGAAACGCTGGGAAAAATCCTGGATTGTCCGGAGCTGGCCGCGCGGCTGATCCGGCGGGATCAGGCGGCGCTGGACGAATTTCGGCGGGAGGCGGATAAGATTCCCGCGGCGGATAAAGTCAAAGTCCTGTTCGTGATTCAGGATACGCCGCTGATTACGGTCGGGCGGAGCTCGTTCATTACTGATATGATTGAATTGGCGGGAGGCGTCAGCGTAACGGCGGGACAGCCGAAAGCGTATTTTTACTGTCCTCTGGAGTGGGTTCTGGCGTACCAGCCGGACGTTTTGATTTTGCCCGCCATGCCGGAAACGCGGGCCAGGGAACTTGCGGAGCGTCCCGGCTGGAAAGACCTCGCCGCGGTGAAAACCGGCCGGCTGTTCTATAAAATCAACCCCGACCTGGTTTGCCGGATGGGACCGCGCTGTATTGAAGGAATCAGGCTGCTGCGGAAGATATTTGCGACGGTCAAAACCGGGCTGAAAGCAAAACCATGAAAATACGGATAAAAACGGTGATCGGTTATCTGGCGCCGCCCCTGCTGCTGGCCGGGACGTTCGTTCTGGCTTTGTGCTGGGGCTCGTTCTGGATAAGTCCGGCGGATATTTTTGCCGAGAACGGCCTTGAAGCCGGAGTGGTGAGGTTACGCCTTATCCGCTGCGCGACGGCGTTCATTATCGGCGGCGGTCTGGCGGTTTCCGGCGCCGCCTACCAGGCGGTATTGAAGAATCCGCTGGCGGAACCTTATATCCTGGGCATCAGCGGCGGCGCCAGTCTGGGGGCGGCGGCGGCGCTGATTTCCGGACTGGCCGCGGTGAGCGGTCTGGCGGTGCCTTTGACCGCGTTCGTCGCCGCACTGCTGGCCCTGACCCTGGTGCTGGCGGTAAGCCGGGGCTGTTTCGGCGGCGTTTATTCCGAAAATATTCTGTTGAGCGGCGTCATCGTCGGCTCGGTCTGTTCCAGCTGGCTGATGTTCATTATCAGCGGTCTGGGATATCATGAGCTGAACAGCATCACCTGGTGGATGCTGGGCAATATGGAAGCCGGCGACCTGAATTTGCTGCTGACCGCCTGGATCATTACTTTGAGCGGGACGGCGCTGCTGGCCGTTTACGGGCGGCATGCGAACGTCATCGCCCTGGGCGAGGAAATGGCCTACAATATGGGCGTCGCTCCGGTAAGAACCGCTTTGACCATGCTGGGGACAGCCTCGCTGATCACCGCGGCCGCGGTTTCGCTGTCGGGCATTATCGGTTTCGTCGGCCTGATCGTTCCGCACGCCATGCGGCGGCTGTTCGGCGCCGATCACCGCCGGCTGTTTATCCTGAACCTGTTTTACGGAGGGATATTCCTGGTGCTTTGCGATACCGTCGCGCGCTCGATCCTGGCATCTCAGGAAATCCCGGTCGGAGTGATAACCGCACTGATCGGCGGTCCGTTTTTCATCTGGCTGCTCAACCAAAGGACGCGTACCGGCCATGACTGAAGTAATAAAGGCGGTCAATCTGCAATTCGGTTACACTCCCGGCGAACTCCTGTTGAAGGATTTGAACCTGAACGTCCGGCCGGGAGATTTCCTCGGCCTGATCGGGCCCAACGGTTCCGGCAAAACCACGATCCTCAAACTGCTCAGCGGCTTTCTGCGTCCCTTTGCCGGCCGGGTCCTTTTACGGGACCGGGAAATCCTGGCCCTGAGCAATCGGGAACGCGCGCGCCTGCTGGCAGTGGTGCCGCAATTCGTAATGACTCCGATGCCCTATACCGTCCGTCAGGTGGTGGAAATGGGCCGGATAAGCCGGCTGCCGCTGTTCGCGCCGCTACGCCGCGCCGACCGCGATACGGTGGAACAGGCGATCGACGACATGGACTTGCGGGATTTGCGGCTGCACCGGTTCAATGAGCTCAGCGGCGGCGAGCGGCAGCGGGTAATTATTGCGGCCGCCCTGGCGCAGGAACCTGAACTGTTACTGCTGGACGAGCCGACCGCGTCGCTCGATTTGGGGCACAAGACCAAATTAATGCGGATTCTGAAGAAGTTGCAGGAACGCGGCATTGCGATCATGGTTATTTCGCACGACATCGAACTGACGGCGCGCTATTGCAGCCGCCTGACCTTGTTATGGGCGGGAGAAGTATTGGCGGACGGCCCGGTTTCGGAGGTGATCCGGCCGCACTTGATCAAACAGGCTTACGATTGTGAAGTGGAAATCACCACGGCGCACAATAATATTCCTCAAATCATTCCCGTTCTGGAGTGATTCCGTTACCGGGGATGACGTTCGACGGGCGGAATCAGTTCTTCCTCGAGCCGGTGTACCTGGTTGCGCCACTCGGCCAGGCGCATCATTTTATTGTAGATACATTCCAGATCCGTATGTTCGCAGCTGCCGTCCGCATTGACGCCGCCGCAGGGGCCGTTGGCCAGGCCTTTCGGACAGAGTTCCGGACAGACGTAAAAAGTCTGCGGCAGCCGGCAATGGGAACATTCCTGGCAGGAGGCGAACAGTTTCTTGGCGAAATAATGCGTTCCCGGCATTTGTTTATGGGCGCGCGGAAACATGAATCTCCTGAACAGATAGGAATATTTTTCCGGGTTGGACAATTCCGGCGGCGGCACGGCGGTCATTACCGGAACAGGTTCCGGATGCACCCGGGAAAACAGGTCTTCAAATAAATAAAATTGGTAAGGATAAGGCGCCATTCCGGCTTTTACCCGATATTCCGCGTATTCCTGCGCCCAGTCCCGGAAATCGATAAATTCCCCGAATGCCGCCCGGACGCGTTGAGCGGCGATTTTGATTTTGTCCGGAGAATTGAGCCCCGCGATCTGAATTCCGCTGTAACCCAGCAGCCGGCAGCCGGCGGCCTGGAGTTCCAGCCGCCGCCATTGGGCGGCTTCGAACTGGTTGCGGGAATATTTCAATTCGCTTTCGAGCACCGCCTGAAAATTGGCGGAAAGCCGGACCCCGGGCAGATCGCCCCGGCGGATTTTTTCGAGCAGTTCGGGGCTTAGCAGCAGCAACCGGGCGACAGTTGGAAAATGATAGCCGCGATACGCCAAATACCAGCGCAGTTCCTGGAGTTTCAGCATATCCCAGCCGAACTGGGCGACGGCGAACGCCGCTCCCTGCCGGAATTTTTTAATTAATTTGAAATACTCCGGAAATGCGGTTTCGGGAGTATATTTGAACGGATTGATCACGCCGCCCGGGAAAAACGGCTGTTTTTCCCGCGGGCGGAGCAGTTCCAAGATGTGAACGCTGTCGGAAAAGACCCGGTTCCGGTTTTCCTTTACGGTCTCCCCCGGATAAGTGTTGCCGGTGACCGCAACGAGATTGGCAAACCCGTTTGCCAGGCAGAGCTGCGCGGTTTCCGCCAGTTGTTCCAAAGTCGCTTCGCGGCCGCTCAGAAAAATGAGGTGACGGTCCCGGTTACCGGTGCTTAACGCGGCGGCAACAGCGGCCGGATTCAGGGAATTGGCCGCAGTGAGACGGCCGGTAAGCGCCAGCCCGGCGGGAAAGTCATCAATGCCCAGCACCGCATATTCGAATTCTTTCAGCCGTTCTCCGGCGGCGGACGGAGCGGTATCGTCGCCCGGCATCTGACATTCGAATAAAACTGTAAATTCCCCGTGGTCGAGACTGGCGCGAAAACGGTTTTTGTCCGGGTCGAAGTTTATTTCCAATTGTAAACCGTCGTGAACCATTATTTTCCGATCCCGGCTAAGTTCGTCTGTTGTTCCCGCCGAAATCGAAAACAAAGAACAAGCCCGCCAGCAGATTGCAGGTAATGAGAATGGCCGAATACACGATCGGAATGGTCGCGCCGTTGGGGATGCCGGCGGCGTCGAGAATCACGTTGATCGTTACGTCCCGCAAACCCAACCCGGAGTTGGACGGCAGCAGCCCGGCGACATTGCCGACCGTTACCGCAGTGATAACGTCCAGGGGACGGATGCCGCTCATGTCCAGGCTTTTCATGACCAGGCAGACCACGAAAACGATGTTGAGATGCACGAATAGCACGCTGATTGAGCTCATTTTTACCAGCAGCCTCCATGAGTTGCGGTAAGTGTCGAGGACGGCGGTGAACCGGGTTACGATACCGTGACCGTATTTGTCGCCCTGGTGCATCAGCCAGCCGACCGGCGGGATTTTTTCAAAGAAGCGGTGAAAGAACATGCAGAATATCGCTCCCAGTCCTGCCAGACACATCCCGATCAGCCCCAGAATTCCCATAATCCTCATCGTGTCGTTGAGTTCAATAACTTCCAGTCGGATTTTCATCAGGGTAGGCAGGGACAGCAGGATGACGACCAGCGCCAGACTGAACATTGCCGCCATGCCGGTCATGCGATCCATCAGAATCGAGAATACCCCCTCGGCTTTGCAGCCGGGCGCGGTGTGCCGGTTTAAAAACCCCATTTTGGCGACGTCGCCGCCGATTGCTCCTCCGGGGATGACCAGCGAGAAAAAATATCCTTTCATCGTCAGGACGAGGGCGTCTGCCAGGGAAATTTCTATGCCCAGCACCCGGGCCAGTTTATACCAGCGCCAGGAACAGAAGAACATGTGAAACACATAGGCCAGCCCGGCGGGCAGCAGCCACCAGTACTTGATATGGGCCAGATTGTTCACGAACGAATCGTAATGTTTATAGATGAGCCACCAGATGATCACGGCCGCCAGGCCGGTCTTCAAAATAAAGTTCAAAACCGTTTTTATGCTGCTGTTTTTCTTTTCCGCCATATATTTCCGGGGAGCGATTGAATTGTACGGCTACCGCGGCCGCCCATAATTTAGCATAATTTTGCGGACAGGCAACAGGCAATCGGAGATATAATTGCTGATTTGCATTTTCAGGGAGCAGGAGCTATGTTTTAACAAAGTCATTATTTTACCTCAAGGAGGAGCCGGTTGGTGAACCGTAATACCGCAGCGGCGGGGTTGACCGCAGCGGAACTCAGGAATCGAACCGTTTTGCTGCGCGACAACCTCAGCCGGGTGATCAAAGGGAAATCTCATCCCATAACCCTGCTGATTACCGCGCTGGCGGCCGGCGGCAATGTCCTGATGGAAGACGTGCCGGGGGTCGGCAAAACTACGCTTGCCAAAGCCCTGGCGGCCAGTATCGACGGCAAATTCAGCCGGGTGCAGTTTACGCCGGATCTGCTGCCTTCGGATATTCTCGGCAATTCCATTTACAATCAGCAGAAAGCGGAGTTTTTCTTTCGGCCGGGGCCGGTTTTCGCCAATATTCTGCTGGCGGACGAAGTCAACCGCGCCTCTCCCCGCACTCAGTCCGCGCTGCTGGAATGCATGAGCGAGAAACAGGTTTCGATTGCCGGAACCACGAGTGTATTGCCGGATCCCTTTGTCGTCATCGCGACGGAAAACCCCATTGAATATCAGGGAACGTATCCGCTGCCGGAGGCGCAGCTTGACCGGTTCGCGATGCAGATTGCGCTGGGTTATCCCGATGAAGTCGCCGAGATGGAGTTATTGGCCGACCGCCGCACCGGCAATCCCGAAGCCGGTATCCGGGCCGTGCTTAACTGTGCCGAAACGATGCAACTGCAGATCGCGGTCCGGCAGGTCGAGGTGGAAAAAACCGTGGCCTACTATATGCTCAGCATCATCAAAGCGACCCGGAACGATACGCGCATCATGCTGGGAGCGAGTCCGCGCGCCCTGCTGTTGTTGTCGAGGTGCTGTCAGGCTTACGCTTTTATTCAGGGGCGGGATTACGTTTTGCCGGACGACGTGAAACTGCTTAGTCCGCCGGTGCTGGCTCATCGCCTGGTGGTCGAGAATAAAACCAAGTATTCCGGAATTTCCGCCGTTGAAATCATCGAAGACCTGCTCGGCAAAGTTAAAGTACCGGTTTAATCCTGCCTTTCAGTAGCGACTTGTCGGAAAACAGCGAAATGAATATTGCCGCGTTATACAGAAAATACCGGAATAAATTTCTGGACGGGCCGGACTGGTATTACACCCGGGCGCTCGATAAGCGACCCGGCAGTTACCGGTCGATAACCGCGGCGGCGCTAATCTGGACGCTGGCGTTTTACGGCCGGCTGTTTACCGTTCCCGCTCAGTTTTTGTTCCCGGCCGGCACGATGATTATTCTGTACAGCCTGATCGCCTGGAATTCTCCGATGCGGCTGGTAGGCCTGGCGTTATTCGTTGCTTTTCTGATTGATCTGGCCGGGGCGCTGATTTTCCGCCCGAAGCTGGAAATAACCCGCCAGGTGCCGCGGCGGGTTCGCGCCGGATCGACCTTCACCGTCCGTTACCCGCTCCGGAATCTGCGGCGGCTGAGCGCCTGGGATATAAAACTGGACAATTATCGGCTGCCGCCGGGCCTGGAGGTTGTAAGTCCCGCGGCGCTCGGGGTCATTCCCCCCGGCCGGCAATTGGAAGCCCGGGCGGAAATAATCGCCTTCCGGCGCGGTAAATACGATATTTTTTCCCCGATTGCCGAGTCCGCCTTTCCCCTGGGACTGTTCAAAATGAGCCGCCGGAAAAAAGCGGCGTCCGACGTGCTGCTGGTTTATCCGGCTTTCCATGAACTGGTTTCCCTGGACTTGCCGGTAGCGCTGCGTTACCAGAAGGAAGGCAATGCGCGGGTGTCCAAAGTCGGGGAATCCCTGGATTTTTTCGGCAACCGCGAATTCCGCGAAGGCGACGATCTGCGTCACCTCGACTGGGCCGGCAGCGCCCGCGCCGGAGAATTGATAATCAAGGAATTTCAGCAGGAATATTTGAGCCGGATCGCGGTCATCGTCGATACCTATGTCAGTCCCGTGACCAGTTTCAGGCTGCGGTTGAGCCGGAAACAGTCTTTTGCCGAACTGGAGGCGGCTTTATCGCTGGCGTCGGCATTGATCGATTACCTGACCCGCGGCGAATATGTCGTCGATATTTTTGCCACCGGACTGGATGTTTATCATTTCAAAGCGGGCCGGCATTTGAGCTGTTTCGACGACATTATGGATATTCTGGCCGCTCTTGAAGTCAATCACCGCATTCCGGTGAGCGAAATTTCAGCGAGCGTCATCGAGGAGATTTCCGGCGTCGGCAGTGCCGTCGTCCTGCTGCAGGGGTGGGGCAGGGAAGGCCGGAAACTGATTTCCCGGCTGAACAATTACGGCATCCGTACCAAGGTCATAATCATCGGCAATCATAAGAAAATATCAGTTCCGAGCCGGTTCCAAGTCTTCAGCGCGGCCGATATTCAAAAAGGGAAAGCGGTCAAATTATGACGGGCCGGAAAAAAAGAAAGTCCTTTACCACTAGCGCCTTATGTGCCGGAATGCTGTTTCCGGCCGCATTGCTGTTTTCAGTCGCTGCGGATTTGCCGCATGTCCTGATGATTACCCTGGGCGGCCTGTTGCTGTCGATAATTCTGAAAAACGCCGTCCGGCTTAATGACCGGACGATCATTTATTCCGTCATCCTCGCGCTGGTAACCGCGGTATTTACGGATTATATGATTCCGATGAGTGATGACCGCTTTGAATATCTGAGTTCGTTATTCCGCCTTAACCTTACCATACCGGTCATTTTGTACCTGGCGGTCGCCGTTACTTTTTTCGACTCGAAGAAATATTCCTATGCCGTCGCTTCCGCCGCAACCGCAATCGCGTTGGCGTTCGGCGGCAATGTGCTGCGGCTGCCGGTCGAAACCCGGCGTTTTCCGGCCCCGGAAATCGTGTTACGGAATTTTACTGCGGTCTATATGGTCTGCATCGGGCTCGGCGGATTGTTCATTTTACTGGCCTGCCGCGATTGCGCCCTGGCCGCGATAACGCGGGAAATGCGGCATTACCGGCTGAAAAGGACCCTGATCTTCATCAGTTTCCTGATCCTGCTGATTCCGGCGAACTACGGCGCCTATCGGCTTTTCCGGCGTTTCGAGACGCAAATCCGCAGTTTACAGGATACGTTATTGCGTTCGGGGTTGCTGCAGCGCCGCGGCGGCAGGGCGGTGTTTGGGGAAAACGCCGATCTCAATGAGGTGATCTCGCCCGAGATACTGAAACATCAGGATGAAATCGTGATCCGGGCAATTGCGGCGGCTGAACCGGGTTATTTGCGCGGCAAGGCCTATACGGTTTATGCGAACGGGCGCTGGCAGGTGAATAAGAACCCGGCCGTTACCACCATGCGGCGGCGGGACGGCGGCGAGACGGATTGCCCGACTTTCTCCATCAACAGAAAAGGCCGCGCGAAATATGCCGTCGACATTCTGGTTTCGTCCGGACTGCTCAGCAAGGTTCTGTTGCTGCCGGGAAATTTTACCCAGATCGATATCATTGCCGATCGATTGAAGTATACGGTCGACGGTAATGTCGCTTTCGAGGACTGGATGAGCGACGGCGGTTACACAGTTTACCGCCCCGCCGATGTCGCGGCAGCCGCCTGGCGGCAGCCGGCGAAACCGGATGCAGTAACCTATACCCAGCTTCCAGAGCATCTTATCCCGGAACTCGACCGCGTTCTGGCCGGCATCCCGGAACTGCACCATCCCGCCCTGAACGACCGGCGGCGCATTCTCGTGCTGCTCAAATACTTCCGGGACCATTTCACTTATAAAATCCGGCCGCAGCCGCGCGACCCGGTTGATCCGGTATTGAGCTTTCTAACCCAAACGCGTCAGGGGCATTGTGAACTCTATGCGGCCGGGATGATTTTGCTGTTGCGCCGCCTGGGGATTCCGGCGCGCTATGTTACCGGTTTCATCTGCGCGGAACGGCATCCGCTGGAGTCATATTACGTGGCGCGGCTCGGTGACGCCCACGCCTGGACGGAGGTCTTCGACCGCGATGAACAACGCTGGCAATTGGCGGATCCGACGCCGCCGGAGAATATTCCCGGTCATAAGCGCAGTTGGTCGGTGCTTGAATCCTGGTCGGATGTTTTCAACAAAACCTTCCGGCAGCTCCTGTCTGACCTGCGGCGCGGTTATTTCGCCCGCGCGATAGTAGATTTCTGGCTGGGTGTCTGGCGCCTGACGGTGTTGATCTGCTATGATCGCATTCGCGGCCCGCTGCTGGGTTTGCTGGCGGCGGTGATCCTGATTTTCCGCCTCCGCCGCCGACTTCTGAACCGGCGGGCGCGACACGATTTCGACCGCCCGGAAAAAAGGTTGGCCGAACTGTCCGGAAAATACCGGAAAATGCAGCGGCTTCTGACCGCCAGGTACGCACTCGACCTGACCCCGGCTTCGACTGTCGCTGATTTGGTCCGGGAGTTGAGCAAAGCGAAGCTGCCCGAGTTACAACAGGAACGATTGGTGCGGTTATTGCGGGAATACGAAGCCATCCGCTACCGGAAAACCCCGCCGCCGCCGGAATTTTATGCGGACTTCAAAAAACGTTTTCATGTATAGTTCATACCAAGTTGCAACAAAAATATTGACTCAATAGTGTGAACACATCCTAGTGTCGAGTCAAGCCTGTAAGGTCGGCAAGACCGAGGGGATTTGTGCAGAGCTGTCGAGCGTTGTTGGCGCAGGGCGATGTGCCCATCGGACAAACCGGCAACGCTCGACAGAATGCACAACCCCCCGGCCGCAAAGCGGTTGCGTTCATCCGCCCCTGGATTTCGCGACTCTGACCAAGCCGTTACCTCGGTAGCGGCGTGTCAGATTCGAGACCATCCAGCATCCGGATGATTCGCAATCTTGTTGACCTTACAGGCTTGACTTGACACTAGTAAAAACAGCTTTGATTTTGAGGCTGAGTTGCCGGCGAAAATAATGAGCGATAGGTCTATCGCACCATTCTTTTTGCCGGTGAACGAGCCCAAAAGCATGCTGCCGTGTACGGTCGGATTCTTGCGGTGCCGTTTGGCGCCAAAACGAACCGTCGCTACCTCGGTAGCGCACAGTTCGTTTTAACGCTTTCGGCATCCGCGTCCAGGTAATCGGTCAGTCGCGTCCAGTTAAATAACTCGAAATTTCTTCTCCGAAAAGTTGCAAAATCTATTGCCTTATGTTATACTAGGGTGATATAGGGTAAAAAAGGGTAATTTAGGGATATTCTGGAAACAGCAGGGGCGGCGGATGGACGGTATGAGTCAGGATGAGTTGTTCTTTTTAGGTGAATTTGAATATTCGCTCGATGCTCAGTGCCGTATTGCCGTGCCCAGCGAATGGCGTTCCGGCGCCGGGCCTACCCGGCTGATTCTTTTTCCGGGCCGGGATAATGATTTGTTATTGTTTCCGTTTGCGAGTTTTCGGGAATTTCTGATGAAAGCGCGGCGGCTGGCGCTGGCCAACCGGCAGGCGCAGGAAGCGTTGGCGCGGATCGGTTCGCGGGCGCGCGACTGCCGGTGCGATAAGCAGGGGCGGATAAAGATCGACCGGGCATTGCTCGACGGTATCGGCGTTGCGAAACACGTGAAGCTGATCGGGGCGGTGAGCCATATCAAGCTGTGTGCCCCGGAAGCCTGGGAAAAACAGCGGCTTGACAATGATGTTTATCTGGACGAACTGCAGAAGATAAGCGAGGCGAATGATGATTTGACCCGGTTGTTCAGGAATACCTTAGGTCAAAATAATGGATAAGGGACAATTTGCGGCCGGTAAATATGAATACCGGCATTTGCCGGTGCTTTACCGGGAGGTGACGGAATATTTGACGTTCAGCGGGCCGTGTCGGATAATTGACGGCACGGTCGGCAACGGCGGCCACAGTTCTTTGCTATTGAAAGCCAATCCGCAGGCGCAACTGCTGGGGATTGACCGCGACGGGGACGCGCTGGAACGTGCCGGAAAGACCTTGGAATTCGCGCGTGACCGCGTTCGGTTAGTGCGCGGCAATTTCAGTTGGTTCGCGGCGGCGGTGCGGGAAGCCGGCTGGACAACGGTGGATGGTATTTTATTGGATATCGGCGTTTCGTCGCCGCAACTCGATGACGCCGAGCGCGGTTTTTCGCTCCGGCGGGACGGGCCGCTGGATATGCGGATGGACCGGCAGTCTCCGGTGACTGCCAGCCGGATTCTCAATAACAGCCCGGAAGCGGAACTGGCGCGGATTTTTCGCGATTACGGCGAAGAACGCCGCAGCCGGCAGTTGGCGCGGGAGATTGTGGAACGGCGGGCGGAAAAACCGTTCGGACGGACGCTGGAATTTGCGGCTTTTTGTGAAACGGTCTTAGGTAAAAGCCGGCCGGGAAAACTGCCGATGCCGACAAAGTGTTTCCAGGCCTTGCGGATCGCGGTTAACGATGAGCTCGGCGAACTGAAGCGTGCCTTGACGGCAGCGGTGCCGTTGCTGAATTGCGGCGGACGGCTGGCGGTGATCAGCTTTCATTCGCTGGAAGACCGGATCGTCAAGGAGTTTTTCCGGAACCAGGCGGCGGCTTGCAACTGCCCCCCGGGACTGCCGGTTTGTGTTTGCAAACATTCGGCTCAACTGAAAATATTGACCCGCCGTCCGGTAACGGCGCGTGCGGATGAAACGGCTTACAACAGACGGGCGTCCTCAGCCAAGCTGAGAGTGGCGGAAAAAGTGCAGTAAAACAGAAGTATCGGAATAGGGGAAAAAATATGAATATCCAGGCGATAAATTTGAAATCGACCCGCCGGCGCCGGCAGGCGGCCGCCAGAGCGGTGGTCGCGGATCGGATTTACCTGGTCGGAGGGTTGCTGCTGTTTTTCGGCATCATTGCGCTTTCCCTCAATTACCGTACCTGGCTGAACAAGAATATCGCCCAAGTCGATAAACAGACCCAGGCTTACCGGAAAAAAATTCATGAACTCGACCGCGAACTGGAAAACCTGCGGCTGCACAAGGAAAGCTTAAGCAACTGGCCTCATATCCGCGCCCGGATTGCGGCGTTGCAGCTCAATTTAAGATTGCCGCAGCCGGCTCAACTTCAGCATCTGGCGGTCAATTTTGACGAAACTCCTGCCGCGAAGCCGGAAGCGGATGTTGCGGCCCGAAGAATGGCGATGGCTTTATCCGGCAAATAAACCGAACCCGGGCAACGGGAAGCTCAGGAACAAACCAATGCTCACTGGTAATGATGCGCTGAGGATAAGGACGAAACTGGTTGTAACGGTTTTCGTCCTGATTTTTGCGGGGCTGTGGGGGCGGCTTTATTATGTTCAGGTGAGCCGGCACGCCGAACTTTATGCCAAGGCGAGGAAACAGTATACCGCGACCCGCACCACGACCAGCAAGCGCGGCGAAATCTTCGATATCAACGGCAATCTTCTGGTCGGCAACATCCCCTGCGATGATATTATCGCAGACCCGAGTATTACCGCGAAAGACCCGAAAAAATGTTGCGAACTGGCGAAATTGCTGGCCGCACGGCTTAAACTGGATTACGCCGTGGTCCATGCCAAACTGAACCGCAAGACCCGTACTTTCACGGATAAAAGCGGCAAAAAGATTACGCATGAAGTCCGCTATGCGGTCATTGCGCGTCAGGTACCGCTGAAAGTTGCCGAAAAGTTGAAACAGGTGATTTATCCGGGTAATAAGGAGACCGGCAAGGCCGGGAAAAAATCAAAGGGTTTCAAGGGGATATTTTTTAATGAGACCCATAAACGCTATTACCCCAAAGGCGAACTGCTGGCCAATATTCTCGGCTTTACCAATGTCGATCGCGGGGAAGTTGTCCCGGTACTGGGCATCGAGAGTTCTTTCAACAAACAGATTTCATCGTCGAAGGGCGAAGTAAAGTTTGAGCGGTCGCGGGACGGACACCCGCTGGTTTACGGTGAAAAGGAGCAGGTTAAGGGGCACGACGGCTGGGATATTTATCTGACGGTCAGCGAACCGCTCCAGGCCATCGTGGAAGAAGAACTGGAAAAACTCTGGGTTGAATGGAAACCGAGAGCGGCGTATGCGGTCATGGCCGACCCTTATAGCGGTAATATTCTGGCGGTGGCGCAACGGCCGTCCTTCAATCCCAATGACCGCCGAAAGATGGACTCGGATTCCTGGCGCAGCCGCATCAGTTCGGATACTTTCGATCCCGGTTCCGCCATGAAACCGGTGGCCGTTTCAGGCGCTATCGACGCCGGGGTAGTAACCCCGGATACCCGGTTCGACTGCGAGCGCGGCCATTGGGTGTATGCGGGAAAAGTACTGCATGACGCCCATCCGCTGGGTATCCTGACGACCCGGGAGATCATTCAGAAATCCAGCAACATCGGAACGGCGAAGATCGCCGTCGAAATGGGCAAGGCGCGGCTTAACAGGACGTTGCGCGCGTTCGGATTCGGCAGCCGCACCGGCATCCAGTTGAGGCACGAAACGCGCGGTCTTTTCAAGCAGCCCGAGGATTGGGACGGGCTGTCCATCACCCGGTTTCCGATCGGGCAGGGAATCAGTTGTTCGCCGTTGCAGCTGGTACGGGCGTATTGCGGACTGGCAAACCGCGGCAAAATACCGAAACTGCGGCTGATCGACCGGATAAAAATCCCGGGGAAAGACCGGGAGATCAAAATGTGGATCGAGCCGCCGAAGTCGATTTACCGTAATCCGGCTACTTGGAAAACCATGATTGACATGATGGTGCTGGTCACGCGGGAAGGGGGAACGGCCACTAAAGCCGCGATTTCCGGCTATGACGTCGCCGGCAAGACCGGGACCAGTCAGAAATTTATTAACGGAGAATTTTCGCATTCGAAATATTTTGCGACTTTTATCGGGTTTGTACCGGCTTACCAGCCGGCTTTCGTGCTGCTGGTCACGGCGGATGAGCCCAAAGGCGCGACTTACGGCGGAACGGTTGCGGCGCCGACTTTCCGGAGAATCGCCCAGCGCACCTTGCGCTATCTGGATGTCAAACCTGATCCGGCCCTGTTGAACAAGGGAAAATAGGATAGAAATTACTTTTAACTTATTAAACGGTCCGGCGGGATGGACAAAGAAAAAAACGATGAGTTTCGAGTATGCAATAAAAACTGGTGATAAACTGCATTTCGTCGGAATCGGCGGAATCGGTATGAGCGCGCTGGCGCAGTTTTTCGCGGCGCACGGCTGTTCGGTGTCCGGCAGCGACCGCAGTGCGGAACAACCGGAAAACCAGCCGATCATTGCTCCTCTGAAAGCGCAGGGGATCAGCATCTTTCCCCAGGACGGTTCTTTCCGCCGACACCTGACGCCGGATTGCCTGGTTTATTCCACGGCAATCGAGGAGGACAATCCGGACTTTGCCGCGGCGGCCGGAATTCCCCAGCTTCACCGGGCGGCGGCGCTGGCGGCGGCGCTCAGACTGAGCCGGGAAAAAATTTCCGTTGCCGTAACCGGCAGCTGCGGCAAAACTACGGTTACCGCCTGGCTTGCGGAAGCATTATGCCGTCTGGGCGCTGATCCGGAATGCCTGAACGGCGGCTTGGTGAATTCCTTCCGGTCGCCGGACTGCGCCGGGAATTACCGGCGCGGCAATGGTAAATATTTAGTTTTTGAGGCCGACGAAAGCGATAAAAGCCTGCTGGTTTACCGGGCGGATTATGTGCTTATCCTGAATCTGGGTATGGATCATTATCCGAAACCGGAACTGATCGACGTTTTTGCGAATTTTGCGGCG